>NZ_JAYMHD010000045.1:0-18817 GCF_035656535.1 Streptomyces sp. H51
CCACGGCGCGTGCGGAGCCGGCGTGCGTCGCTTCGTCGATACGGCGCTGCAGATCCGCGAGCTTGCCCGCGGTCGTGCGGATGTCGATGTCGTTCACTGGTTGTCTCACCCGAGCCTTGATGGTCAGAAAGTGTCGTGGGGGACGTGCACGCCCCAGATGTCGCGAAGGGCGTGGGACACCTCGCCGACGGTGGCGCGCTGCCGCAGCGCCTCGCGCATCGGGGGCAGCACGTTGTCCGTGCCCCGGGCGGCCTCCCGCACGGCGTCGAGGGCGCGCTCGACGGCGTCCTTGTCGCGGTCCTCGCGGAGCTTCGCGAGGCGTTCGCACTGGTCGATCTCGATCTGCGGGTCGACCCGGAGCGGCTCGTAGGGCTCCTCCTCGTCGAGCACGTACTTGTTGACCCCGACGACGGTGCGCTCCCCGTGGTCGATCTCCTGGGCGATGCGGTACGCGGACTTCTCGATCTCGGACTTCTGGAAGCCCTGCTCGATCGCGGCCACGGCGCCGCCCCGGTCCTCGACGGCCCGGATCAGCTCCACCACCGCGGCTTCGATGTCGTCGGTCATCGACTCCATGACGTAGGACCCAGCGAACGGATCGACGGTCTTGGTCACGTCGGTCTCGTAGGCGATCACCTGCTGGGTGCGCAGGGCGAGCCGGGCCGCCTTCTGGGTGGGCAGCGCGATGGCCTCGTCGTAGGAGTTGGTGTGCAGGGACTGCGTGCCGCCGAGTACCGCGCCCAGCCCCTGCAGGGCGACCCGGACGAGGTTGACCTCGGGCTGCTGCGCGGTCAGCTGCACGCCCGCGGTCTGCGTGTGGAAGCGCAGCATCTGCGACTTGGGGTTCTTCGCGCCGAACTCGTCGCGCATGACGCGGGCCCAGATGCGGCGCGCGGCGCGGAACTTCGCGATCTCCTCCAGCAGGGTGGTCCGGGCGACGAAGAAGAACGACAGCCGCGGGGCGAAGTCGTCGACGTCCAGGCCGGCGGCGATCGCGGTGCGCACGTATTCCTTGGCGTTGGCGAGGGTGAAGGCGATCTCCTGCACGGGTGTCGCACCCGCCTCGGCCATGTGGTAGCCGGAGATGGAGATCGTGTTCCAGCGCGGCAGCTCCCGGTGGCAGTAGGCGAAGATGTCGCTGATCAGCCGCAGGGACTGCTGGGGCGGGAAGATGTAGGTGCCGCGGGCGATGTACTCCTTGAGCACGTCGTTCTGGATCGTGCCGGTCAGCTGATCGCCGGCGACGCCCTGCTCGGCGGCGACGAGTTGGTAGAGCAGGAGCAGCGTCGAGGCCGGGGCGTTGATCGTCATCGACGTCGACACCTTGTCCAGCGGCAGCCCCTGGAACAGGGTCCGCATGTCCTCGATCGAGTCGACGGCCACGCCGACCTTGCCGACCTCGCCCCGGGCGATGGGCTCGTCGGAGTCGTAGCCCATCTGCGTCGGCAGGTCGAAGGCCACGCTCAGACCGCCGGTGCCCGCGTTCACCAGCTCGTGATAGCGCTCGTTGGACTCCTTCGCCGTGCCGAAGCCGGCGTACTGCCGCATCGTCCAGGGGCGGCCGGTGTACATGGACGGATACACGCCCCGGGTGAACGGGAACCGCCCCGGCGCGCCCAGCTCGGTGTCCGCGCCGGAACCCGCCGGCGACCAGCCGTCGTACACCGGTCGGATGGGCAGTCCGGACTCGCTCTCTGCAGCGGAACTCACGCCCCGACCTCCTTCGGTACTGAATACTTTGTAGACGGTACTCAGTACCATTGCGGTGGGCAAGTGGGCACCGGGTCTCGGGTCAGGGAAGGATGGGCGGTCATGAGCAAGGAACCCGCGCGGATCCGGCTGGCGAACGCCGCCTTCGCGCTCTTCGACGAGCGCGGATACGAGCAGACGACCGTCGACGACATCGCAGAACGGGCCGGAGTGGGACGGACGACGTTCTTCCGGCACTACCGGTCCAAGGAAGCGGTGATCTTCCCCGATCACGACCGGCTGCTGGAACTGATCAGGGACCGGTTGGCGACCTCCAGCCACAGCACCGCGCTGGTCGCCGTGTCCGACGCGGTCCGCCTGGTCCTGCTGCACTACATCGAGGAGGGCGACCTCGCGCGGCGGCGCTACGGGCTCACCAGCAAGGTGCCGGCCCTGCGCGACCGGGAGATCGCCAGCGTCGCGCGCTACCAGCGGCTGTTCCGCGAGTTCATCGCGGAGTGGATGGGGGATCCGACGACCTCGGCCTCCCTGAAGGCGGAACTCATGGCCGCCTCCGTGGTCGCGGCCCACAACCACGTGCTGCGCCGCTGGCTGCGGGGGGAGTCCCGAGAACCGGTGGCGGAGATGGACGAGGCGATGAGCGAGGTCCTCGCGCTCTTCCCGGCGCCCTCCACGCGCGAGGGCGCCGCCGACGCGGGCGGCACCACGATCGTCGCCTTCCGCACCGCGCAGGACCTCGATGCCCTGCTTCCCTCGCTGAGACGGCTCGTCGACGGCGGACCCGTGAGCTGAATCCCGCCCGTCGACCGGCCGGTGCGCCGCTCAGCAGGGCAGGTCGAGGGTGACGGCGCTGCCGTGCCCGGTGTTCTCGGCGTGCGCGGTGCCGCCGTGGGCGACGGCCACCGCCTGGACGAAGGCGAGTCCCAGGCCGGAGCCCTCGCCGGTGCGGCTCGCCTCGGCGCGGGCGAACCGGTCGAACGCCCGCGGCAGGAACCCGGGCGGGAAACCGGGCCCCTCGTCCGTGACGCGCAGCCGCAGCCGCCCGTCGTGGACGGCGGCCGTCAGGCGGACGGTCCCGGTGCCGTGGCGCAGGGCGTTGTCGAGCAGGTTGCCGATGGCGGGCCGCAGCCAGCGGGCGTCGGCGTCGATGTCCGTGTCGGCCGCCTCGACGCGCACGGCCCGCCCGGCCCGCTCGGCGGTGCGCAGGTGCGGGGCGACGGCGGCCCCGACGAGATCGGACAGGCGTACGGAGGAACGGGTGAGGTGCCGGCTGCTGCCGAGTTCCTCCAGGTCGAGCAGGGCGTTGGAGAGGTCGATCAGCCGCTGCACCTCGGTGTCCACGGAGCGCAGGGTCTCGGTGAGCTCCCCGGCGGAGCGGGGGCGGTGCAGCGCGACGTCCAGCTCGGCGCGCATCAGGGTCAGCGGGGTGCGCAGTTCGTGGCTGGCGTCCGCGACGAACCGGCGCTCGCGTTCGGCGGACGCCGCCAGGCGGTCGAGCATGTGGTTGAGGGTGTGCCCGAGCCGGGTTATCTCGTCGTCCCGGTCGGCGGGAACGTCGAGCCGCGTGTTCGGGGAGCCGTCGGCGAGGGCGGCGGCCCCGCCGCGGTAGCGCTCGACCGGGCGCAGCGCGGCGCGGGCCGTGCGGTAGCCGACGTAGGAAGCGGCGATCAGGGTCAGCGCGGAGGCGAAGGCGAGCTGGGCGAGGAGTTCGCGCAGCGCCTCGTCGCGGTGGCCGCGCCGGACGGCGGCGACCACGATCCGGGTCCGGCCGTCCGCCGTCACGCGCCTGGCCTGCAGCCGCAGCGTGTCCGCGGTGATGGGCAGCAGGGAGCCGACGTCACGCCGGACGGTGGCACCGCTCGCGACGGCGTTCAGCTCGGCGGGGGTGAGCAGCGGCTGCTGGCGCAGGGCGTCACTGGACCGCAGGACGCGGCCCTGTCCGTCGAGGACCTGCCGGAGGCTGCCGCTGGGGCCGGGCGGGAGCTGCGCTCCGGCGCCCACGGCCTGGTCGAGACTGCTCCGGTAGGTGGTGAGGTCGTCGTTGAGCTGCTGGTCCAGAGCGGTCTTGACCCGCCAGTAGACCAGCCCGGCGGTCCCGGTCAGGACCAGCGACATGGTGACGGCGACAGCCAGCACCAGGCGGGTGACGACGGGCAGCCTGCGCAGCCGGGCCCGCAGCCGGCCGCGCGCCCTCACGGCGCGGTCTCCAGGCGGTAACCGCGTCCGCGCAGCGTCGTGATCGTCGTACGGCCGAAGGCGCGGTCGACCTTGGCGCGCACCTTGGAGACGTGGACGTCGATGGCGTTGCTGCGCAGGTCGGTCTCGCCGTCCCAGACCTCGTCGAGCAGCAGGTGGCGGGTCACGACCCGGCCGGCGTTCTCCATCAGCACCCGCAGGACGTCGAACTCGCGGCGGGAGAGGTCGAGTTCGGTGTCCGCGCGCCAGGCCCGCTGCTGCTCGGGGTCCAGGACCAGATCACCGACCCGGAGGCGGCCGGAGCTGTCCGGGCGGCGCCGGGACAGGGCCCGCAGCCGGGCCATCAGCTCCTCCATGGCGAAGGGTTTGACCACGTAGTCGTCGGCGCCGGCGTCCAGTCCGGCGACCCGCTCGCTGATCGCGCCGCGTGCGGTCAGCAGGATCACGGGCACGTCGATGCCCTCGGCGCGCAGTGTGCGGCACACCTCGACCCCGTCCATGCCGGGCAGCATGACGTCCAGGACGACCGCGTCGACGCGGGGATCGCGGGCGGCGGCCAGTCCGGCCGGGCCGTCGTAGCGGCCTTCGGCGCTGTGGCCGGACTCGCCGAGGTAGCGGACGACCAGGTCGGTGAGGCGCGTCTCGTCGTCGACGACCAGGTAGTGCATGCCGGCCAGGCTAACCCGCCCGCGGCCCCGGCTCCGGCACCGGCCCCGGGCGGTGGAGACGGTCCGGAGGCGAGGCTCCGGGTGCGGAGAGAAGGCTTCATGGTCTGTTCATGTGCCGTCCCTACCGTCGTTCGCGTCGCGGTGCTCCGCGGGCCGCGACCGGCCCGCCGTCCGACGTGCCGTGACGGAAGGGACAGCCATGCACGCAGCGGCCTCGATGCTCGCCGCCAAGGGCATCACCGCCCATATCGCCCCCACGGACCTGACGACCCGCGGCGGCCTGGACGTCGTCGCCCTGCTGGTCCTGGTCGGGTGGCTCCACCGGCGCCGGCCCAGCGTACCGGCGATGCCGCTGGTCCTGGTCGCGCTGAACGTCGGCCTGTTCGCCGCGATGAGCACGATCAGCGCCGGGAAGTTCCCGGCCGGGGTGGGGTTCGGGCTGTTCGGCATCCTCTCCCTGGTCCGGCTGCGCAGCGCGGCGTTCACCCTGCGCGACGTCGCCTACACCTTCGTCGCGCTGGTCATCGCGCTGTGCACCGGGCTGCCGCAGCGCGACAGCTGGCTGGTCGTCTCGCTGGCCGTGCTGGTGCTCCTCGCGGTCCTGGTGGTCGACGACCCCAGGTCGTACCGGCCGCCGACCCGCAGCGTGAAGCTCACGCTGGACCGGATCTACGACGACCCCTCCCTGATCGCGCAGGACGTCGCGTTCCGCTTCGGGCAGGCGCCGCTGTCCGTGGTCGTCGACGAGGTCGACTACGTACGGGAGACCACCCGGGTCTCCGCCCGCTACCCGGCTCCACCGGACGAGCCCGCCACCGCCCCGGAGACCGAGCCGCGTGAGCGGGTGACGTCGTCGTGACGCAGGCGTCCGCTCTCACGGCCGCGCTCGGTCTGTCCGCCCTGCGGGGCGCCGCGCTCGCCGAGGTCGACGCGGCCGCCGCGCTGCAGCACCGCACCGACCGCAAGTACCTGGTCCCCCTGGACCGGGCCCGCGACGCCGTCCGGCTGCTCGCCGACCGCCACCACGTCCTCGACCTCGCCGGACGCCGTACGACGAGCTACCTCAGCACCTATTTCGACACCGAGCGGCTGGCCGCCTGGCGTGCCCACGTCCAGGGCCGGCGCCGCCGCTGGAAGGTCCGCACCCGCCTGTACGCGGAGGACGGACTGTGCCGGGTGGAGGTGAAGACCAAGGACGGCCGCGGCGCCACCGTCAAGCACGCACTGCGCGTCCCGGCCGCCGCCTACGGCGAACTGGGCGGGCAGGCCGCGGCCTTCGTGGACGAGGTGCTGGAACGGTCCGGCATCCCCGTCACGGCCGCGGACCTGTCTCCCTCCGCCGAGATCCGCTACGTCCGCGCCGCCCTCGCCGATCTGGACCACGGCACCCGCGTCACCCTCGACTCCGCCCTCACCTGCCACCACGGCGACCGCGGCGCCGCCCTCGACCCCGGGCAGGTGCTGGTGGAGACCAAGGGAGGCGCGCGGCCGGCCGTCGCCGACCGGCTGCTGCTGCGCCTGGGGGCCCGCCCGGTGTCGCTCAGCAAGTACGTCGTGGGCCGCTCCCTGCTCACCCCCGGCCTGCCCGACAACGACGTACGCCGCCTCGCCCGCACCCACTTCACCGTGCGGACGCGTACGGAACCCCTCCTCGAAAGGACCTCCGCCGCATGAAAGCCCCGCGCGGTATCCGCTGGCCCTACGCCGTGATCGCGCTGCTCGCCGTAGCCGCCGCCGCCTTCGGCCTGCTGTACCCGGCCGCCGCCTCGACCTCCGGGAAGAAGAAGCCCGGAGCCACCGAACGGATCAGGCAGAACCCGCCGCCCACCCTCTTCACCGACGCCGAGACCGCCGGGATCGGCAAGCAGGCGGCGGCCCAGCGCGGCAAGGCCGACGCCCTGTTCGCCCAGTGGAAGAAGGCGCACGGCACCACTCGCGACGACCGGGCGTTCGCCGCCTGGGCCGCCCGGCAGGTCCCCGCACCGCCCGCGGCGGCCGAGCGCACCACCGAACTCCACCAGGTGCAGCGACTCGCCGGGACCCGCACCGCCGCCGGGGAGAAGGCCGCCACCTGGCTGGAACTCCACGGCAAGAAGGACATCTGGAAGCTCTACCTGCACGACCAGCGCGAACTGATCCCCGCCCGGCGCGGTGCGGCGGAGAAGGCCGAACTCAAGGCGGCCCTGAAACTGGCCAAGACGATCAGCGACCGGGTCGCCGCCCGGGACCGGCAGCCGGCCCCCTTCGTCCTGGACCCGAGCCTGCGCCGGGACAAACACCTCAAGCCCGGTGCCAAGGGCCCCTACTCCTACCCCTCCCGCCACGCCACCCGTGCCGCGGCGGCCGTCACCTTCCTCGGCGCCCTCTCCCCGCACCGCGCGGCGGACTACCGGTGGATGCAGGACGAAGTGCTCTACTCCCGCCTCTACATGGCCGGCCACGTCCCCAGCGACCTCACGGCCGGCACCCTGCTCGGTGACCTGATCGGCGACTACGAACTCCTCGTCGGCGGCCACTGACGCGCCCGCGTGAGCCCGGTTCCACGCCTGCGGAGGCGCGGGCGTGGAACCGGGCCCCGCGGGCCGCGCCGGTCAGGCCGGCGGCTGGGCGGCGTGCAGCTTGATGGCTGGGTAGCCGAGCTCCAGGGCCTGGCCGGCGATGTCGAGGTACTCCTCGGTCGAGGAGTGGGTGACCGTGGAGGCGTAGGCCGGGATGGAGGTGCGGTAGCCGCCGAGGAACTGCCAGGTGGGCAGGCCGGCGAGCCGTCCCGCCAGGTCCCACAGCGCGGTGTCGACCAGGCCGAGCAGATAGAGGGGGAGCTCCTCGGTACGGTCCAGCTCCCACATCCGGTGCCACAGCCACTCGCGCTGCAGCGGGTCCTGGCCCACCAGCTCCTCCCGCAGTACGCGGTCCAGGAGATCGGCGAGCATGACGGCGGTGCCGCGGCGCGGCGCCATGGCGACCCCTTCGCCCCCCTGTTGGTGCGGATCCGCAGGACCGCGGCCTCACCCTCGGCCGGGCTGCCGTGCAGTCCCTGCCTCCATACGAACGGCGGATCGGCCGCGGGGACGCGGACTCTCGCGCACGCCGTTGTCGACGCTGACCGACCGGGTGGTCGCCGGTTTCTTCCCGCCCGGCTCGGCGCTGCCGTCCGAGCCGGAGCTGTGCGAGACCTTCGGGGTCAGCCGCACCACCGTCCGGGAGGCCGTGAAGGCGCTGGAGGCCAAGGGCCTGGTCCACGCCCGCCAGGGCTCGGGGACCACGGTGGCCGCCCAGGAGGAGTGGAACCTGCTGGACCCGGTGGTGCTCGCGGCGACCTTCCAGCACGACGACGAACTCGTCGTCCTCGACCAGCTGGTCGGGATCCGCTCGGCGCTGGAGTCGCAGATGGCCGCCCAGGCGGCCGCGGTGGCCGACGAGGCCGACCTGCGCGCCATCCAGGAGGTGCTGGACCGGATGGACGGGGAGACCCGCACCCCGCAGCGGTTCATCGAGACCGACGTGGCCTTCCACGCGGCCGTCATGCAGGCGTCAGGCAACCGGCTGGGGCAGTCCTTCGTCCGGATCGTGCACACCCAGGCACGGACCACCAGCCTCTACAACGGCACCCCCGACGAGAGGGCCTGCGCGACCGCGAACGCCGAACACCGGCGCATCGTGGAACGGCTGGCCGCCCGCGACGCCGAGGGCGCCGCCCGCGCCATGGCCGCCCACATCGAGCAGGCCTGGCAGCGCCGCCGCTTCCCCGCCTCCCGCTCGTCGGCCGTATAGGTCCCGCACGCCCGCACGCCCCTGCCCACACCCCCGGCAGGGTGGGCCGACTCGTCCTCCGGTAGGCGAGCGGCTCGTCCGCCGCTGCCCTCCGGACATCCCGTGCCCGGGGCAGCGCCCCGCCGTCGCGTGCGGCGCCCGCGCGTCCCTCCACGGGGTGACCGTGCCCGACGCCCCGCGTGTCCGCGCCCCACGCCCGGCCTGCCGTGCCCCCGGCCTTCCGTTGCCCGCGCCCGGCCTTCCGTACCCCCGGCCTTCCGTGCCCGTGTCCGCGCCCCGCGCCCGGCCCCCGCGCCCCGGACATGCGGTCGCGGTGGTCTCCGGCGCCTGCGAACGGTGTGCGCAGCCGCGCGACGGGTTCACCGGCGTCGGCTCCCGGCCCGGAACGAGCGCCATCCCGCCGACCCGCGCCCGGCGTCGACGGCCCGGCTGTCCACCCGGACCGGTCGGCCGTCGGGGCGGGAGCACAGGGAGCGATATCCCGTCACGAGGCAATAGATCGACTTTGCCGGCGCTCCCTTCGCGTGCGTCGCCGAATGGACTTTCGGCATCAGGACGCTCTATGGCTAATATCAGGCCACCAACCGCTACTGCCTGGCGCGATCTCGTCACAGTACGGCTGAACAGTGACGAGGAGAGTGTCTCGCGCGTGAGTGGATCGAGCAGGATCGGACGCCGCGGAGCGGACGGTTCGCGGGCCGGCCGCCGACGGACGGGCCCGACCGACAGGCAGCCGTCGACGGCCGGTGAACGCCGCCTGCCGCTGCGCACGGTGCTGCTGGTGCTGCTGCTCGTGCCGAGCGTGGCGCTGGTCGCGCTGTGGGGCGTGGCCACGTACCGACTCGGCGACCAGTACCGCAAACTGAACGCCCAGCAGAACCTGAGCATGACCGTCGCCCCGGTGAACGCGGCCCTGTTCAGCGCTCTGGAGCAGGAACGGCGGCTGACCGCGGAGGCGCTGGCCTCGCCCCGGACGGCCCGGGCGGCCCTGGTCCGGCAGCGCACGGTCACCGACCGGGCGGTCAAGGCCTTCCGGCCGCTGGCCTCGCTGGACACCGGCGGCGGTCAGCAAGGGCTCGACGACGCGCTCGCCCGGACGGCGAAGGCGACCGGCCGGCTCGCACGGGAACGCCGTGCGGTGGACGCCGGCACCGTGGGCCAGGACCACGCGTTCGCCTACTACACCGAGGCCGTCGACGCCAGCATCAAGGTCTTCGCCGTGCTGTCCCACGGCACCAACGGCGAGGTGACCGGCCTGGCGCAGGTCCTGTTCGACATCAACGGGGTCATGGACATGATTGGCCGCGAGGACGCGCTGCTCGCCCGGGGCTGGGCGTCGGGCCGACTGTCGGCCGAGGACTACGACCTGGTCACCGACGCCATCGGCACCCACGAGTACCTGCTGGACGCGCGCGTGGCGCCGAACCTCACCCCGGCGGAGAGCCGGATGTACGGGGAGATGACCGACAGCAAGGCGTGGAAGAGCCGGGTCGCCGTCGAGGAACGGCTGCAGGCCTCCGCCGTCGGTGGTGACGGTGCGGCGCTGCCGCGGGCCCGGGCCCAGTGGCGGGCCGCGACGGACGCCTCGATCAGCGGGCTGAACGAGCTCACCCGCGTCCACTTCGGTGTCTCCAGCGCCGCCGGCGCCGCCGAAGTGGGACGGCTGCGGCTGTTCCTGTTCTCCGCCTCCGCCCTGGGCCTGTTCGCGATCACCCTGGTCGTGCTGGTGACCTGGCGGCTGACCGCGACACTGCGCCGACGGGTCTCGGCGCTGCGCGACCAGGCGCAGGACCTGGGGCAGCGGCTGCCGCAGGTGGTCGCCCGGCTCGAACGGGGCGAGGACGTGGACGTCGACGCCGAGGTGCCGGTGCTGACCCCGGCGTCGGACGAGTTCGGCGAACTGAGCCGCGCGCTGAACACCGCCAGCCGCAGCGCGGTGCACACCGCGGTGCGCCAGGCCGAGCAGCACCGTGGCTTCGAGCGGCTGCTGCAGCGCATCGCGCGCCGCACCCAGCTGCTGATCGGCCTGCAGCTGAAGAAGCTGGACGAGCTGGAGCGCCGGCACGAGGACCCGCAGCTGCTGGAGGGGCTGTTCGACCTGGACCACCTCACCGCCCGGCTGCGCCGCTACGAGGAGAACCTGGTGATCCTCGGCGGCGGCCAGCCGCGGCGCCACTGGCGCAGACCGGTGCCGCTGCTGGACGTCCTGCGCGCCGCGCAGGGTGAGGTGCAGGACTACCGGCGCATCGCGATCGACGTCGAGGGCCGCCCATGGGTCTCCGAGCGAGCGGTGGGACCGCTGATCCACATCCTGGCCGAGCTGATGGAGAACGCGACCGCGTTCTCCAAGCCGCCGACCCCCGTCGAGATCAAGGCGGCGCCGGTCAGCCGGGGCATCGCGGTGGAGATCGAGGACCGCGGGCTGGGCATGGACGCCGAACAGTACGAGGCCGTCAACGCCCTCATGCACACGCCCCCGCAGCTGGACGTGATGACCCGCGCCGACGACGTGCGCCTGGGCCTGTACGTGGTGGCCCGCCTGTCTGCGGGCCTGGGCCTGCAGGTGGAACTGCGGCCGTCGGCGTTCGGCGGCACCCGCGTCATCGTCCTCGTCCCGCAGGCCCTGGTGGCCGAACGGCCCCGGTCGGTGGCGGACGCCGCCGACAGCCCGTCGCCGGACGACACCGGTGCCGCCCTCCCTCCGCCGCGCGGGCCCGTCGACCCCCGCCCGGCGGACGGCTCGCAGCGCGCGGACGGCCCGTACGGCCTGCCGGTGCGGTCGCGGGGACGGGCGATGGCCGACGTCACCGCGCCCGCGCCGGCCCCCGCGGACCCGCCGGCCACGCCGGAGGCGCCGGCCGGACCCGCCCCGCTGCCTCGCCGGACGCGTCAGGCCAGTCTGGTGGCCGAGCTGCGGGTGCCGACCCCGCAGGAGCCCCCGGCCTCCCAGGACCCGCCCACCGCCCCGGCCCGCTCCGGCGCCACCATCGGCGCCTTCCAGCGGCAGTCCCGCAAGAACCGCGCCGCAGGCGCCCGGCCGTCCGAGCCCGGCGCCGACCAGCCCGATCCCTCCACGACGGAAGACCGAGGATGACTCAGCGAACCATCGCCACCGACGCAGACCTGGACTGGCTCCTCGACGGACTGGTCGACCAGGTCGCCGGCACCCGGCATGCCGTCGTGCTGTCCGACGACGGTCTGGTGATCAGCCGTTCGAAAACCATCGAGCGCTCCGAGGCGGAGCGCCTGGCCGCGATCGCCACCGGTCAGCAGAGCCTGGCCCGTGGCGTCGGGCAGCTCTTCCGGGGCGGTCCGGTCCACCAGGTCATCGTCGAGATGGCCGACCTGTGGCTGTTCGTCACCGCGGCCGGCCGGGGCACCCACCTGGCCGTCGTCGCCTCCCAGGAGGTCGATGCCGAAGTGATGGCGGTCGCCATGCACACGCTGGTCCAGCAGGTGGGCCAGAAGCTGGGCACCGACGCACGTACCCCGCAGTCCGCACCGACCCCGCCCGCCGGTCCCGGGGCCGGGGCATGAGGCATTGGACGGAGGAGCTCGACGACGACGCCGACCAACCGCTGGTCCGCCCCTACACCATCACCGGCGGCCGCACCACCGCCGGCCGTGACGACCTGACCCTGATCACCCTGATCACGGCACTGCCCGTCGTCGGCGCGGACCCCGCGGCCGACCGGCAGGCACTGCAGCCGGAACACCGCACCGTCCTGCGGCTGTGCGCGCACGGGCCGGTCGCGGTGGCCGAGATCGCCGCCGAACTGGACCTGCCGGTCTCGGTGACCAAGATCCTCATCGGTGACCTGATCGACGCCGGGCGAGTACGGGCCCGGCCGCCCCTGGCCTTCGCGCAGAACGGCAACCTCCCCGACATGACCATCCTTGAGGCGGTGAGAAATGGGCTCCGCGGGCTCTGATCCGGCGCAGACGGCCCAGGCCGTGAAGATCCTGGTCGCCGGCGGCTTCGGCGTCGGCAAGACCACCATGGTCGGCGCGGTCAGCGAGGTCGCCCCCCTCCACACGGAGGAGTACCTGACCCGTGCCAGCGTCGGAGTGGACGACCTGGCCGGCGTCGGCGCCAAGACCACCACCACCGTGGCGCTGGACTTCGGACGCATCACCATCAGCGACGAACTGGTGCTCTACCTGTTCGGCACCCCCGGCCAGGAACGCTTCTGGTTCATGTGGAACGACCTGGTGCACGGCGCCCTGGGAGCGGTGGTGCTGGCCGACACCCGCCGCCTGGAGGTCAGTTTCGCCTCCATCGACTTCTTCGAGAGCCGCGGCATCCCGTTCGTCGTCGCGGTCAACTGCTTCCACAACGTCCGCGACCGCACGCCCCAGGAGGTCCGCACCGCCCTGGACCTGGACCCGCAGGTCCCTGTCGTGATGTGCGACGCACGCGAACCGGCCGACGGCCGCGAGGTCCTGCTCGCCCTGATCGAACACCTCATGGCCCGGCACCCGTCGCCCCGGCCGACCGCCTGAAGTGCTCCGGCGGGCTCACCGGGGCGTCAGCCGCCCGCGCGCGAGCAGGCTCGTGCCGCCCGGCGGGCGCGGTGTTCGCCGGGCGGCATGCCGTAGCCGGAACGGAAAGCGGGGTGACGGCAGGTGCTGTGGCGCAGCAGCGCGGCGACCGCCGGCGGGGCCTCGCCGGGCGGCCGTACCACCATGATCTTCCAGTGCGGCGCATGCCGGTCGGACCGGTACCGGGGCAGATCGGGGAGGCGGTCCGCGATCGACTCGGGCATGATGCAGACGCCCAGGTCGTTGCGGACCAGCTCGGCCGCCGCGCCGATGCCGTTCACCTCGAACGTGGCGCTGCGGTCGACGCCCGCGGCCCGGAAGACCCGGTCCACCGTGTAGCGGATGGCCCAGCCGGGGGTGAAGTCCACCAGGGGCAACCGAGCGACGTCGGCGAGCCGGACCTCGCCGTTCGGCGCCGCCTCGGCGAGCGCCCTCCGGGGCGCCGCCGGCAGCACCATGTCCTCGCGGGACAGCAGCCGGGTCGCGAGCCCCCGTTGCGGCCGGCGGTCCGGCGCCACCACCGCCAGATCCACGGTGCCCTCGCGCAGTGCCTGCCGGATGTCGGCGACGGCCGCCTGCCGCAGCCGCACGACCACGCCCGGATGCTCCGCACGCAGCGCGGCCAGGGCGTGGTGGAGCCCCGCCCACACCCCCTGCATCGTGCCGACCGTCACCCGCCCGCACAGCTGCCCCCGTACGGCGTCGACGGCCTCCCGGGCCAGTTCGGCGGCCCGGAGCGTCGCACGGGCGGCGGGGACGAACGACTCACCGGCCGGGGTGAGGGGGACACGGTGCGTGGTGCGGCCGAACAAGGGGGGTGCCCAGTTCGCGTTCGAAGGCGCGGATCTCCCGGCGCACTGCGCCCGCCTACGAGGGCACGGCGGCCCGGCCGACCCGCGAGGACGTGCGCCGTGCTGGACACGGCGGACTGGACCACGTGCGGCCGGCGTGATTGCGCCGTGAACCCGCCGGTGTCCGCCACCGCGACGACGACCTCCATCTGCCGCAGATCCATCATCCGCTCCCGGTCCAGCGGCGTTCCGTCCGGCGCGAGGGCGGCCCGGCGCCGATCTTCGCTGCGCGGACCCCTTGCCGTGGCTTCCCGGCTGCCGGCCGGTGTCACGGGTTCGCGGTGTCCGGCTCGGCCGCCGTGCGAGGTCGGCGCTCGGTGGTCCAGTGGACGAGCGCGATCAGGGGAAGAGCGGCGCCGAGGACGGTCAGGGCGGTCCAGCCGCCGGCGTGGTAGACGGCGGAGCCGAGCTGGGAGCCGACCGCGCCACCGACGAAGAACATGGCGATGAAGGCGCTGTTGAGGCGGGCTCGCGCGGCGGGGTCGAGCTGGTAGACCGTGTGCTGGCCGAGGATCAGGGTGGTCTGCACGGCCATGTCGATGACGATCGCGGCCACGGCGATCAGCACGATGCTGTGCCCGCCGAACCCGGCGAGCGCGAAGGCCAGCGCGGCCGCCAGGAAGGCTGCGCCGGTGATCGGGCGGACGAGCCCGCGGTCGGCCCAGTGGCCGGCGAACGGAGCCACGGCCGCGCCGGCCGCGCCGACGAGGGCGAACACGCCGACCCCGATCGGGGAGTAGTCGAAGCGGGGGCCGGTCAGCACGAAGGAGACCGTGGTCCAGAAGGCGCTGAAGGCGCCGAACATCGCCGCCTGGTAGAGACCGCGCCGCGTCAGTGCCGGGTGCGTGCGCACCAGCCGGACGGTGGAGCGCAGTACGTGGTGGTACGGCAGGGCCGTGGTCGGCGCGTGCCGGGGCAGGGCAAGCCGCAGGGCCAGCGCGAGCACGGCCATCAGGGCGGCGGAGCCGAGGAAGACGACGCGCCAGCCGGCGAGGTCGGACACCACGCTGCTCAGGGTGCGGGAGAGCAGGATCCCGGTGAGCAGTCCGCTCATCACCCGGCCGACGACGCGGCCGCGGGCGTGGTCGGGCGCGAGGCCGGCGGCGAACGGCACGAGGATCTGGGCGACGACCGAGGTGGCCCCGCTGACCAGCGAGGCGATCAGCAGCATGGGAAAGCCGGTGGCGAGCCCCGCCGCGACGAGGGCGAGCGTCGTGACCGTCAGCAGGACGGTGACCAGGCTGCGCTTCTCCAGCCGGTCGCCGAGCGGGACCAGGAAGAGCATGCCGATCACGTAGCCGACCTGGGTGAGCGTGATCAGCGTGCCGGTGGTGGCCGTGCTGGTGTGGAAGACACCGCTCAGCGAGGACAGCAGGGGCTGGGCGTAGTAGAGGTTGGCGACCGTCATGCCGGAGGCGACGGCCAGCAGCGCGACCAGCCACCCCGGTACGCCGTGCGGGGCGGTCGCGGGCCGGTGCGGGGTCCTGAGCTCGGACGATGCGGACATGTGCGCCTTCTTGAAGGAGCGGGCCGGGGGACCGGCGCGGGCGGACGTGCTGGGGAACGGCCGGCAGCTTCCTCGATGCCGTCGCACAGGCCTCAGCGTGATCCGCCCCTCGCTTCTTCCTCCCTCGCCGCGATGGTTCGGGATATCGGTCATCGCGATCGGAGATGGACGCCGGGTGGTCCGCGATACGGGGTGAGGCCGGCGACCGGGGAGACGGCGAGTACGGAGGCGGGACCGGAAGGCGGCCACCGCGCCGGCGGTCTGTGCCGCGCGGCACGCGGTCGGCGGCCGGGACCGGGACCTTCGGGTGCGCGGGCCGCCGGAGCCGACGTGCCGCTCACCCGTCCGGACGTGCTGGGCGGGCCATGGCGGCGGGCGGCGGTCAGCATGGGCGGGGTGCCGTCCGGTGGACGAGGGGAGACGTATGACCGACACCGACGTCGACGCAGCCGGTGGACACCGGCGCCCCCGAGGACGCCACGACCCGGGTCCCGGTCCCGTGGACCTGAGGCGTCTCGGGGCGAACCCCGACCACTGGTATCCGGTCGCCCTGTCGAGGAACGTGCGCAGGGGCCGGGTGATCGCCACCGCCTTCGCCGGTGAACGCATCGCGCTCTACCGTGGCGAGAGCGGCACGGTCCACGCGCTGGAGGACCGGTGCGCCCACCGGCAGGTGCCGCTGAGCATGGGAGTCGTGGACGGTGAGGTGCTCCGCTGCTGCTACCACGCGTGGGCCTACCGGGGAGACGGCCGGATCTCGCAGATCCCCTACCTGTCCAAGGGCGACGGCCGGCCGCCGCGCGGCGTGCGCGGCTACCCCGTCCAGGAGGCCTACGGCCTGGTGTACGTGTTTCCCGGCGACCCGGGGAAGGCATCGGCCACCGCGCTGCCCGTGCTGCCGGCGTTCGGCTCGCCCCGGTACCGGACCATGACCTTCTCCCGGTCGGTACGCTGCCACTACTCGTTCATGCACGAGAACCTGCTCGACATGAACCACCAGTTCCTCCACCGGGGCGTGGTCGGCAGACTCCACCCCGAACTGCTGGAACACCGGACGTCCGCACGGTCCGTGGAGGCCAGGTACCTGTTCACCCATGCCGGCGGGAAGCGCAACCTCGGTGCCGGTCTGCTGGCCGGCGAGGGCCTGCGCGGCGGCGATTCCGCCGACGTGATGACCATCCGGACCGAATACCCGTACCAGACGCTCGACCTGGTCCCGGAGAACGCCGAGCGTCCCGCGTTCCGCCTCTGGGCGGCGTACGTGCCCGAGGACGCCGAGCAGCGCACCTGCCGCGCCTACGGGCTGCTCATGATCGAGAAGCCCCGGGTGCCCGGCGTCCTTCATCTGGCCTGGCCGTTGATCAGGCGCTTCACCGAGCGGGTGTTCGCCGAGGACCGCATGGCCGTGGAAGCCGAGCAGCGGGCGTGGGACGAGCAGGGTGAGGACCGCAACCAGGAGGTCTTCCCCCTGATCCTGGACGTCCGCGAAGTGCTGCGGGCCAACGGCGTCCCGCTTCCCGGCGGGTGCCGGCCTGCCGCGTGCGGGACCACCCCACCGTGTGACTCCCCTGCGTCCGACGGCCCGGCGCCGACCGACGGCCACAGCCGCCCGGTCCCGGGCGCGACCGCCACTCCGCGCCGGACCGGGAACGAGGAGTGCGGTTGACCGACGAAGCGATGGCCTCGTCGCCGCACCGGACGCGTACCTCGAAGGCTGAGCACGGAAGCACGCAGTGGGCCTCGGCGGCCGGATTCCGTTCCCCCGTGACTGACAGGTGCATGCAATATCTGGATCATGGTTGCTGACGTTCTGCCCTCATGTGACTGACGGCGTGTCAGTCATGCCTGATGGAAAGGCTCCAGATGGGAAGACCCTCCCGCAGGGCGCGCTTCGTCGTCCGTGCGTTGCTGACCGGCGTGCTGCTCGGCCTCGTACCGGTGTCGAACGCCGCCCCCGCCGCGGCGGCGGACGATCCCACCACCGCCTACGAAGCGGGTATGCCGGACGACAACTTCGACGACGAGGGCGCCGGGGAACAGGACGACTTCGCCGGCGCCACCTCCACCGGGACCTCCACACTGGTCGCGGGGCGCGCCGGGGATTTCCAGCTGAAGAAGGGCGGCGACCTCAGCGGGTTGGTGTCGCAGCTGGACGCCGCACTGCCCAAAGAGACCCTCACCGACCTCATGAAGGTGGAGAACACCAACCGGGACGCCGCCTGGGACGACGGATGCGGCACCAGGACGATCTACGACTCCGACCTGGCGCCCTACCACCGCGTCTGCTGGAAGAGCGACGACGCCACGTCCACGGAGTGGGTGCCGCAGGCCATCACCGGTATCTCGGACGCCCAGGAGGACGAGACCTGGGGGACCTCCGACTCCGACCCGCTGGCCGTCGCCTCCTACGACGCGCAGAACCCGGGACGCAGCGACTACGCCTCGGGCGGGCTCAACAACTGTCTGCTGTCCACCGCCGCCGACGCCTGCAACGAGAAGGGCGTCCGCGTCAGCTTCTTCAACACGACCTCGCACGAGTACCGGCACGTGCTGCTGGTCTGGCCCTACGTCAACTCCAAGAACCACATCTCGTTCGACGCCCTGCACGCGCGCGAGGGCTCGTGCGTGTCGGTCGTGACGTCGTCCTGCGCTGCGCAGAACGGCATCCACGCGGGCGGCATGGCCTGGTACGGCAACTACCTGTACGTCGCCGACACCGCCAACGGGCTGCGGGTGTTCGACATGCGCCAGATCCTGGACCTCAACCCGGACAACGACGACGCGGTCAACGACCCGACGCCCGACGGGCTGACGAGCGACGTCACGCAGAAGAAGCTGATCGGCCGCCAGAGCAACGTCTGGTACAGCTTCGGCTACCGGTACGTCATGCCCCAGGTCGCCTCGCTGAAGATGACCGCGGCGAGGAACAGCGGGAGCGCGGCCGAAAGCCAGTGCTACTCGACCGGCCGTCCCAAGGTGTCGTACGTGTCCCTGGACCGCACCGGCACCGACCACCTGGTCATCGGTGAGTACTGCAACCTCAACGCCGGCGGCGACAGTCCCGGCCGGGTCGCCACCTACCCGATGACCGCGCTGACGACAGCCGTCGAAGGCGCGGCCGGCACCCTCGCCGACGCGGACGCCGCCTACGGCCTGCCGGCCACCGGGACGTTCAACGGCGAACCCCTGTGGCACAAGATCCAGGGGGTCATGCGGTACGAGGGCAAGTGGTACTTCCACCGCAGCAACGGCTACAGCACCGGCCGCCTGTTGCAGGCGACCGTGCAGACGGTCGACGGCGCCGACCGCCTCGTCGCCGCTTCGACCGTCCTGAAGTCGGCCATCGGCCCCGAGGACCTGTACCTGACACACGGCAGGGGCACCGGTCTCGCGCCTCAGCTCTGGTCACTGAGCGAGCACGCGTCGAGCGCCTGCTCGTCGTGCAAGCGGGAGGTCTACAGCTACCCGATGAGCGATGTGATCGGCGGATTCGGTTCCTAGGAGTTGTCGTCAAATGTCACGCCCACATCAGCAGGGCTGCGAGGGTGACGGCTGCTTGGTAGGACTCGGCG
>NZ_JAYMHD010000046.1:0-61086 GCF_035656535.1 Streptomyces sp. H51
GTCGCCGCCCTCGGCGCGGCCCCGCTCGCGCTGACCGCCCTCGCCGCCGCCCCGGCGTCCGCGCACGGCTCGATGGGGGACCCGGTCAGCCGGGTCGCCCAGTGCCACGCCGAGGGGCCCGAGAGCCCGAAGTCGGACGCGTGCCGGGCGGCGGTCGCGGCGGGCGGCACGCAGGCGCTGTACGACTGGAACGGCATCCGCATCGGGGACGCGAACGGACGGCACCGGGAGCTGATCCCGGACGGCAGGCTGTGCAGCGCGGGCAACGAGGAGTTCAAGGGGCTCGACCTGGCTCGCGCCGACTGGCCCGCCACCGGCGTGAGCAGCGGCCCGTACACCTTCGGGTACCGCGTGACCGCCCCGCACAACGGCACCTTCACGGTGTCCATCACCAAGGCCGGTTACGACCCGGTCCAGCCGCTCGCCTGGTCCGACCTGGATCTGGAGCACCCGGTGGCCACCGCGACCGACCCGGTCGCGTCGGGCGGCCACTACACCTTCTCCGGCAGGCTCCCCCAGCGCTCCGGCAGGCAGTTGCTCTACGCGGTCTGGCAGCGCTCGGCCAGCCCGGAGGCGTTCCACTCCTGCTCGGACGTCGCCTTCGGCGGCGACGACGGCGGTGCCGCGACGGCCGGTCCGTCGCCGGCGCCGAGCGCGTCCGCGCCCTCCGGGGAGCAGATCAAGGACGGTGCCGGCAGGTCGACGGTCGAGCACCACGGTCACGGCGACTACGACGCCCGTACCTCCGCGCGGCCGACCATCGCCGCGGACGGCACCGCGGACGGCCGCGGCACGGACGCCGCCGCGGCCGCCGCGCCGAAGGCGGCCGGGGCCGCGCGGCGCCTCGCCGAGACCGGCGGCGACGGCAGCGCCCCGTACCTCGCCGTGGGCGGCGCGGCGGCCCTGACGCTCGGCTCGGCGGCCGGGTTCGCCTCGGTCCGCCGCCGCGCGGCCGGCGGGCGGCACGGCCGCTAGGCGGGGCCGCTGGGCACGGCCGTCAGGCGGGGCCGGCGGCAGCGTCGGGGCGTGTCCGGCGGCTCAGGCCGGGCAGGCCCCGACGCGGGGTCAGCTGAACACCGACGCGCAGGTGGTGGCGGTGGCGTGTGCCGGGTCGAGGGCGTTGGCCACCTCGTGGAAGGCGATCCGGTCCAGCAGCGCGATCGCCAGGTGCTCGGAGAGGTCGAGCGAGCACAGGTTCTGCAGCAGGACGTTGTGCACGTCGGAGCCGCTGAGGTACTGGCTCTGGTACGGCGTGACGACCTCGTCGTACTTGCTGGCGAGAACGGTGTAGTGGACGCCGGGGACGGTGTCACCGCCGGCGTTGAGCTTGGTGAGGAGCGCGGAGCCGGTGATCTGGTCGGCCAGGGCCGGGGTGGCCGTGGACAGCAGGTCCGCGGCTCCCGGGAAGTAGGGCAGCAGGTTGGTCAGGCCGTTCAGGTCGGTGCCGTGGTTGCTGGGGGCGATGCCGACGAGGGCGTTCACCTTGGCGGCGCCGCCGAGGAACTTCAGGTAGTAGCGGGGCATCATGCCGCCCTGCGAGTGGCCGACGATGTCGGTCTTGCCGGCGCCGGTGGCGGTGAGCACCTTGTCGACGAAGGCGGACAACTGCTCGGCCGACTTGTCGACGGGGCCGAGGCCGTAGAAGACGGGGACGCCGGGGAGCTGGCCGTAGTCGAAGGAGAAGACGCAGTACCCGCGGTCCTTCAGGTACGGGGCGAGGCCCAGCCAGTTGTCGACGGAGTTGCCGAGGGTGCCGTGGACCAGGACGACGGGCCGGGGGTGGGCGGCCGAGGGCTTGCAGGAGTAGTCGTTCCAGCCCGCGCTGGGGGCGGTGGAGGCGGGGGCGGCGGTGGCGGGGACCAGGGCGACGGCGGCGGTGAGGAGCAGCGCGGTCAGGGGTCTGAGGAGTCTTTTCCAGGGCAGCATCGAGTGATCTCCTTGCGGCTCAAGGGAGTTGCGACGGCAGGACGCCTTGTGATCCGGATCACGAGGATGCTGTTCACCCATCAAGTTACGGGCGAGTAGTACAGACGTGAAGTTACGCGTCAGTAAAAACTTCCAGTGACAGCAGATTCGGTGGTAACGCCTGATGGTGCGTCACCAGGCGGGCCGGATGGGGCCGTAGGGGGCGAGGCGCGCCAGCCGGTCGGACAGCGCCCGCACCTCGCCCTCCCCGAGCAGCTCGGTCCACCGGCGCACCGCTTCCGCGGCCGCCTCCTCCGCGGCCCGCGTGCAGGCCCGCCCGCGCTCCGTCAGCACGATCAGCCGGGCCCGCGCGTCGACGGGATGCGGCCGCCGCTCGGCGTACCCCTTGCGCACGATCTCGTCGACGAGCTGGCTGGCGGCCTGCTTGGTGACGCCGAGGTGAGCGGCGAGGTCGGTCACCGTCGCGCCGTCCGGGGCGAGCCGCGCGAAGGCGAAGCCGTGCGCGGGCCGCACCCCCTCGAAGCCGCGGGCGACGACGCCCTCGTTGATGCGCTGCGTCAGCTCGCCGGCGACGGCGAGCAGGGCGGCGGACAGGGCCATGGCCTCGGAGTTCTGCACGGAGGCATTGAAACACCGTTCCTAAAGACTGAGCGGGAGTGAGTCCTGCAGCCAGAACTCATGCTCAGCCGGACGCCCCGAACGGTGTTGGGGCGTCCGGGTCACCCGCGTTCGCTCCGTGTCCGGCGCGCACGGATCGTGTCCGTGGTCCGGGGACGCGGGGGCGGGGTTCCTCGCGCCCCGAGGCGCCCGGCCGGGCCTGGACGGTCCGATGCCCCTGCTCATCACTCCGGTGAGCAGGGGGCGGTGCCGTCCGTCGCCTGATCGGGTGCCCCAGGGCGCGCCGTCCGATTGCCACGGCTGCTGCGTCGTGGCGGGTGGTCTTCCTGTTCGTGCCGGTGAGGGGTGTCTGCCAGTGCTGGGCGCCCCAGCGGCTGGTGTAGGCCGGGTCGACGGCGACTATGGTGATGCCGCGTTCGGCCGCCATCGACACCAGGCGGGCCCGCAGCCTGGCGACGGGCATGCCGGAGATGAGATTGCGCAACTTCCTGCGGCGGCCGTGTTTCTCGCGGGTCTTCTCCGTAGTGAAGTCGAGGTCTTCGATCGCGATTGCGAGGTGGTGCCGTGCGGCCCAGTGCAGGAGCCGGGTGAGGGCGTGGCGGACCTGGGCGTCCCGGTGCCGGGCGTTGCCGGTCAGGTCGTAGAAGAAGCGGAGGGGTGCGCCGACGGGGTTGCCGTGCTGGTCGAGGCGCCAGGCGGCCAGGTGATCGGCGTTGGTGTCGACGCCGATCAGCCCGTTCGTGCGGGCCGCGGCCAGGGGCACGGTCATAGCCGGGGGGATCGTCCACGATGCGGTCAGGTACCAGCGCCCGCGCTGCACGTCTTCGTGGATGCGGTAGGCGACGGCCCGGTTTGCGGTGACGCGGTCGGCCCACTGCGCGCCCCGGTGCGCGAACGCCACCTTCGCGGCGAGCACGTACCGGCCGTGCGGGGCGTTGGCCAGGTGCGTCAAGGGGGCGGGGAGCTTGAGGGAGATCTCACCGCCGGGAGTGACGCGGACGGTCTCGTTGCCGAAGCGTTTGCCGGACTCGCCGTCGGCCTGGAGGAACCGGCGCCCGGCCTGCCACCGGATGCGCCACTGCTCCTCGGTGAGCTGCGCGGTCTGCAGGTGGTGGCGGGTGTTCAGCAGCCGCTTGCCGCCCCGCACCACGTGCACGACTCCGGCCTCCCAGTCCGCCCGGACCGCATTCAGCCGGCCGGCGAGCACGTGCAGACGGCGTGACTTGGCATGCCACTCCCGCCTGCTGCGGTAGCCGCCCGGAGCCCGCCCGGCGCCCTTCTCACCGACCGGCAGCGACAGCCGGTGCGCGATCATGGCCACACCGGCTTCCAGGCTCTGGATGTGCGCGAGCTGCCCGCGCCGGGCCAGCGCCCACTGATCGCGGGTGGCCCTGGTGACCGACCCGGCCCAGCGGGAGGAAGACACCTCCGTCAGGGCCCGCTTACGCGCGGCCCACTGCTCGCCGTCATGATCCAGCCCGGCCGCGCAGCGGGCCTTCAGGTCCCTCGAGGCGAGCGTGCCCAGATGATCACCGACCAGACGAAGAACCCGCTCGTCCTCGGCACTCAGGCGCTTGAGCCGGTCACGGACCGCCACACCCGACGGACCGGCGACGACGAACGGCGCCGCCAACTCCCGCAGCCCACCCACCCCCGATCACCCCATCCCCACACCGGCCAAACACCCGTCACCACGCTCAACGACCACCACCGGAAAAGGTCACACATTCGACCGAGGAACCCTCGTTCCCGCCCATGAGAGCGCGCGTGCCACAGCCCGGACACTCACTCAAGTGCGCCAGAACGCGCCTGTGCCCAGCCAGCCAACAGCAGTTCACAACCCTTGACGAAATGGTCAAGAAGCTTGACCATGGCACCGGTCCACATGGTCAAGCAGCTTGACTATTTTCACCGTCTCCCGGAACGGAGGGCACCCATGCCCGTCATCCGCACGTCCGACGCCGTCACCCACGAGATCCACGGCGCCCGCTTCGTCTCGTACGCCACTCCCCTCACCGGCAGCAAGGAGCTGTGCGCCTGGCGGGGCGAGATCCCGGCGGGCACCCGGGCGCCCGTGCACACCGTCAGCCGGGAGGAGGTCTTCCACCTGCTCATCGGCGAGCTGCTGGTCACCCTGGACGGCCGCACCGACCGCGTCACCGCGGGCGACACGGTGATCGTCAGCCCGGGCACTGCCTTCGGCGTCGAGAACCCGACCGACCAGACCGCGATCTCCTGGGTCACCACGTCCATCGGCCTGGAGGCCGAACTGGCCGACGGAACCCGGATCAGCCCGCCGTGGGCGAACTGACCACCCCGCCGGCCGGGTTCACGCCGCCAGCGTCCCCGGCTTCACCGCGTCCGGGCCGAACTTGGCGCGGGCGCGGTCCGCGACCTCCTCCAGACGGCGGGCCTTCTCGTCGGCGGGGTCGAAGGTGAGCTGGTGGGAGGCCTGTCCGGCGGGGGCGAGGCCCTCGGCGCGCAGGTGCACCGCGCGGACCCGGGCGCGCTGGAGGCCCAGCGCCTCGTACATGCCGTACGCCGCCGCGGTCAGCGCGGCCGAGTGGGCGGTCGGCTCCTTCAGGGTGCGGCTGCGGGTGGTCGCGGACCTGTCGGCGTAGCGCACGGTGAGGGTGAGCGTGCGGCAGACCTTGTCCACGGCGCGCAGCCGGGCGCCGAGTTCGCCGGCGGCCGAGAGCAGGGCGCGGCGGTGCAGGTCCGGGTCCAGCTCGTCTCGGGTGAAGGGGCGTTCGGCGGCCAGGGAACGGGAGACGGCGTTCGGGACGACGCGGCCGCGGTCGATGCCGTTCGCCTTCTCGTGCAGTTCGCGGCCCGCCCTCGCGCCGACCAGGCGCTGGAGCGTGGACAGCGGCGCGGCGGCGACCCGGCCGAGGGTGTCCAGGCCGTACTCGCCCAGGGTGCGGGCGGTCGCCGCGCCGACGCCGGGGAGCGCGGCGACGGGCCGGTCCGCGAGGAACTCCGCGATGCCGTGCGGGTCTTCGGGCACCGCGCGGGTCGTCCCGGGCCGGGCGTCGCGCAGCGCCACGCGGGCCAGCATCGGCCCGGGCCCGGCGCCGATCACGCAGTCGACGCCGTGCAGCGCGAGGGCACGGACCCGGATCACCGACGCCAGTTCCACCGCGCTGCGTCCGAAGTACCGCTCGGCGCCGCGCAGATCGGCCAGCGCCCCGTCCGGCGGCAGCGCCTGGACGACCGGCGTGAACTCCTCGAGCAGCCCGAGCAGCCCCGGCAGGTCGGCCTCGTGCGCCGGCGGCAGCTGGAAACGTACGCACAGAACGGTCATCCCGCACTCCCCGGACTCTGGTGCCACAACTTCCTTCCCACCGCGGGCCCTTCGCCCGCGGGGCGCAGATCCGCCCAGGGGTGCATCCGGTACCCCGTGGGCATGCGGATCCTCCGGTCCTCCATCGGGTCGCGGGCCGCGGAGCCCGCGGGCGCCGGCCGCCCGTCCGAACCGGCGAGCCGGGTCGGCGACGAACCGCCGCCGTCCTCCGGCGCGGAACCGCCGCCGTCCTCCGGCGCGGAACCGCCGCCGTCCTCCGGCGCGGAGCCGTCGCCGTCCTCGCGCGCGGCGCGGTTCCCGGTGGCGCCGTCCCGGCCGGATCCGGCCGGCTCGGCCAGCCGGGCCGCGACCCCGTCGAGCCCCTCCTCCCGGCGCACCTCCAGCAGGTCCGCGAGGTTCCAGGCGGCGGCGCCCACCACGCTGAGGCTGCGCGGGCCGCGCCGCTGCACCACCCCGCGCACCAGCAGCAGCCAGGAGTGGAAGACGGTGTGGGCGCAGGTGTCGTGGGAGTCGTCGAAGAAGGCGAGGTCGACCAGGCCCGTGCCGTCGTCCAGGGTGGTGAAGATGACGCGCTTGCCGGAGCGGATCGGCGGGGTCTGGGTGGCCGCCTTGGCGCCCGCGACCAGGACCGTCTCGCCGTGCCGTGCCTCGCGCAGCCGACGCGCCGACATCACGCCCAGCTCGTCGAGGAACTCCCGGTGGTCGTCCATCAGGTTGCGCGAGGCGTCCATCGACAGCACGCCCAGTTCGGCGCTGAGCCGCTCCGCCGAGGAGAGGTCGGGCAGCCCGGCCGGGGCGGTCCTGCGCCCGCCGGCCAGGGGCAGCTGGCCGCCGCCCGCGCCCCGGGCGCCCCGGTGCAGCTCGGTCAGGTGCAGTTGCAGATCCCGGCGGTTGGCGCCGAAGGCATCCAACGCGCCCACCTGGGCGAGCCGTTGGGCGAGCGGACGGCTCGGGCGGGCCCGCTCCCAGAAGTCGACCAGGGAGGCGTACGGCTGCCCGTCCGCGATCCGCTCCGCCTCCGCCTCGCTGATGCCGTGCACGTCGGAGAGGGCCAACCGCAGCCCCCAGACACCCGATTCAGACACCAGTTCGATACGATGTGCGACCGCCGACCGGTTCACGTCCAGCGGCAGGACCGGCACCCCGCGCCGCCGCGCGTCCGCCAGCAGCAGCCGCTTCGGGTACATCCCGGGATCGTGCGTGAGCAGCCCCGCGTAGAAGGCGGCCGGGTGATGCGCCTTCAGCCACGCCGACTGGTACGTCGGCACCGCGAAGGCGACGGCGTGCGCCTTGCAGAACCCGTACGACCCGAAGGCCTCGACGGTCTCCCAGGTCCGCTGAATCGTTTCTGCGTCGTACCCCCGCGCCGCCGCGTGCTGCGCGAACCAGACCTTGATGCGCGCCTGCGACTCCGGGTCGGACAGTCCGCGCCGCACCCGGTCCGCCTCGCCGCGACCGCAGCCGGTCATGATGGCGACGATGTCGATGATCTGCTCGTGGAAGACGACGACCCCGTACGTC
This sequence comes from Streptomyces sp. H51, assembly GCF_035656535.1. Taxonomy (NCBI): domain Bacteria; kingdom Bacillati; phylum Actinomycetota; class Actinomycetes; order Kitasatosporales; family Streptomycetaceae; genus Streptomyces; species Streptomyces sp. H51. The sequence continues at coordinate 7,370 of NZ_JAYMHD010000046.1, forward strand.
CCCCTCAGCGGCTCCTCCAGGTCCGGGTGCGGAAACCGCACCGGCGCCCGCCCGTGCCGTGCCTCGATGAACGGCCGCACCATGTCGGCGGCGACCGGGCCCGGCCGGAACAGGGAGATGTCGACGACCAGGTCGTGAAAGGTGCTCGGCTGCAACCGCCCCACCAGGTCCCGCTGGCCCGGCGACTCGATCTGGAAGCAGCCCAGCGTCTCGGTGGAGCGGATGAGCCGGTACGTCGCCGGGTCGCCGGGCGGCAGTCCGTCCAGGTCGATCCGCTCCTCCGTGGCCCGCTCCACCTCCGCGACCGCGTGCGCCATCGCCGACTGCATCCGCACGCCGAGCACGTCGAGCTTGAGCAGCCCGAGGTCCTCGACGTCGTCCTTGTCGAACTGCGACATCGGCAGGCCCTCGCCGCTGGTCGGCACGACCGGCGTGCGGGAGAGGAGGGAGGCGTCGGAGAGCAGCACCCCGCAGGGGTGCATGGCGACTCCGCGCGGCAGGGCGTCGAGCGCCTCGACCAGTTCCCACAGCCTTCCGTACTTCTCCTTCTCCCCCGCCAGGCGCCTGAGTTCGGGCAGTTCCTCCAGAGCCGCGCGGGCGTCGCGGGCGCGGATGTGCGGGAAGGACTTGGCGATGCGGTCGATGTCGGCGGGATCCATGGACAGAGCCGCGCCCACGTCGCGGATCGCGTGGCGCACCCGGTACGTCTCCGGCATCGCGACCGTCGCGACCCGCTCGGCGCCGAACCGGTCGATGATCGCGCGGTAGACCTCCAGGCGGCGCGCGGACTCCACGTCGATGTCGATGTCGGGCAGGACGACCCGCTCCTTGGACAGGAAGCGCTCCATCAGCAGCCCGTGCTCGACCGGGTCGGCGTTCGCGATGCCGAGGAGATGGTTGACCAGGGAGCCCGCCCCGGAGCCGCGGGCGGCGACCCGGATGCCCATCCTCCGCACGTCGTCGACGACTTGGGCCACCGTGAGGAAGTAGGAGGCGAAGCCGTGGTGGGCGATGATGTCCAGCTCCCGGTGCATGCGCTCCCAGTAGGCGCGCCGGCCGGCGTAGCCGCGCAGCACCATGCCCGCCGCCGCCCGCGAGGCCAGCGCCCGCTGGGCGGTGCGGCGCCCGGCGCCGGCCAGGTGCGGTTCGGGGAAGTGGACGGTGCCGATGCCCAGGTCGTCCTCGGGGTCGACCAGGCACGCGGCGGCCGTCGCCCGGGTCTGCTCCAGCAGGCGGTGGGCCGCCTCGGGCCGGAAGCCCGCGGCCTCCACGATCCGCTCGGCCGCGCGCAGCATGGCGTCCGGGTCCTTGAGCCAGGCCTCCCCCGAGTCCAGTTCCCTGCCGAGGTCGACCGGGACCAGGCGGCGGGCCGCGTCCAGGACGTCGGCGACCGGGCCGAGGCCGGGGTCGGCGTACCGCACGGCGTTGCTGAGCACCGGCCGGATCCGCTGCTCGGCGGCGAAACCGACGGTGCGGGCGGCCAGCCGCAGGGAGCCGGCACCGGTACCCGCGCGGCCGTGCCAGACGGCCTCCAGGCGCAGGGCGTCGCCGTAGACCTCCCGCCAGGGGGCGAGGAGCTTCGCGGCGCGGTCGGGGCGGCCCGCGGCGAGGGCGCGGCCGACGTCGGACGCGGGGCCGAGCAGGACGGTCAGGCCGTCGGCGTGGTTGTCGGCCCAAGGCAGCAGGGGCGTACCGGCGGACGGGGATCCCCCCGCCCGGGCGGAGCCGGGGACGGGGCCGTGGGCGGCGGTGACGAGACGGCACAGGCCGGCCCAGCCGGCCGCGCCGTCCCGGGCCAGGAAGGTGACCCGGGGCGCCGACTCGTCGACGAAGGCGCCGCCGCGCACCGGCGTGCGCCGCCTGCCTCCGCGCACGGACCCCGGCTGCGGGTCCGCCGTCGCCGGCTCCACCGCCAGTTCCACGCCGAACAGGGGCCGTACTCCCGTCTTCGCGCAGGCCCTGGCGAAGCGCACGGTGCCCGCGAGGGTGTCGCGGTCGGTGAGGGCGAGGGCGTCCATGCCCCGCTCCGCGGCGCGCTCGGCCAGCCGCTCCGGGTGCGAGGCGCCGTAGCGCAGGGAGAACCCGGAGACGGTGTGCAGATGCGTGAACCCTGACATCCGCACCTCCCGCTTCGAACCGTTACCGGACCGTATCGAACATCAGTTCCCGACTCCCTCACCCCACCATAGACCAATTCCCGAACGTCTGTACGACAACCATTCGGGCGCTTCCCACCTGCGCAAACGACCGCCGCCCCGGAGCGTGAGGGCATGACACGGACCACCCTGCTCGGGGAAGTGAAGGACGCCGTCACCCCGCGGGCCTCACTGCTGATCCTCGGTGTGATCGCCCTCCAGGTGCTGTTCATCGCCTCCTACGTGGGCGCGCTGCACCACCCGCGCCCCCGGGACGTGCCCTTCGCGGTGGCCGCTCCGCCGGCCGCGGCCGGGCAGGCGGTGGCCCGGCTGGGGAAGCTTCCCGGCTCCCCCCTGGACCCGCGCGCGGTGGCCGACGAGGCGACGGCGCGCCGTCAGCTCCTGAACCGGGAGATCGACGGCGCGCTGGTGATCGATCCGACGGGCGGCACGGACCGGCTCCTGGTCGCGAGCGGCGGCGGAGCCCTGCTCGCGACCACCCTGGAGAAGTACCTCACCGTCCTGGAGGCCTCCCAGCGGCGGACCGTCCGGACGGTGGACGTCGCCCCGGCCTCACCCCAGGACTTCAACGCGCTGTCGTCCTTCTACCTGGTCGTGGGCTGGTGCGTCGGCGGCTACCTGTGCGCCTCGATCCTGGCCATCAGCACGGGGGCACGGCCCGCGAACGTCCCGCGGGCGCTGATCCGGCTGGGCGTCATGGCGCTGGTGGCGGTCGGCGGCGGCCTCGGCGGCGCCGTCGTGGTCGGCCCGATCCTGGGCGCCCTGCCCGGCAGCGTGGCCGCCCTGTGGTGGCTCGGCGCGCTGACCACCTTCGCGGTGGGGGCGGCGACCCTGGCCCTGCAGGGCGTCTTCGGCATCGTCGGCATCGGCCTGGCGATCCTGCTCGTGGTGATCGCGGGCAACCCGAGCGCCGGCGGCGCCTTCCCGCTGCCGCTGCTGCCGCCGTTCTGGAAGACCATCGGCCCGGCGCTGCCGACGGGCGCCGGAACCTGGACGGCACGTTCGATCGCCTACTTCGACGGCAACGACACGGCCTCCGCCCTGCTGGTGCTGTCGGCCTGGGCGGCGGCCGGGATCGCGGTCACCCTGGCGGCGGCGGCCCTGCACGAACGGCACCGGGCCGGGCACCGCCCGGCGCACGCCTCGTAGCCGCACACCGGGCCACCGCCGACCCACCGGCACACCGCACACCGGCCCCACGACCCACCGGCACACCGCACACCGGCCCCACGACCCACCGGCTGCCCACCGGCCCACCGGCCCCGACGGCCCACCGGCTGCCCGGCGGGACACCGCCCACGGCCGGCACACCACGCCACGGCGGGCAGGCCGGCAGGAAGGCCATTGCCCCCGGACGGCCACCGCCCCCGCCGGTCAGGTCGGCGGGGGCGGCGGTGGCGGCCGGGGGCCCGGCGTCGTGGTGGGCCGGGCGGGACCCGGTCGGGTCAGGTGCCGTAGTACGCCTTGCGCATCAGCTCCTGCATCTCGTCGATCATCGGCATGCGCGGGTTGGCGGGCGCGCACTGGTCGGCGTAGGCGTTGAGGGCCTGCTGCGGGAGCGCCGCCAGGAAGGCCTCCTCGTCGACGCCCTCCTCCTTGAAGGAGGCCGGGATGCCGCAGCGCTCGCGCAGCTCCTCCACCGCCCGGGCGTAGGACTCCACGGCCTCCGCGGGGGTGGCCGCCGGCAGGCCCAGCATGCGGGCGATGTCCTGGTAGCGCTCGGGCGCCCGGTAGGTCTCGGCCTTCGGCCACGGGGTCGCCTTGTGGGTGACCGTGCCGTTGTGCCGGATGACGTGCGGGAGCAGCAGCGCGTTGGTGCGGCCGTGGGCGACGTGGAAGGTGTTGCCCAGGGTGTGCGCCATGGCGTGGACGAGGCCGAGGAAGGAGTTGGCGAACGCCATGCCCGCGATGGTCGAGGCGTTGTGCATCCGCTCCCGGGCCTTCGGCGCCTTCGCGCCCTGTTTCACGCAGGCCTCCAGGTTCTCGAAGATCAGCCGGATCGCCTGGAGCGCCTGCCCGTCGGTGAAGTCGCTGGCGTACACCGAGACGTACGCCTCGGTCGCGTGGGTCAGCGCGTCGAAGCCGGAGTCGGCGGTCACCGTCGGCGGGAGGTTCATCGACAGGACCGGGTCGACGATGGCCACGTGCGGGGTGAGCGCGTAGTCGGCGAGCGGGTACTTCTTGGCGGCCTCCGGGTCGGAGATGACCGCGAAGGGGGTGACCTCCGAGCCGGTGCCCGAGGTGGTCGGGATGGCGATCAGCTTGGCCTTCTCGCCCAGCTGCGGGAACTTGTAGGCCCGCTTGCGGATGTCGAAGAACTTCTCCTTGGTGTCCGCGAACTCGACCTCCGGCCGCTCGTACATCAGCCACATGACCTTCGCCGCGTCCATCGGCGAACCGCCGCCGAGCGCGATGATGGTGTCCGGCCGGAACTCCCGCATGGCGGCCGCGCCCGCCTGCACGGTGGACAGCTCCGGGTTGGGCTCGATGTTGTCGATGTACTGCATCAGGACCGGTTCCTCACGGGAGTTGAGGATCTCGGTGACCCGGCGGACGAAGCCGAGCTGCTCCATGGTGCGGTCGGTGACGACGGTGACGCGGTGCACGTCGGGCATGGCCTTCAGGTAGCGCAGGGCGCCCTTCTCGAAGTAGATCTTCGGCGGGACCTTGTACCACTGCATGTTGTTGTTGCGCCGCCCGATCCGCTTGATGTTGAGCAGGTTGACCGCCGAGACGTTGTTGGACACCGAGTTGTGTCCGTACGAGCCGCAGCCGAGGGTGAGCGAGGGCAGGAAGGCGTTGTAGACGTCGCCGATCCCGCCGAGGCTGGCCGGCGCGTTGACGATCACGCGGATCGCCTTGACCCGCTTGCCGAACTCCTCCGCGAGTTCCTCGTCCTCGGTGTGGATGGCGGCGGAGTGTCCGAGGCCGTCGAACTCGACCATCTGGGTGGACAGCCGCAGTCCGTCCTCGGTGTCCAGGGCCTTCAGCGCGGCGAGCACCGGCGACAGCTTCTCCCTGGTCAGCGGCTCACGCGCGCCGACCTCCGTGCACTCGGCGACCAGGACGGAGGTGTCCTCGGGCACGGCGAATCCGGCCTGCTCGGCGATCCAGGCGGCGGACCTGCCGACGATCGCGGCGTTCAGCCTGGCCTCACCGCAGTTGGTGCCGTGCGCGCTGACGCCGAAGAGGAACTGCTCCAGCTTCTCCTTCTCGGCGGCGGTGACGACGTGGGCGCCCAGCCGCTTCATCTCGGCGATGCCGGCCTCGTAGACCTCCCGGTCCAGGATGACCGCCTGCTCGGAGGCGCAGATCATGCCGTTGTCGAAGGCCTTGGACAGGACGACGTCGTGGATCGCCCGGGCGAGGTCGGCGTCGGCCGCGACGTAGGCGGGCACGTTGCCGGCGCCTACGCCGAGGGCGGGCTTGCCGCAGGAGTAGGCGGCGCGGACCATCGCGTTGCCGCCGGTGGCGAGGATGGTGGAGACGCCGTCGTGGTTCATCAGCAGCCGGGTCGCCTCCATCGACGGCTCGTCGATCCACTGCACGCAGTTCTCCGGCGCGCCGGCCGCGACGGCCGCGTCCCGCACGATGCGGGCGGCCTCGCGCGAGCACTCCTGGGCGTTGGGGTGGAAGGCGAAGACGATCGGGTTGCGGGTCTTCAGGGCGATGAGCGCCTTGAAGACGGTGGTGGAGGTCGGGTTGGTGACCGGTGTCATCGCGCAGACGACCCCGACCGGCTCGGCGATCTCGGTGACGCCGGTCAGCTCGTCGCGGTGGATCACGCCGACGGTGCGCAGACCGCGCATCGAGTGGGTGACGTGCTCGCAGGCGAAGATGTTCTTGACCGCCTTGTCCTCGAAGATGCCCCGGCCGGTCTCCTCGACCGCGAGACGGGCCAGGTCGCCGTGGGCGGCCAGGGCCGCGAGGGACGCCTTCTTGACGATGTGGTCGACCTGCTCCTGGTCGTAGGTCTCGAACTGGCGGAGTGCTTCCAGCGCGCCCTCGACCAGTACGTCCACCCGTTCTTCGACCTGCATGGCCGGCCTCCTCCACCACAACCCTTCGCTGACACATCCATTCGACCGCGGCGGCCCGGTGCGGGGGGCGCGAGACCGGCCCCCACTTGGGGGGACGAAGGTCCCTGTTCACATCGTGCGAAAGTCCCGCCCCGACGTGCGGGACGGGACCACGGCACGGGCGAGCCCCCGCACGGTGGGGCGTGCGGGGGCTCGGACGCTGCCGGCCACGGGTCGGCTCATGCGCGGGTCGGCTCATGCGCGCGCCGGTGGCGCGTATCGGCAGCGGATCAGTAGACGTGCACCCCGTAGGCGCTGAGCGCCTCGGTCACCGGCTGGAAGAAGGTCGTGCCGCCGGAGGTGCAGTCGCCGCTGCCGCCGGAGGTCAGACCGTAGGCGGTGGTGCCGCCGTACAGCGGGCCGCCGGAGTCGCCGGGCTCGGCGCAGACCGTGGTCTGGATCATGCCGTAGACGATGTCGCCGCCGCCGTAGTTGACGGTCGCGTTGAGCGCGGTGACGCGGCCGCTGTGCGTGCCGGTCGTGGAACCGCGGCGGTAGACGGTGGTGCCGACCGACGGGGTGGCCGCGCTGGTGATGTCCTGGCTGCCCACGGTGCCCGACTTGGTCACGGACGTGTTCGTGTAGCGCACGATGCCGTAGTCGTTGGTGGGGAAGCTGGACCCGGCGGTGCTGCCGAGGGTGGTCGAGTGGGACGAGTTCGACCACCAGGTGCCCGCGCCGTCGGTGCAGTGACCGGCGGTCAGGAAGTAGTAGTTCCCGCTGGAGTCCTGGACGTTGAAGCCCAGCGAGCAGCGCCAGCTACTCGCATAGATCGCGTCGCCGCCGGAGATCAGCTTCTTGAAGGTGCCCGGGGTGTGCTTGATGGTCAGGGCCCCGGCGTTGCTGCCGGCCTGGCGCTTGATCTTCGCGATCTCGGCCTTGGAGACCGTGCTGTCGACGGTGACGACGACCCGGTTGGTCTTGCTGTCGACGGCCCAGGCGGTGCCCGGGACGTCGGCCTTCAGCACCGAGTTGCCCGCGCTCTTGAGCTGGGCGGTGCTGAAGGATGCGTCGCTGGACGCGTTCGCGCTGGGGACCGCGACCGCTGCCGCGGCCACGAGTCCGGTGGTGACGGCGATCAGCCGAGTCCGTCTCGTGATTCCGCTGCGGGGAGTGGTGCGCTTGATCCTCACTTTTCGTTCCCTCCATGGGAATTCGGGGGCCCGCGTGGGGTCGGGGCCCGTGAGGCGCAGCCAGGCGCACAGATGTCCGGATTTCGGACACGCTGTGTCTCTGACGAGGCGCTTGCCGGGAGTATTCGGCCGTACCGTCGAGCGGCGCAAGGGCGCCTTTCGGCCGCGTGACGTCCAACCGGGCTCCACCGCAAAGCCGTTGATCTTGCCGCGTACCGAAGCATTCTCGCTGTTCTTCACCCTGGAGGGTGGAACTCCGCACCCAGCGGCACTCCGTGAGGCACCGTCGGAATGGCGCGATACTTGTCATGTCCGCGGCAGCGACTCGGGGTGACGACGGGGCCTCGGCATGCCGGACCGTCAGGACGCGTCACCGGCCGCGGTGTGCCGGACGACGGGGGCCGCGAGGCCCCGGTGGTCCCTCAGTGTGCCGCCCGGACAGAAGGTGCGGAACAGGCCGCGGTGCTGAAGCGGCGCGGCCGTTCCGCCGACCGGACGCTCCAGGTCGCGGCGCGGCCCGACGGGCGTGCGGGGGAAGCCGTCGGCGGCACCGCCGGTGCACCGGGCGGCGATCGGCTCGGCGAGGTCCACGGGGCCGCCCCGGTACAGCGCGCCCCGCGCGGTCCTCCGCCTGGGACCGCCTCGGCCGCGGCCGGGACGTGAGCCCCGACCGGCCGCCCCGGGCTCGGCGGCGTGCTCGCCCCCGCCGGGATCGACGAGGAGACTCGCGAGCACCCGCGGGCCGCGCCCGTATGCGGCGGCCGCCTCCCGCAGCCGGTCCCGTGCGGCCGCCTCCCCCAGCCGGTCCCCCGCGGCCGCCGCCCGCGCGCGGCCCGTGCCCCGGACGAGGGCCACGTCGGCGAACCGGGCGGCGGCGCGCCGGGCGGGTTCCTCGCGGGACGGCGACGGCCCGCTCGTGGGGCCGGCGCAGGTCCGGCCCGCAACTGCCGGTCGGCGAAGGTGCGTCCGTCGACGCCGGCCCACCCGTGCGGTGTGGGGCCTCCCGCAACGGGTCTCCACGGCCGCCGTCTCGTCGGTCGACACGGTGACGTCCTCGGCGTGGTGGTTCATCCACGGCAGCGGCGACCGCGCGGCGCGCCGGATGCGCCCGCCGCCCGGCGGATGCGGGTCGGCGGACGCGGGTCGGCGGACGCGGGTCGGCGGACGCGGGTCGGCGGACGCGGGTCGGCGGACGCGGGTCGGCGAGGTGGACGTCGAGGCGCCGGCCAGGGTGCGGCCCGGGCGCGTAGACGGCGATTCGCTCGACGACGCCGGTGCCCCGGAGCCCGGCGCCGCCGTCCGCCGGCTCTCACCGGCGGACGGCGGCGGACATCCGGTTCAGCAGTCGCAGCTGCAGTCGCAGCAATCGCAGCAGTCGCAGCAATCGCCGCAGTTGTCGCAGCAATCGCCGCAGTTGTCGCAGCAATCGCAGCATTCACTGCAGTCCTTGTTGCTGCACAGGCCTTCCCGGCGTTGGCGGCTCCATGGGTCCTCGAACTCGCCGCAGCACATCTGGCAGGTGCAGGCGAGCCCCAGCCACACCGCGCAGCCCGCGATGATCCCGCGCGGGGCGCGGGGCGGCCCCGGCGGCAGCGGGGTGCCCGGCCCGCCGGGCGGCGCGGACGGACCGGACGCCGAGTTCACCACCCCGTGGGCACAGGATGCGGTGCCGAAGGCCCGGTCGACGGAGGTGCGCAGCTCGTGCACGAGCAGCCGGTGCACTAGCGCGCCGTCCGTGAACTCGGCCTCGCGCAGCGCCAGCCGTATCCCGTGCAGCGCGTCGTCGGCCAGCCGCCGGGCCTCGGTGAGCGGTGTCCCGGTGGCGGTGAGCGGGTTCCACGCGCCCGAGGCGGCGTCCGCCTCCTGGTCCTCCACGGCGTCCAACAGGTGCGCGAGCCGTCCGAAGAGACGGCCGGCCTCGGCGAGCGGCTCGGCGTTGCCCGGCCGCCCGGCCAGCACCGCGGTGTGGGCGAAGGCGGCGGCGGTCGCCGTCTCGGTGGGCTCGGTGACCGTCAGTACGGACGTCCCCGGCCCGGCGAGCGCCTCGATACCGGTCTGCCGCTCCACCGCGTCCAGCAGGACGGCGGTGTCGAACCCGACGGCGACACCGCCGCGGGCGCCCGCCGCACCCCAGCTCGCGGCGACCCGGCGGGCGGCGACGGCCACGGGCCGGCGGGCCAGCAGCCCGTCACCGTCGGCGACATGGTCGCGCACCTTGGCCGAGGCGAGCACCAGCGAGACGGCGGCGGCGAGCCGCGCCCCCTCGCCCCGCGCGACGGACGCGGTGCGCATGCCGCGCAGGGGACACGGACCCGCCGTGCGCCGCCGTCCGTCCTGCCCTTCCGCCTGAGCCTCCGTCAGCACCGATACGAGAAGTCCGTCATAGTTCGTCACGAATCGCGCGAACTGTCCGTGGTCCTTACGGAGAGCGAGACACAACCCGCACAGATGGGCCATCCACTGGGCCCCCAGGCGCTCCCCCAGCCGATGCCGACAAGGTCTGACAATTCCGAACAAGACGATCCCCCCGTGGCGTGCGCGACCACCTGCAAAGCGTTGAACTGGCGCATCGTACCGGCCGTTCCTTCACCCGTACGCGCCGCCCGTCACCCGTCCGCCAGCAAGAATCATATTTCACTCACAGTCAGCAGCCGTTTGGGCAAGAACCCTTGGGACATACGGACTCTCGACGGATTCGCTGTGCACCAGTACCGTCACAAACCCCCCGCGCGGCGTCTATCCACTTGGCGCGACGTCCGCATCATGGATGACCATAGGGATGCGGAAAGCACGAAAGACCGCTGTGAGAGGAGGCGTCCATGGGATCGGTACGCAAGGCGAGTGCCTGGCTTGGCCTCGTCGACGACAACGATGACGAGCGTTACTACGACGACGACTACTCCGAAGGGACCGAGCCCGGGGATGCCTGGGTCACCGACCCGCGGGTCAGGGTGGCCACGGACGTCGCGGAGGACCGCGGTCGCCGCATCGGCACGATCACCCCGGACAGCTTCCGGGACGCTCGCGCCATCGGCGAGATGTTCCGCGAGGGCGTACCGGTGATCATCAACCTCACGGCCATGGAGGCCGGCGACGCCAAGCGCGTCGTCGACTTCGCGGCCGGGCTCATCTTCGGCCTGCGCGGCTCGATCGACCGCGTGTCCAACCGCGTGTTCCTGCTGAGCCCGGCCGACACCGAGATCGTGAGCGGCGAGCCGGCCTCCCACCGGACGGACGGGTTCTTCAACCAGAGCTGAGGCAAGGCCGCTCACCGGCCCCGTCCCACGCGGGGTTCACCGGAAGGCACCGAGTCCGGTGAGCGCCTTGCCCAGCACGAGCCGGTGCGTCCGGTCCGCCGAAGCCGACCTGCTCGGGACGCAGGGGGCCGGCGGCCATGCGCCGCCCCGGTGACGGGCGGCAGAATCCCCTTGGATCACACCGAGACACGGGGCTGGGTGGCCTCCCGGGGTGCGGGCACCTCGACGGCCGGCGGCTCCGCGCACTGCATCACCCTCGGCAGCCGCAGCGCCATCACCGCCCCCAGCAGCAACAGCCCGGCGCTCACCAGCAGCGTCACGTGCAGCCCGTGCACGAAGGAGTCCCGCGCCGCCCGGTGCAGGGCCGCGCCGACCGGCCCGCCGAGCTTCCCGGCGACCTCGTAGGCCTCGCCCAGCGAATGCCCCGCCGAGGCGGACGCCGACGCCGGCACGCCGGGGACGGCCGACAGCCCCGGCGCGTACGCCGCGTTCATCACGCTGCCCAGCAGCGCGATCCCGATGCCCGCGCCCAACTGGTAGGACGTCTCCCCGATCGCCGCCGCCCCGCCGGCCTGCGCGGTCGGGGCCTCGCTCAGCATCGACTCGTACGCCCCGAACAGCGTCGTCTCCAGACCGAAGCCCAGCAGCACGAAACCGGACAGCAGCAGCGCGGGGTCGTCCGTCGCGCCCATGGCGGTCAGCAGCACCACGGCCCCGGCGGTCAGGCAGAACCCGAAGCACACCATCCGGCGCGGCCCGAAGCGCCTCAGCATCCGCGCCCCCGCCAGCCCGGCCGCCATCGCCGCGAACGTCAGCGGCATCAGCCGCAGGCCCGTCTGCAGGGGCGACAGCCCGAGCACCAGCTGCAGGTACTGCGCGGCGATCAGCTCCAGGCCCACCAGGGCGAGCATCGCCAGAATGATGCACCCCACGGACGTGCTGAACGCCGGCCGCGCGAACATGCCGAGGTCGACCAGCGGATGCGTACGGCGCCGCTGCCTGCGCACGAACAGCACCAGCAGCACCGCGCCCACCACCAGGGGCACCACCGTGAACACGCTTCCCGGCGCTTCGCCGCCGCCGAGCCGCTTCACGCCCAGCACCACGCCGAACAGCCCGGCCGCCGCGGTGAGCGCGCCGACCACGTCCCAGGGCCCGTCGCTCGCGCCCCGCGACTCCGGCAGCAGGATCCGGCCCACCGGCAGGCTGACCAGCATCAGCGGGATGTTGACCAGGAAGACCGACCCCCACCAGAAGTGCTCCAGCAGGAAGCCGCCGAGCAGCGGGCCGACGGCCGCGCCGACCGCGGCGACCGCGCTCCAGACGCCGATCGCGAGCGCCCGTTCACGCCGGTCGGGGAAGACCTGGCGCAGGATCGAGAGGGTGGCCGGCATGATCATCGCGCCGCCGACGCCGAGCAGCGCCCGCGCCATGATCAGAACCTGGGGATCGCGGGCCAGGGCGGCCAGCCCGGAGGCGACGCCGAACAGCGCGTACCCGAGGAGCAGGATCCGCCTGCGGCCGACCCGGTCGCCGAGCGTGCCGAAGAGGATCAGCAGCGAGGCGCAGACGAGCGGGTAGACGTCGACGATCCAGAGCAGTTCTATCGCGCCGGGCCTCAGGTCCTCGGTGACGGCCGGCACCGCCACGTGCAGCACGGTCGCGTCGACCGCCACCAGCAGCAGGCTGACGCACAGCACGACGAGGACGACCCAGCGGTTGGCACCGGCCCCGGCCGCCCGACGGCGCAGCTCAGCGGCGGCCGTGGTCGTTAGGGACATGTACGTACCTCCCAGACTTTCCCTCGCGTCCGGCGGGCTCACGGGTGGGGGACTCCCCGTGACTCGGCCGAGAGGAGCAGCGCTCCCCGGCCCGCGCAAACGAAGGCGAGTGACACGTCAGCGTACGCGAGATCCGGACACTACCGAGTGGCGGACCTCTCAGACTCCGCGCGAACCTGTGTGGCGTACGCCACTCCCCTCCACCGCGACCACGCCCCTCCCGGCCGGCCGGTTCCGGGTGCGGCCGATAATCGGGGCCGTGACCGATCTCGCGACGCGCGCCGCCCCGCCCGGCACCGCGGCCCTGCGCCGGGCGGCCCCGGCCCTGCTCGGGTACGCGGCCGTGCGCGCCCTGGGCCTGGTGGTGCTGGCCCTGTGGAGCGCGGCGCGCGGCCGGAGCGCGTACACCCTGCTCACCGCCCGCTGGGACTCGCTGTGGTACGCGAGGGTCGCCGGGCTCGGTTACGGCTACGAGGTGCGGCTGCCGAACGGGGACGTCCACTCGAACCTGGCGTTCTTCCCGCTGCTGCCCTGGCTGGAGCGGTTGCTGCACGCCGTGACGCCGCTGTCGTACGCCGGCGCCGGGTTCGCGGTCGCCCTGGTGTCCTCGCTCGCGGCGGCCTGGGGGATCTTCGCCGTCGCGGACCGGCTGTACGGCCCGCGGGCCGGGGTGTGTGCGGTGCTGCTGTGGGCGGCCCTGCCCGTCGGGGTCGTGCAGTCGATGGCGTACAGCGAGTCGCTGTTCACGGCGCTGGCCGCCTGGTCGCTGTACGCGGTGCTGGCCGGCCGGTGGCCGGCGGCCGGCTCGCTGGCCCTGCTGGCGGGGCTGACCCGGCCGGTGGGGCTCGCGGTGGCGGCCGCCGTGTGGGCGGCGGCCGCAGCCTCGTTCGTGCGAAACGGGAGCGTTTCCGGCCCGCACGGCGCACGCGACACCGCACACGCCCCCCACCGCGGGGACAGCCCGCCCCCAGGGGGCGCGACCGTCCGACAGCGCGCCCTCGGCATGCTGCTCGCGCCCCTCGGTGCGGCCGGGTACGTCCTGTGGGTCGGCCGGCACACCGGCAGGGGTCCCCTGGGCTACCTCGACGTCCAGGCGGGCTGGCGCAACGGCTTCGACGGCGGCTACGCCTTCGCCCGCTTCGTCGCCGGCAGGTTCACGTCCCTCCCGTCGGCCCTCGCGGGCGTCGGCCTGATCGCCGGGGTCGTCCTGGTCGGCCTGCTGTACGGGGCGTGCGTGCGGCAGCGCCAGCCGCTCCCGCTCCTGGTGTACGCGGGCGCGGTCACCGCCCTCGCGTTGTGCGCGTCGGGCTACTTCGGTTCCAAACCGCGCCTGCTGATGCCCGCCTTCCCGCTGCTGCTGCCCCTCGCCGTGGCCCTGGCGCGGCTGCGCCCGTCCAGGTCGGCGCTGGTGGTGGGCGGGGTCGCGGCGGCGTCCGCCGTGTACGGCGCGTTCTGGCTGAACGGCTCCGGTCCGCCGTGAGCGACCGCGCTGTGTGATGAGCGTCCGGATAAATCCGCACCAGGATTCGGTGAACGAATTCAAAAGCTCCATTCAACCGTTCCATGGAATGATCGAAGGAATTGAAGGAGCACCCGGCCCCGGCAATGCGGATTCGCTGGAAATAAAGCCCGGCTGAGAGGAATCCCACATCACATCGTCATCACAAAGCCGCTGATTCGACGGAGAACTGAGCTCACTCGCTGTAACGTCGATTGGGTGCGTACCGAACGAATCCTCACCCGTCTGGACCGGGTGTTCACCAGGCTGGACCGGGAGCCGCAACGACCGGCCAACCTCGACGTGCCGAGGATGAGCCGGCACCGGGTGGCGCTGCTCGTCGGCACGTTCGCCTTCTACCTGGCGATCGTGTGGCTCGTGGTGACCACCTCGTGGCTGGTCCGCCTCGACTGGCAGGTCATGTTCTTCCGGCCGTACCAGCAGTGGTCCGGCATCCACTGGTTCGTCGACTACTACGTGGTCCTGGGCCAGCGCGGACCCACCGCGGTGATGGTCGCGGCCTGGCTGGGCTGGCGCTCCTGGCGGCAGCACACGCTGCGCCCGCTGCTGACCCTGGGCGCCTCGCTGCTGCTGCTGAACATCACGGTGGGCGCCGCCAAGCTCGGCATGGGCCGTCTCGGCCCGCACTACGCCACCACCATCGGCTCCAACGAGATGGGCCTGGGCGGCGACATATTTCCCAGCGGCCACACCGCGAACGCGGTGGTGACCTGGGGCATCCTGGCCTATCTGGCGTCCACCCCGAGAGCCCGCCGCTGGCTGTCCGCCGTGTCCGCGGTGACCGCGCTCGGCGTCGGCATGGCCACCGTGTACCTCGGTACGCACTGGCTGAGCGACGTGCTGCTCGGCTGGACCGCCGGTCTGCTCATCCTGCTCGCCCTGCCCTGGTGCGAGCCGCTGATCGCCGGCGCCGAGGTCGCCCTCTTCGACCTGCGCGACCGCTGGCGCGCCCGCGGCGGCGTCACCGCCGCGGCGCCCGCCCCGGTCGCGGTGCCCGCGCTCACCGAACCGCGGGCCTCCTCCGCGCAGGACGAGGCCGCGGCCCGCGAGACGGTCGCCGCCATGTCCCGTTCGCCACGCGCGCCCGTCTACCTCGCCCCGGGACCGCACACGACCCGCTCGGAGCGCACGCCGGTCACGCCGGTCGGCAGTCGCAGGCCGCCGCACGCCGACCGCGTCCCGCGCACCACGACCACCTCGGCGGCCCGGCCGGTCACGGGCGGCTGACGCCACCGGCGCGGCGAGGGCCGGTACGCACAGCCTCCCCCGCACGGCTACGGCCCCGGTTCCCTCGCGGAGCCGGGGCCGTAGCCGTCCGTCAGCCCTTCCAGGCCCGCGTCACCCGGCCGTCGGTCACCTCGAAGTTCAGCCGGCCGACGCGGTACTCCATCGTGATGATCGCCCCCGGCGGCAGCGAGCGCACCGTCCTCCAGCCGCGCTCGCGCGCGAGCCGCTCGGCCGCGGCGGCGACGAGGCCGACGTAGCCCTCCGGACTGTCCTGGGGCTCCGCCGGCGGAGTGGGAATCGAGTCCATGCCGCCACGCTAGGCCCTGGCCCGCGGCCGGGGAAGGCCGGACCGGCGCGGAGGGCCGCCCGTCCTGCTCCGGTCACACTTCTGTCACAGGACCACGACACGCGTTTCGGTCGAACACCGTCACTCGTTCGGACGGTTCCGGACATCTTCCGCGGGTAGGCGAACGGAATTCCCGCGCGGTGCGACGATGCCTCCCATATCCGCTCGGAAAACGCCCTGAAAGTCCCCCCGGACCCCATTCCCGGTGGATTCCTTCCGGGAGGCGCGAACCGCCCGGACATAGCGAAAGCACCGTTCGTCCACAGGATCCCCGCATCACGGAGCCTCGCCCAGGGCCCGGGACAGGCGGTCGCGGGCGGCCCTGATCGCGTCGGTGAGCTCGGCGGGCTCCAGCACCTCGAAGTCGAAGCCGGTCATCATGACGTACAGCACCATCAGGTCGAGGCTCGCGGCGCCGGCCCGCAGGACGCAGCGGCCGGGCCCGTCCGCCTCCAGCCGGCCGGCCGACGGCGAGATGCGTTCGGCCGCCGTTTCCAGCGGCGCCAGCAGCCGGATGACGGCGTGCTCGGCGTACACGCGCGTGGAGACGCCCTGGGAGACGTACGCCGCGAGGTCGTCGGCCGGCGGGGTGCGCGGGGCGAAGCGGGGGCCGTGCGGGGGCCTGGGGGTGATGCGGTCGACGCGGAAGGTGCGCCAGTCGTCGCGGTCCAGGTCCCAGGCGACCAGGTACCAGCGGCGCTCGGTGCACACCAGGCGGTGCGGCTCGACCGCGCGGCGGCTGGGTGCGCCGTCGTGGTCGCGGTACTCGAAGCGCAGGCGTTCGCAGTCCCGGCACAGGGCGGCCAGCTCGGTCAGCACCGCGGGGTCGACGGCGGAGGACTGCGGGCCGCGCAGCATCGGCACGGTGAAGGCGTTCAGCGCGCCCACGCGACGGCGCAGCCGGCCCGGCAGCACCTGTTCCAGCTTGGCGAGGGCCCGCACGGACGTCTCGCCGATGCCCTCGATGCCCTGCCCGGCGGCCGTGCGCAGCCCGACGGCCACGGCGACGGCCTCGTCGTCGTCCAGCAGCAGCGGCGGCAGCTCCGCCCCCGCGCCCAGCTGGTAGCCGCCGCCGGTGCCGGGGCTGGCGTTGACGGGGTAGCCGAGCTCGCGCAGCCGCTCCACGTCCCGGCGCACGGTGCGCGGGGTGACGCCGAGACGTTCGGCGAGGTCGGCGCCGGACCATTCGCGGTGGGCCTGGAGGAGCGAGAGCAGGCGCAGCAGTCGTGCCGAGGTCTCCAACATGACCCGAGTCTGCCGGACGTCGCGGACAGCTTCTGTCCGCGACGGGTCACCGCGGTGACCCGACCGGGGCGGCCTGCGTGACCGGCGTGATGGGCGTGATCGGCGTGACGGACACCGAGAGGTCGTTGTCCCGTGTGTAGTAGGGCCCGGCCTCGACCGGGCCGCGCGGGGTGTCCACGCGCACGCGCGCGCCGGCCGGCCCGGGCTTCCGGTCGGCGACGTCGTCCAGCAGCCGCGCGATCCGTACGCCCGGCCCCGCCTTCCCCGCGGGCCGCAGCCACAGGTCCCAGATGCCCGGCTCCAGGCGGGCGTAGGGCACGGTGAAGCGGAACTCGGCGTCGTCGGCGCGGATGTCCAGCCGCCGCACGGGGTCCGGGGCGTGGCGGCCGCGCAGTTCGGCGCAGGCGTCGGCGGTGAGCGCGGCGCCGTACACGCGTCCGTGCACCGTGAGCGTGCCCTCGCCGGTGCGCAGGTCGCCCGCCTCGGCGTGCGGGGCGCGCAGCCAGCTGCGGACGGTGAGGTTGCCCTGCCGGGTCGCGTAGGGAACGCGCACGGCGACGTGTCCGCGGGAGCCGCTGGGTGTGCGGGCGGCGAGGGAGCGCAGGTCGGTGACGCCGGGCACGAGGCGCCGTGTCTCGCCGTCGTCCGTGCAGGCGTAGGCGTCCCAGCGGCCCTCGGGAAGCGCGACGATGCTGGGCAGCGCGGCGCGCAGGCGGCCGCTCGCCGCCGGGGTCAGCGGCAGGCAGACCTCCTCCCGCCCGTCCCGGCGGCGCAGCACCAGGTGGGCCGTCCCCGCCTCCCCCGCCGCGGGGACGTCGAAGGTCAGCCCGCCCGCGGAGTCGGCGATGCAGTCGGCGCGCAGCGGCGCGGTCCGCCGAGCCGGCGTCGTCATGCGGTGCGGATCTCCCCTCGGGTCCCTTCTCGGGGCCTTCCTCGGCATGCTCTGCCCGGTTGGACCCGCGACCCGGTGCTTTGGTTGCATGATCTACGCCTCGTACGGCAGTTGCGGCACGTCGAAGCAGGTGCGGTTCATGTCGCCCTGGGACACCCGGCCCTTCCCGTCGGCTGTCGGCGGGAGTGCGTCTTCAGGCCGGGAAGCGTCCGGCTCACCACCGGGTGCCGGTCCGGGCAAGGCACACCCGGTCCTTTCAAGGGTCGGCTCCCGGACGGCGCGGCGCAAGTCCACCGGCGACTCGGAACAGGCGGCCCGGCGACTCCCCGAAGACCCGACGGGTGCCGTGCCGGCCGGCGGGCATCGGCGGGGACCGCGATGCGGGACCACGAGGCGGGGCCAAGGGACGGGACCACGAGGCGGAGCGTCGACGGCGCCCCGACCCGGGATCCGGGCAGGGATCCGGGCCGGGGCGGGGTGGGTCTGGTGTGGGGGTGGGATGGGGTGGGTCCGGTCTGGTCCGGTCCGGTCAGATCTCGAGCCGCTGCCCGGGCATGATGACATCGGGATCGGCGCCGACGACGGCCTTGTTGCGGGCGTACAGCCGCTGCCAGGTGGTCCCGTGCCGGGCCGCGATCGTGCTCAGCGTGTCGCCCGCGCGGACGGTGTAGTCGCCGCGGGACTCCCCGCGGCCCGGGTGGCCCGCCGAACGTTCCGGCGCCTTCACCGGCTCCGACGGCTCGGACGGCTCCGACGACTTCGGCGGCTTCGGCGGCTTCGACGTGGCGGACCCGGTGGCCGACGCGGGGCCGGAGGCGGCCGCGGGCGCGTCGCCGTACGCCCCGGCCCGTGCCGCGCAGGTCGGCCAGGCGCCCCAGCCCTGGGCGCGCTGGACCCGGGCGGCGACGGCGATCTGCTGTTCCCTGGTGGCCTTGTCGGCCGTCGGCGCGTAGGCCGTGCCGCCGTACGCGCGCCAGGTGCCGGCGGAGAACTGGAGTCCTCCGTAGTAGCCGTTGCCGGTGCTGATGTGCCAGTCGCCGCCGCTCTCGCAGCGGGCGATACGGTCCCACACCCCGCCGTCCGCCGCCGCGGCGTCGCCGGTCGCGGTCAGCAGTCCGAGGGGCGCGGCGAGCAGAGCGGCCCCGGCGAGGACCGCAGTCGTACGCGCCCTACGGACGTTGTCGCGGGTGGTATCGGCACATTCGGACATGTGATTCCTTCCCGAAGGACATGGATCCGCAAACGGACCCGAACGGTGCTCGTTGCACCGCTCGTTGCACACGGCGGAGGAATGTAGGGAGGTCACCGAGCCGGGATCAACCAACTGCCTGTCTTTCCAGGCCAGTTCACCGTTACCCGAGGTATCGGCAAATTTCGGCCACCCACTTCATTCCGTGATTTCAGGATTTGTCGACCACCTGTCCGGCTATTCTGTGAGTCACCTCACGGAAGCAACTCCCCTCCGGTTCCCGGCAATTGACGGTGAGTGCCCGATTCCGCACCCATCGTCACCCTGCGCGGTGGATGGTTCGATTCCGTTCGCCGCCGAGCGTGACTACCGCCACAGATCCCCGTTGTCTTCTTCATGAGCCCGGGATCCGCCCGGTTCACGGGCCGGGAGCCACCCGGCCCCGCCACGCATCACATCCCGAGGGAGCCACCCGTGCCGCGCATGCTCGACGTCAGCGACGAGGTACGCGCCGAGATCGGCGACGAAGAGGCCGACCGGCTGCTCGCCGGAGAGAACGCCCCCGGCGGTTACGACTGCACGTCCTGCCGCACACCGGGGGACACCGGACAGGAGCGCACCAGCACCGTCCTGTTCGTCGGCGACGAGACCGCCGTCCTCGCCTTCGCCCACGCCACCTGCCTGCCCTCGCAGGTCGTGCAGGTCACCGAGGAACAGCTCCAGGGAGCCGTGCGGTCCATCTCCGGGGACGCCGCGGGCCCGCAGCCCGCGAAGGTCGTCCCCGAGCAGGCCGTGCTCGGGGTGACCAGCGGACTCGTCCTGGTGGCCGGGGAGTTGCACCCGGCCCTGGTCGTCGAGCCGACCGCGCCCGTCGTGCGGCCGGGCACGGCCGGCCCCGGGGACGACTTCCTGCCGCTGCTCATCGAGCAGGGTTTCATGCCGCTGACGGAGCTGGCCGAGGTGCCGCCGGTGCTGCACGGCTGGTCGGTGCTGCTCGCCATGGGCCAGCTGCACGCCGTCCTGCAGCCCGGCTTGCACGGCGGGCAGCCGGTGGCCTGGTGGCAGGCCCATCAGCCACTGCAGGTGACCGAGAGCTGGCGCAACGCCGCCCACAAGCACCAGCAGGCACTGGTGTTCGCCGCGCCGGTCGGGTCGATCGGCCGCCAGCCGCGGGAGGACCTGCTGCGGGACGCGCTCGACCGGGCGGCGGCGGGCGGCAAGCTGGTGGCGGCCGCCATGCCTCTCGCGGGGACGTGAGACGAGCCCCGCATCCCCTTTGACCCGGGGTCGTTTGGACATACGTGCACACCTACGACGTTCCCCGCCGCCCGTCCCGCCAGCCGGTCCCGTCCTCGCGGCCGGCTCAGGACCACCATGGCGGCCCATCGGCCACGCCGATCTACGACGCGCTCTACGCCGAGTACGTCAAGTCCTTCCGCGCGCTGCCGGGTGACCGCAGCGGCGAGGAGGACCTGGGCTTCACCGCCTTCGGGAACATCCCGCGCAGCCCGGCCGCCGACGGTCACCGGCCGGGGTCGTTCAGCAGTTCGTACGGCGCCTACAGTGCGGGCGCCTACAGCGCTCGCCAGCAGTCGCAGTGGCAGCGCGTCGCGCACGTCGGCCCGCAGGGCACCGGGCTGCACCACGTCCCTCCCGCCCTGCCGCCCGCGCCGAGCAAGGCGACCTGACGCGTGAGGAGGGGCGGCCCCGGTCGGGGCCGCCCCTCCTCACGTGTCAGGGTGACTCACTTCCACCTGTCCGGACGGCTCACTTCTTCTTCGCGCCGCGCTTCTCGCGCACCCGCACCGAGATGTGGATCGGCGTCCCCTCGAAGCCGAACTCCTCGCGCAGCCGCCGCTCGATGAAGCGCCGGTAGCCCGCCTCGATGAAGCCGGAGGCGAACAGCACGAACCGCGGCGGCCTGGTGCCGGCCTGGGTGCCGAAGAGGATGCGCGGCTGCTTGCCGCCCCGGATGGGGTGCGGGTGGGCGGCGACCAGCTCACCGAGGAAGGCGTTCAGGCGGCCGGTCGGGACGCGGGTCTCCCAGCCGGCCAGGGCGGTCTCGATCGCCGGAACCAGCTTCTCCATGTGCCGGCCGGTCCGCGCCGAGACGTTGACGCGCGGCGCCCACGCCACCTGGCCCAGCTCCGTCTCGATCTCCCGCTCCAGGTAGTAGCGGCGCTCCTCGTCGAGGGTGTCCCACTTGTTGTAGGCGAGGACGAGCGCGCGGCCCGCCTCGACGGCCATGGTGACGATGCGCTGGTCCTGCACGGAGATCGAATCGGCGGCGTCGATCAGGACGACCGCCACCTCGGCCTTCTCCACGGCCGCGGCCGTGCGCAGCGAGGCGTAGTAGTCGGCGCCCTGCTGCAGGTGGACGCGCTTGCGGATGCCGGCCGTGTCGACGAACTTCCAGGTCTTGCCGCCGAGTTCGATGATCTCGTCGACCGGGTCGCGGGTGGTGCCGGCGAGTTCGTTGACGACGACGCGCTCCTCGCCCGCCACCTTGTTCAACAGCGAGGACTTGCCGACGTTCGGGCGGCCGATCAGGGCGATCCGGCGCGGGCCGCCGACGGCGGCGGCGAAGGTCTGCTCCGGTGCCTCCGGCAGCGCCTCCAGGACGGCGTCCAGCATGTCGCCGGTGCCGCGGCCGTGCAGCGCGGAGACGGGGTGCGGCTCGCCGAGGCCGAGGGACCACAGGTAGGCCGCGTCGGCCTCGCCGCTGGGGCCGTCGACCTTGTTGGCGCACAGCACGACGGGCTTGCCGGCCTTGCGCAGCAGCCGTACGACGGCCTCGTCCGTGTCGGTCGCGCCGACCTTGGCGTCGACCACGAACACCACGGCGTCGGCCGCCTCGATCGCGTACTCGGCCTGCGCGGCCACGGAGGCGTCGATGCCGAGGACGTCCTGCTCCCAGCCGCCGGTGTCGACGACCTTGAAGCGGCGGCCGGCCCACTCGGCCTCGTAGGTGACCCGGTCGCGGGTGACGCCCGGCTTGTCCTCGACGACGGCCTCGCGGCGGCCGATGATCCGGTTCACCAGGGTCGACTTGCCGACGTTCGGGCGGCCGACGACGGCCAGCACGGGCAGCGGACCGTGCCCGGCCGCCTCGATGGCGCCCTCGACGTCCTCGACGTCGAAGCCCTCTTCCGCGGCGAGCTCCATGAACGCGGCGTACTCGGCGTCGCCAAGCGCTCCGTGCTCGTGCTCCTCGCCCGAGCCGCCGGAGGTGATCTGGTCGTTCATGAAGTCGGTACCTCGTTCATCGTGGTGATCGGTGGAACAGCCGTCTTCCGACGGGCCGGTCCACTACTCAGTTACTCAGTGTGGCCCGGCGCCCGGTCAGGCGCCTGGCGTTTTCCAGGTGGGTGGTCAGCTGCTTCTGGATGCGCTCGGTCGCCTCGTCCAGCGCCTTGCGGGTGCGCCGTCCGCTGCCGCCCGCCCGTCGCCCGCCACCACCCGTATAGGAGCTTCGCGCCCCTTCCACGGCCTCGAAGGGGTCGCCGAAGACGACGTCGATGCGGCTGCGCAGCGGGGGAAGCCCCTTCATCAACCGTCCGCGGCGCTCGGAACTTCCCAGCACGGCGACCGGGACGACCGGCGCGCCGCTGCGCACGGCGAAGTAGGCGAGCCCCGCGCGCAGCGAGGCGAAGTCGCCCTCGCCCCGGGTGCCCTCGGGGAAGATGCCGAGCACGCCGCCGGCCGACAGGACGTCGAGCGCCTGCGTGATCGCCGTGCGGTCGGCGACGGACCGGTCGACCTTGAGCTGGCCGATGCCCAGCAGGAAGGGGTCGAGCGGCCCGACGAACGCCTCCTTCTTGATCAGGAAGTGCGTCGGCCGGGGCGCCACGCCCATGACCATCGGGCCGTCGATGTTGTGGGAGTGGTTGACGGCGAGGATCGCCGGACCCGTCGCCGGAACCTTCCAGGCGCCCAGCACCCGCGGCTTCCACAGCCCGTACATCAGGCCGACGCCGATACGCCGCCCGACCTCGGCACCCCGCTCGGAAGCCGCTGTCACTTCGCCGCCCGCTTCTCCTCGACGAGGGTGACCACGCACTCGATGACCTGGGCCAGGGTGAGGTCCGTGGTGTCCACCTCGACGGCGTCGTCCGCCTTGGCGAGCGGCGAGGTCTTGCGGCTGGAGTCGGCCGCGTCGCGCTTGATGAGGGCCTCGCGGGTGGCGTGGACGTCGGCGCCCTTGAGCTCGCCGCTGCGGCGGGCGGCACGCGCCTCCGGGGAGGCGGTGAGGAAGATCTTCAGGTCGGCGTCGGGCAGCACGGTGGTGCCGATGTCGCGGCCCTCGACCACGATGCCCTGCTCGGCGGAGGCCGCCAGGGAACGCTGCAGCTCGGTGATGCGGGCCCGCACCTCGGGCACGGCGCTGACCGCGCTGACCGTGGAGCTGACCTCCTGGGTACGGATGGGACCGGCCACGTCTATGCCGTCGACGGTGATGGTCGGGTTCTCCGGGTCGGTGCCGGAGACGATCTCCGGCTTGCCGGCCACGGCGGCGATCGCGGAGGGGTCGTCGATGTCGATCCCGTTGCTCACCATCCACCAGGTGATCGCCCGGTACTGGGCGCCGGTGTCCAGGTAGCTCAGGCCGAGCTGGGCGGCCACGGCCTTGGACGTGCTCGACTTGCCCGTGCCGGCGGGGCCGTCGATGGCGACGATCACGGGCTGGGCGGCACCGTTTTCCACAGGGGGACACCTTCCTGGTGCGGTGTGGTGGGAGTGTGCGGGGCGGCGAGGGTGCCCCGCACAAGGTTACTGGCTCCCCGGACCCCCTCTTGCAGGCGGACGACCCGGGCGGTCACCGCCGGACCGCTGGGACGGTTCACTGCCGGACGGCCCAGCCCCGTTCCCTGAGCGCCGCCGACAGCACCGGCGCCGCCTGCGGTTCCACCATCAGCTGCACCAGGCCCGCCTGCTGCCCGGTCGCGTGCTCGATGCGCACGTCCTCGATGTTCACCCCGGCCCTGCCCGCGTCGGCGAAGATGCGGGCCAGCTGGCCGGGCTGGTCGTCGATGAGGACGGCCACGACCTCGTAGGCCCGCGGGGCGGACCCGTGCTTGCCGGGGACCCGGACCTGGCCGGCGTTGCCGCGCCGCAGGACGTCCTCGATGCCGGAGCTGCCCTCGCGCCGCTTGGCCTCGTCGGAGGCCTGGAGCGCGCGCAGGGCCTGCACGGTCTCCTCCAGGTCGGCGGCGACGTCGGTGAGCAGGTCGGCCACCGGCCCCGGGTTCGCGGACAGGATGTCGATCCACATCCGGGGGTCCGAGGCGGCGATCCGGGTCACGTCCCGGATGCCCTGCCCGCACAGCCGTACGGCGGTCTCCTCGGCGTGCTCCAGGCGCGCGGCGACCATGCTGGACACCAGGTGGGGCATGTGGGAGACCAGCGCGACGGCCCGGTCGTGCGCGTCGGCGTCCATCACCACGGGCACCGCCCGGCAGTGCGAGACCAGTTCCAGGGCCAGGTTGAGCACCTCGGTGTCGGTGTCCCGGGTGGGGGTCAGCACCCAGGGGCGGCCCTCGAAGAGGTCGGCGGTGGCGGCCAGCGGGCCGGACCTCTCGCGGCCCGACATGGGGTGGGTGCCGATGTACGACGTCAGGTCCAGGCCCAGCGCCTCCAGCTCACGGCGCGGACCGCCCTTGACGCTGGCCACGTCGAGGTAGCCGCGGGCGGCGCCCCGGCGCATGGCGTCGGCCAGCACGGTCGCCGTGTGCGCGGGCGGCGCCGCGACGATCGCGAGGTCGACGGGCCCCTCGGGTGCCTCGGCCGTGCCGGCGCCGAGGGCGGCCGCGGTGACGGCCTGCTCCGGGTCGTGGTCGCTGAGGTGGACGGTGACGCCCCGCTGGGACAGCGCGAGCGCGGCGGAGGTGCCGATGAGGCCGGTGCCGATGACGAGTGCGGTTCTCACTGGGCGATGTCCTTGCGCAGGGCGGCCGCGGCGCCGAGGTAGACGTGGGCGACGTCGGCGCGGGGCCGGTCGGACTCGATGTGCGCGAGGATCCGGACGACGCGGGGCATGGCTCCCTCGACGTCGAGTTCCTGCGCGCAGATCAGGGGTACGTCGGCGAAACCGGCGCCGAGCTTGCGGGCGGCGGCCGCCGGGAATTCGCTGTGCAGGTCGGGCGTGGCCGTGAACCAGACGCTGATCAGGTCGTCGGCGGTCAGCCCGTTCCGCTCCAGGACGGCGGTGAGCAGGGCACCGACCTGCTCGTTCATGTGGTCGGCGTCGTCCCGCTCCAGTTGGACGGCCCCCCGGACCGCTCGTACCGCCACGGTGCTGCTCCTTGCTCGGCGTGCGTATCGGCTCTCGCGGACCAGCGTAGTCAGCGCCCGCCGGCCGGGGACGCGGCGCCCGCCCGCTGAGACGGCGGAGCGAGCGGCGGATCGAAGCGGACCGAGACGGGCCGAGACGGCCGATGCGAGCCGAGAGGGGCCGAGACGGCCGATGCGAGCCGAGAGGGGCCGAGACAGACCGAAACGGGCCGAGGCGGGCCGAGACAGACCGAGACGGGCCGAGGCGGCGGAAAATTCGATCCGCCCGGCGGGCGGTGCCGCGTACGCTCCGGGCATGCTCCCCGAGGCCCTGGTACGCGACCACACCGTCTACTCCTGCGTGATGGGTTCGCGCGCCTTCGGCCTGGCCACGGACGTCAGCGACACCGACCGCCGGGGCGTGTTCGTCGCCCCCACCTCCCTGTTCTGGCGGTTCGAGAAGCCGCCGACGCACGTCGAGGGGCCGGCCGAGGAACAGTTCAGCTGGGAGCTGGAGCGCTTCTGCGAACTGGCCCTGCGCGCGAACCCGAACATCCTGGAGTGCCTGCACTCCCCGCTGGTCGAGCACGTCGACGACACCGGCCGTGAACTCCTCGCGCTGCGCGGGGCGTTCCTCTCCCGCCGGGCGCACGAGTCGTTCAGCCGTTACGCGCTCGGCCAGCGCAGGAAGCTGGCGGCCGACGTCCGTTCGTACGGCGCCCCGCGCTGGAAGCACGCCATGCACATGCTGCGCCTGCTGGCGACCTGCCGCGACCTGCTGCGCACGGGCGTCCTGACCGTCCACGTGGGCGAGTTGCGCGAGCCGCTGCTGGCGGTCAGGCGCGGCGAGGTGCCGTGGCCGGAGGTGGAGTCCCGGATGAACCGCCTGGCGGCCGAGGCGGACGAGGCCGTCAGGCGCAGCCCGCTGCCCGAGGAGCCGGACCGGCGCGGGGTGGAGGACTTCCTCGTCCGCGTCCGCCGCGCCTCAGCCCGCCTGCCGGACCCGGACGACCAAGACGTACGGGGCGACGAAGACGTGCGGGGCGCCCGCCGCCCGCGAGATGCCGGGCGGCGCTGAGACGCCCCGCGCCTCCTCCGGCAGGACGTGCGGCCGCCCCGCGTCGGCCCGCACGCGCGCCTGCCCGGCATGCGGGGCGTCGCCCACCACCGGGCCGCCCAGCACTCGGCCGCCCAGCACTCGGCCGCCCTCCACCGAGCCGCCCACCGCTCAGGCGTCCCAGAGTGCCCCGAGGGTCGTCAGGTCGCTCCGGTACTCGATGCGGTCGGCCCATTCCGTGGGCCAGGCCTCCGCCCCGCGGTACGCGCCCGCGAAGGCGCCGGTGAGGCAGGCGATGGAGTCGGAGTCGCCGGAGGTGCAGGCGGCCCGGCGGATGGCGGTCACCGGCTCGTCGACGAAGAGGAGGAAACACAGCAGGCCCGTCGCCAGGGCCTCCTCGGCGATCCAGCCCGCGCCGGTGGCCAGGCACGGGTCGGTCTCGGGCGAGACGGTGCGCACGGCGTCCTGAAGACGGACGAGGATCTCCAGGCACTCGTCCCAGCCGCGGGCGATGAAGCTCTCGGGGCTGGGGTCGCCGGCCCGGGTCCACAGGTCGCCGAGCCACGCCTGGTGGTAGCGGGCGCGGTTGTCATGGGCGTACGACCGCAGCAGGCCGACGAGGCCGGTCGGTTCGGCGCCCTGCGCGAGGAGGCGCACGGCGTGGGCGGTGAGGTCGGAGGCGGCCAGGGCCGTGGGGTGCCCGTGCGTGAGCGCGGCCTGCAACTGGGCCGCGCCCGCGCGCTGGTCGTCGCTCAGGCCGGGCGCCAGGCCGACCGGCGCCACGCGCATGTTGGCGCCGCAGCCCTTGGAGTCGATCTGGCTGGCGTCCTGCCAGGGCCGGCCTTCCTCCTTCAGCAGGCTGCACGCCCGCAGGCAGGTGTTCCCCGGGGCCCGGTTGTTCTCCGGCGACTGGTACCAGCCCACGAACTCCTCGCGCAGCGGCCGCTCCAGCCGCTTCGGGGCCAGCACCCCGCGGTCCATCGCGGTCCTGAGCGCGCGGCCGAGCGCCAGCGTCATCTGCGTGTCGTCGGAGACGACGGCCGGCTGCGGCAGCGCCATCTCCCGCCACGGCCCGAACTCGGCGAGGATCGACGGCACGTCGTCGAACTCGGTGGGGAAACCGAGGGCGTCCCCGAGGGCGAGGCCGGTCAACGAACCGGAGGCGGCACGCTTGTGGACGGTCCAGTCGCTCATGCGGGGTGTCCTTCCCGGGACGGTCGGAGCAGGGGCGGGTACAGGGTGGTGGCCGGGCCGGCGCGGTACAGCGCGGCCGGTTTGCCGCGGCCCCCGGTCAACCGGGCGGCGCCGGGGACCGGTTCGACGAAGCCGGGCGTGGTGAGCACCTTGCGGCGGAAGTTGGGGCGGTCGAGCGGGGTGCCCCACACCGTCTCGTAGACCTGCTGGAGCTCGCCGAGCGTGAACTCGGGCGGGCAGAACGCGGTGGCGAGGCAGGTGTACTCGAGCTTGGCGCCGACGCTCTCGTGGGCGTCGGCCAGGATCCGGTCGTGGTCGAAGGCGAGGGGGCCGGCCGAGTCGTACGGCAGCCAGCTCGCCCGCGCCGCGTCGCTGCCCGCCCGCGGTTCGGGCGCGTCGGGCAGCAGGGCGGTGAAGGCGACCGACACGACCCGCATGCGGGGGTCGCGGCCGGGTTCGCTGTACGTGCGCAGCTGCTCCAGGTGCAGCCCGGTGACGTCCTGAAGGCCGGTCTCCTCGGCGAGTTCGCGCCGGGCGGCCGTCTCGGCGGACTCGTCCGGCTCGACGAAGCCGCCGGGCAGCGCCCAGTGACCGGCGTACGGCTCCTGTCCGCGCTCGACGAGCAGCACGTGCAGGGCGCCGGAGCGCAGGGTGAGGACGGCGAGGTCGACGGTGACGGCGAAGGGTTCATAGGCGTACTTGTCGTAGCCCGCCGCATCGCTGCCGGACTCGTCCGCGCCGAGAGCCATGCACCCCACCTCCTTAATAGTCATACCGACTATAAATGTCGCCGGGTGCTTCCACAACCCCTCGCCGGGTAACCGCACGCGATGGGCGAGATCCTGGTGGGCACGTGTTCGTGGACGGACCGGGCGCTGGTCGGCAGCGGCTGGTATCCGGCGGGGCGGCGGGACGCCGAAGGGCGGCTGCGGTACTACGCCGAGCGGTTCCCGGTCGTGGAGGTCGACTCGGCGTACTACGCGCTGCCCGCCGCACGCAACAGCCGCCTGTGGGCCGAGCGGACGCCGGAGGGCTTCGTCTTCGACGTGAAGGCGTTCTCGCTGCTGACCGGGCACCCGACGCGGGACTCGGCGATGCCCGGCGGGCTGCCCGCCGGGCATCGCGACCCGAAGGTGCTGGACGAGGTGTGGGCACGGTTCACCGAGGGGATCGAGCCCCTCCGCACGGCGGGGCGGCTCGGCAGCGTGCTGTTCCAGTTGCCGCCGTGGTTCCGGCCGGGCAGACGGACCGGGGTGTTCCTGCGGGAGTGTGCCGAGCGGACCGCCGGCTGGCCCGTCTCCGTGGAGTTCCGGCACCCCGGGTGGTGGAACGCGGAATGGGCCGGGGCGACGCGCGCGCTGCTCGCCCGGTACGGCATGACGGCCGTGGCCGTCGACATGGCCCGGTCCCTGCCCGGCTCCGTCCCCCCGGTCACCCCGGTCACCTCCCGCCGCCTGTCCGTCGTCCGCTTCCACGGACGCAGCCCCGCCTGGGGCACGGGCAGCAAGGAGGACCGCTTCCGCCACGACTACTCCGAGTCCGAACTCACCGAGTGGCTGCCCCGCCTGCACGCCCTGGCGGCCCGGGTCGACCAGGTCCACGTCCTGTTCAACAACTGCTGCGGCACGGCGGCGGTCCGGGCCGCGGAGACCATGCGGCGCCTCCTCGACACGTCGACGCCGCGCTCACCGGCGGGGTGAGCGCGGCGTCGCCCGGTGCGGGACGCTCCTACAGGTCGACTTCCTTCATCAGCATGCCGACCTCCGTGTTCGACAGCCGGCGCAGCCAGCCCGACTTCTGGTCGCCCAGGGTGATCGGGCCGAAGGCCGTGCGCACCAGCTTGTCGACCGGGAAGCCGGCCTCGGCGAGCATGCGGCGCACGATGTGCTTGCGGCCCTCGTGCAGGGTCACCTCGACCAGGTAGTTCTTGCCGGTCTGCTCGACGACCCGGAAGTGGTCCGCCCGCGCGTACCCGTCCTCCAGCTGGATGCCGTCCTTCAGGCGCTTGCCGAGGTCCCGCGGGATCGGTCCGACGATGTGCGCGAGGTAGGTCTTCTTCACGCCGTACTTGGGGTGCGTCAGCCGGTGCGCCAGCTCGCCGTGGTTGGTGAGCAGGATCACGCCCTCGGTCTCGGTGTCGAGACGGCCCACGTGGAACAGCCGGGTCTCCCGGTTGGTGACGTAGTCGCCGAGGCACTGACGGCCCTCGGGGTCCTCCATCGTGGACACCACGCCCGCCGGCTTGTTCAGCGAGAAGAACTGGTACGACTGCGTGGCGACCGTCAGCCCGTCGACCTTCACCTCGTCCTTCTCCGGGTCGACCCGCTTGCCCTGCTCCAGGACGATCTCGCCGTTGACCTCGACCCTGGCCTGCTCGATCAGCTCCTCGCAGGCTCGCCGGGAGCCGTAGCCCGCGCGGGCGAGGACCTTCTGCAGCCGCTCGCCCTCCTGCTCGGCGCCCGGGAAGGTCTTGGGGAGCTTGACGTCCTTCCGGCCCGCGTACCGCTCCCGGTTGCGCTCCTCGGCGCGGGCGTCGTACTCACGGGAACTCGCCGGAGCCGTACGGCCGCGCCCGGTGCCCTGGCCCTGCCTGGGGCCGCCCTTGGCACCGCCGCGCGCCGAGGTGCCACGGCCCGACTTCGGGCCGTCCTGGGTGGCGCCGGGTCCCACGTCGTAGCGCCGCTCCTCCGGGCGCGGCTTCTTCGGCCTGCCGCTCCCCTGCTTGTCGTCCCGGGAGTTGCCGGCGCCGCGGTAGTTGCCGCGGCCACCGCTGCTCCCGCCGCGGCCGCCGCTGTTGCCACCACGGCTCCCGCCGTTGTTTCCGCTGCTGTTCCTGCCGCTGCTGCTTCGCATCAAAGTTCCGTCTTGTCGTCTGCGTCCTCGGAATCCGGAGCGTCCGGATCGAACGACGGCACGCCCTCCTGGGTCTCGGCCTCGATCGCCTCCGCCTCCGGGAGGAAGGGCGCGAGCTCCGGGAGTTCGTCCAGGCCGCGCAGGCCCATCCGCTCCAGGAAGTAGTTCGTCGTCCTGTACAGGATCGCACCTGTTTCGGGTTCCGTACCCGCCTCCTCGACCAGACCGCGCTGCAGGAGGGTGCGCATGACACCGTCGCAGTTGACTCCTCGTACGGCCGAGACGCGGCTGCGGCTCACCGGCTGCCGGTAGGCGACCACCGCCAGGGTCTCCAGTGCGGCCTGGGTCAGCCGGGCCTGCTGGCCGTCGAGGACGTAGCGCTCGACGGCCACCGCGTACTCGGGGCGGGTGTAGAACCGCCAGCCGCCCGCGATCAGCCGCAGCTCGAAGCCGCGTCCCTGGGCGGTGTACTCGTCGGCCAGCTCGCGCAGCGCGGCCGCGACCTGCCGGCGCGGCCGTTCCAGGATCCGGGCCAGGTGCTCCTCGGTCGCGGGCTCGTCCACGACCATCAGGACCGCCTCCAGGGCGGGCTTGAGGCCGAGATCGGCGACCGTGCGCAGCCCGGCCGGAACGTCGGTGGTCTCCTCGC
Organism: Streptomyces sp. H51; assembly: GCF_035656535.1. Taxonomy (NCBI): domain Bacteria; kingdom Bacillati; phylum Actinomycetota; class Actinomycetes; order Kitasatosporales; family Streptomycetaceae; genus Streptomyces; species Streptomyces sp. H51. Next base: position 38,217 of record NZ_JAYMHD010000046.1, read on the forward strand.
TCACGCCTTGTCCTCCTCGGGCCGCTCGGGCGGCCGGTCGAACTCGTCGGTCACCATCGGCCGGGCGTCCCCCTCGCCGCCCGTCCAGCGCACGGTCAGCTCCCCCAGCGCCGCCTCCTGGTCCAGCGCCACCGCCTTCTCGCGGTACAGCTCCAGCAGCGCCAGGAAGCGGGCCACGACGGTCAGCGTGTCGTCGGTGTCCTCCACCAGCGTGCGGAAGCTGGCCTCGCCGAGCTGCCTGAGCCGGGCGACGACGATGCCGGCCTGCTCCCGCACGCTCACCAGGGGCGCGTGGATGTGGTCGACGTACACCTGCGGCTTCGGCCTGGGCTGCATCGCCTTGACCGCGAGTCCGGCGAACCCTTCCGCGCCGATGCTGATGACCACCTCGGGCAGCAGCTCGGCGTGGTGCGGTTCGAGGCCGACGGTACGGGGGTGGCGGCGGGCCTCCTGGTCGAGGCGGTGACTGAAGATGTCGGCGATCTGCTTGTAGGCGCGGTACTGCAGCAGCCGCGCGAACAGCAGGTCGCGCGCCTCCAGCAGCGCCAGGTCCGCCTCGTCCTCCACCTCGGCGGCGGGCAGCAGCCGGGCCGCCTTGAGGTCGAGCAGCGTGGCGGCGACCACCAGGAACTCGGTCGTCTCGTCCAGGTCCCAGTCCGGCCCCAGGGCCCGGATGTGCGCCATGAACTCGTCGGTCACCTGCGACAGCGCCACCTCGGTGACGTCCAGCCTGTGCTTCGAGATGAGCTGGAGGAGGAGGTCGAAGGGCCCCTCGAAGTTGGCGAGCCGGACCGTGAAGACGCCGTCACCGGCCGCCTCGGAGCCACCGGCCGCCCCGTCCGGCACGGGTCCCGGCTCGTGCCCGCGCTCGGCATCGTGCCCGCGCTCGGCATCGTGCCCGCGCTCGGGCTCGGTTTCCGGCTCAGGGACGACGGTTCCCGGAGCGACGGACTCCGACGACCGCTCCGGCTCCGCGGGCACCACAGGCATCGGCGGCTCGGCGCGTGCGGGTGGCTCCGCGGCTGCCGGTGGTTCGGTCACGGGTGCCCCGGGCTCCAGCGGCTCCGGGTCCGCCACGGGCGTCGTGCGCTCGGCCGGCGGAGCGGCCGGCGGCACCCCGGGGCCTCTCCCCAGCGCGCGCCGACGGCCGGCGGATGCGCCGGGGACGGGAGCGTCGCGGGAGGTCATGGCCTCCGCAGGCTACCGCTACCGCCCACGCAGCCGGCGGACGAGGATGCTCGCGTCCCCGCGGGACTCCAGGTCGGCCAGCACCACGGCGACCGCCTCGCGCACGATGCGCCCGCGGTCGACGGCCAGCCCGTGCTCGCCGCGCAGCACCAGACGCGCGTGCTCGAGGTCCATCAGTTCCTCGGCGGAGACGTAGACGGTGATCTTCTCGTCGTGTCTCTCCCGCCCGCTGGGCCGCCGCGCCGCCGCCCGTCCGCGCTTGCGAGGCTGGGCGCCCGGGGCAGAACCTTCCTGCGCCTGCTGGCCCTGCTGTCGGCGGTCCGAGCGCTCCGCGCCCCGGCTGCGGGACTGGCCCGCGTCGGCCGACTCCGGCTCCACCGCCACGTGCTCCGCGCCGTCGCCGTCGCCGCCCTGCGCGGGCACCGACTGCGGCGCGTCCTCCGCGGCCGCGATGCCGTCGCTCTCCCCCGCGGGAGCGGGCACGCGGGCCTCGCCGTTGGCCCGCCGTGGGCTGGACGGCTGGAGCGCCGTCCCCCCTGTCGTACGGAAGAGTTCGTCGGCCCCCGGCAGACTCACTCGGCGTGACACCGGGCGAGCACCTCCCTGGCGAGCTGGCGGTAGGCGGCGGCACCGACGGAGTTCGAGGCGTACGTGGTGATCGGCTCACCGGCGACCGTGGTCTCCGGGAAGCGGACCGTGCGGCCGATGACCGTGTGGTAGACGTGGTCGTCGAACGCCTCGACGACACGCGCGAGCACCTCACGGCTGTGCACCGTGCGCGAGTCGTACATCGTGGCGAGGATCCCGTCGAGCTCCAGCTCCGGGTTGAGCCGCTCCTGGACCTTCTCGATGGTCTCGGTCAGCAGGGCGACACCGCGCAGCGCGAAGAACTCGCACTCGAGCGGCACGATCACCTTGTGCGCGGCGGTCAGCGCGTTCACGGTGAGCAGGCCGAGCGAGGGCTGGCAGTCGATCACGATGTAGTCGTAGTCGGCCATCAGCGGCTTCAGGGCGCGCTGGAGCGTGGACTCGCGCGCGACCTCGGAGACCAGCTGGACCTCCGCCGCCGACAGGTCGATGTTGCTGGGCAGCAGGTCCATGTTCGGGACCGCCGTCTTCAGGAGCACCTCGTCGGCCGCCATGCCCCGCTCCATGAGCAGGTTGTAGACGGTGAGGTCGAGCTCCATCGGGTTGACGCCGAGACCCACCGACAGCGCGCCCTGCGGGTCGAAGTCCACGAGCAGCACACGCCGGCCGTACTCCGCGAGCGCGGCACCCAGGTTGATGGTCGACGTGGTCTTGCCGACGCCGCCCTTCTGGTTGCACATCGCGATGATCGTCGCGGGGCCGTGGCTGGTCAGCGGACCCGGGATCGGGAAGTACGGCAGCGGGCGCCCGGTCGGGCCGATGCGCTCACGGCGCTGGCGGGCGGCGTCGGGCGCGAGCGTGGCCGCGTACTCCGGATCGGGCTCGTACTCGGCGTCGGGGTCGTAGAAGTGCCCGTCGGGCAGTTCGTCGTAGTCGGCGAAGTGGTTGTGGGGCGCGCCACTTCCGTCGCCGGCCATGGCGTTCACGTGATGGCCATCCATGCTCTGGTGTGCTGGCTGAGTCACGCCTGCGTGGTGACTCTGGTGGGCTGCGAAGGTGCGCACAGCGACGGAGCCGACAGCCTCGAATCCCGCGGGGCCGCCCTGGCCCCGGACAGGCATTCCTGGTTGACCACCCCCGGGAGAAAATGTCGACTCATTCACAAGTCGTCTTACCTCCTTGGTGACCAGGAAACTTCTAGACAAGGTCAGCGTGACACCATGCCGACGATTGGCGACTCTATGGCGTGTCGGGCGTCCGCAGCAACACAATCCACCGGACCCGGCAGGATGTGTCGGCAATGAAACATCCCTCTGTCAAGGGCGTACGGCCGTCGCACGGCAGGTCCCACCGGCGCGCGAATCGACCGAAGTGTCACGTTCGAGGCGAGTTGGTCGAGAGCCGCGGAGTGACCATACACACATCCGGCCGGACCTTGTCGGGCAAGGTCCGGCCGCGGGTGCGTGGTTGACGCGAGTTGTTGACGTATCGCCTTTATGAAAAGGTGACTTGGCCCGGGATCAGCCGAGCAGCGACTCCAGCTCCACGTGCTCCAGACCGTGTGCCTCGGCGACCTCGCGGTAAACCACCTTGCCGTCATGGGTGTTGAGGCCCTTGGCCAGCGCGGGGTCGCGGCGCAGCGCCTCCACCCAGCCACGGTTGGCGAGTTCGACGATGTACGGCAGCGTCGCGTTGGTCAGCGCGTAGGTGGAGGTGTTGGGCACCGCGCCGGGCATGTTGGCGACGCAGTAGAAGACCGAGCCGTGGACCGGGAAGGTCGGCTCCGCGTGCGTGGTCGGGCGGGAGTCCTCGAAGCAGCCGCCCTGGTCGATCGCGATGTCGACAAGGACACTTCCGGGCTTCATGCGGGAGACCAGCTCGTTGGTGACCAGCTTCGGGGCCTTGGCGCCCGGGATGAGCACCGCGCCGACGACGAGGTCGGCCTCCAGGATGGCCTTCTCCAGCTCGAAGGCGTTGGAGACGACGGTCTGGATCTTCGTGCCGAAGATCTTGTCGGCCTCGCGGAGCTTGTTGATGTCCTTGTCGAGCAGGGTCACGTGGAAGCCCAGGCCGATGGCGATCTGCGCGGCGTTCCAGCCGGAGACGCCGCCGCCTATGACGACGGCCTTGCCGGCCGGCACACCCGGGACGCCGCCGGGCAGCACGCCGCGGCCACCGCCGGCGCGCATCAGGTGGTAGGCGCCGACCTGCGGGGCCAGCCGGCCCGCGACCTCGGACATCGGGGCGAGCAGCGGCAGGGCGCGGTTGGGCAGCTCGACGGTCTCGTAGGCGATCGCCGTGGTGCCGGACTCCAGCAGGGCGTCGGTGCACTCCCTGGAGGCGGCCAGGTGCAGGTAGGTGAAGAGGGTCTGGTCCTTGCGCAGCCGGTGGTACTCCTCGGCGACCGGCTCCTTGACCTTCAGCAGCAGGTCGGCGGTCGCCCACACCTCGTCGGCGGTGTCGAGGATCTGCGCGCCCGCGGCGACGTACTCGTCGTCCGTGATCGAGGAGCCGACACCGGCGTTGCGCTCGACGACGACCTGGTGCCCGTTGCGCACGAGCTCGTGCACGCCTGCGGGGGTGATGGCCACCCGGAACTCGTTGTTCTTGACCTCGCGGGGGATGCCGACCTTCACGTGGATCACGGTCCTTGGCTCAGGGGGAATGTGGTGCATTACAAGACATACCCAGGCATGCCGCGGCACACCGGGAGACACCGCAGGAGAAGGTGCGGCAAAGCCAGTTTAATGAAGGTGTTCCCGCTGTCTAGCCTTTCATTGCATCAATCTTCAGCGGATGTACTACGGATTTCGCAGGCATCAGCGCCGTGTTTCGGCTGGCCGGTGCCTTCCGGCGCCTCCTCCGGCTCCTCCGGGTCCTCCGCCAGCAGCCGGTCGGCGGCGCTCCGGTGCACCCCGGCCGCCACCGGATCGCCCAGGTGCTCCATCGTGTCGGCGAGCCGCAACTGCAGCGCGGCCTGCAGGCGCACGTCCCCGGCGCGGTGGGCCAGCTCCACCGCCTCGTGACAGGTCTGCAGCGACTCCTCGGGCCGCCCGGCGTACTCCTGGACCCGCGCCAGCTCGCTCAACGCCCGCGCCTGGGCGGCCACGTCGCCGGTCCTGCGGTACCCGGCGACCGCCGCGCGCCAGTTGCGCAGCGCCTCGCCGTAGCGGCCCGTGTAGGTGTGCGCCTCGGCGATACGGCCGTACAGCCGGGCGGCGTCCGCGTGCTCGCCGCGGGCCAGGCGCTGGGCGAGAGCCCGGCCGAACCAGTCGGCGGCCCGGTCGTGGTCACCGAGTTCCTGGTGGGCGCCGCCTACGGATTCCATCGCGCGGCCGGCCGCGTACGGGTCGTTCGCCTCGCGTCCGGCGTCCAGAGCCGCCCGGTAGCGTGCCAGCGCCTCGGCGGTGCGCCCGGTCCGGGCGTCCAGGTCGCCCAGGTTCAGCAGCGCCGCGGCCTTCTCCCGGGGCAGGCCGCGCCGCTCGGCCACGTCGAGGACGAGCCGGTGGACGCCGTACAGATCGGCCGCAGCGGCCTGCGTGCCGAAGTGCGCGATCATGGCCTTGACCAGCTGGGACATCAGACGGCGGGCGAGCGTGTCCAGCTCGCCGTCGGCCACCGCCAGGCGGGCCTGGGCCAGCAGGGCGGGCCTGCCGGCGCGCAGCCACTCCTCGGCCGCCCGCGGGCTGGGGAAGCGCAGGGAGCGCGGCATGCCCTGGAGCTTCTCGCGCGCCTCGATGCTGTCGGTCTCGGTGATCGCCCGGCACGACTGCAGCAGCCGCACGGTCCGCTCCAGCATCCGGGCGCGGGCCAGCTGCAGCTCCCCGGGGCGGTCCTGGCTCCCGGCGAGCGCCTCGAGCAGGGGGTGCAGGCAGCCGGGCACCTCGTACCGCGGCAGCGGCGAGTCCAGCGGCCGCAGCAGGCCGCGGGCGACGAAGTCGTCCAGGGCGGCGCGCGCGGCGCCCACCGAGCAGCCGGCCAGCGCGGAGGCGGTGTGCGGGTCGACCAGTCCGGCCGGGGCGAGGGAGAGCAGCCGCAGGATACGGGCGGCCTGGGCGGGCAGCGCGGCGCAGGCGAGCCGGAAGGCCCGGCTGAGCGGGGTCGCCTCCGCTCCCTGGGCGCGCAGCTGCCTGGCGAGGTCGGCGACGGCGGCTTCGGGGCGGGCGGCCAGCCAGCCGCCGGCCAGCAGCAGCGCGGCGGGCTGGGCCTGGCACTCCTCCACCAGTCCCTCGGCGGCCAGCGGGTCGACGGTGATGCGCACGGAGCCGGTGTACCGGGTCAGCAGTTCCATGGCGGACTTGACGTCCAGGCCGCCGAGGGTGCAGGGGCGCACGTCGGAGATGCCGGTGAGCGGGCCGCCGGACACGGCGACGACCAGGCAGTCCGGGTTGTCCGGGAGGAGCGCGTCGACCTGTTCGGCGTCGGCCGCGTCGTCCAGCAGGAGCAGGGCGCGGCGGTCGGCGAGGGCGGTGCGCAGGGCGTCGGTCAGGTCGTCCTCGGTGGCCCCGGGCGGGGCGGACCGGTCCAGGGCGGCGAGCAGTTCGCGGGCGGTACGCCCGACGGGGACGGGGGTGCCGTCGGGCTCGCTCAGACGAGCGCGCAGCACCCCGTCGGGGTAACGGTCCGCGACCTGCCGTACGAGTTCCTCGGCGAGGGCCGTGCGGCCCGAGCCGGGCCGGCCGGCGATGAGCAGCACGCGCGCGCGGGGGGCCTTGCGGCCGGCCAGGGTGTCCAGGCCCGCGCGTTCGATGTCGGCCCGCAGCTCCTTCAACTCACGGGTGCGGCCCAGGAATCGACTCTCCTCGGCAGCGCGCCCCGACAGCCGTACGCCGGCCGTGTCCACCGCCTGATCCGTCACGGGCCACACTCCCGTCCCACCGCACGCGCAAGCCCGCCGGGAACCGGTCCGGGCATGCACAGAGCCTAGTTCACGCTCTGCAACGTTCCGTGACGAGCGCGGCGGGCGGATCCCCCGATCGGATCAGGCGATGGTCGTACCGACGAGGGCGGCGGCGGGGCCGGTCGCGGTCAGGCCTCGAACGGGCGCGCCGGCCAGGGCGCCTCGGCCGGGCGCAGCGCGTCCAGCCCGTCCCCGCCCCGCGCGGCGGCCAGCGAGAGCACGCCCACGACGAGACAGTTGTTGTGCAGCTCGCCCGCGAGCACGCCCCGGACCAGTTCCGCCACCGGCACCCGGGAGATCTCCATGTCGGCCTCTTCGTGCTCGACCTCGAAGCGCTCGCCGTCGGCCGCGGACAGGTCGCGGGCGAGGAAGATCCGCACGGCCTCGTCACAGCCGCCGGGGCTGGTGTAGACGTCGGTCAGGACCCGCCAGTCCCCGGCCTTGGCGTGCGCCTCCTCGTACAGCTCGCGCTGGGCGGCGCTCAGCGGGTTCTCGCCGGGCACGTCCAGCAGGCCCGCCGGGATCTCCCACAGCTTGTGGCGCACCGGGTGGCGGTACTGGCGGATGACCAGCACGCGGTCCTCCTCGTCGAGGGCGAGGACGGCGACCGAACCGGGGTGGACCTGGTAGTCGCGGTGGACGACCGTTCCGTCGGGCATGACCACGTCGTCGGTGCGGACCGAGGTCTTGTTGCCCGTGAAGGGGGTGTCCGTCGCCCGGATCTCCCACTCCTCGGGGGTGTCCTTGATCGTCATGCCCTGCCCTTCCACGCGCACAGCGAAAACCGGGGTGCTCACCTGGTGAAGGTACGCACCCCGGCCACCGTACAACCGGTGTGTTACTTCGCATTCCCCCGCTCGCCCGCTTCCCGCCGGCGCTCGACGGCCGCCTTCACGAGGCCGGCGAACAGCGGGTGCGGACGGGTCGGGCGCGAGCGCAGCTCGGGGTGCGCCTGCGTGGCGACCAGGTAGGGGTGCACGTCGCGCGGGTACTCGACGTACTCGACGAGCTTGCCGTCCGGCGAGGTGCCCGAGAACAGCAGCCCGGCCTTCTTCTCCAGCTCCGCGCGGTAGGCGTTGTTCACCTCGTACCGGTGGCGGTGGCGCTCCTCGACGTACTCCTTGCCGTCGTAGACCTCGCGCACGATGGAGCCCTCGGCCAGCTTGGCCGGGTACATGCCCAGGCGCATGGTGCCGCCCATGTCGCCCTCGCCGGCGACGATGTCCAGCTGCTCGGCCATGGTGGAGATCACCGGGTGGGCGGTGGCCGGGTCGAACTCGGTGGAGTTGGCGTCCGAGATGTCGGCCAGGTTGCGCGCGGCCTCGATCACGATGCACTGCAGGCCCAGACACAGGCCCAGCAGCGGGATCCGGTTCTCGCGGGCGTAGCGGATGGCGCCGACCTTGCCCAGCACGCCCCGGTCGCCGAAGCCGCCGGGGATGCAGACGCCGTCGACGTCGGCGAGCTGCGCCTTGGCGCCCGCCGGGGTCTTGCAGTCGTCGGACGTGACCCACTTGATCTTCACGCGGGCCCGGTTGGCGAAGCCGCCGGCGCGCAGCGCCTCGGTGACCGACAGGTAGGCGTCGGGCAGGTCGATGTACTTGCCGACCAGGGCGAGGGTGATCTCGTGGTCGGGGTTGTGCACGCGGTCGAGCAGGTCGTCCCAGGTCGTCCAGTCCACGTCACGGAACGGCAGGTCCAGCTTGCGGACGACGTAGGCGTCCAGGCCCTCGCCGTGCACGGTCTTCGGGATGTCGTAGATCGAGCGGGCGTCGGGGCAGGCCACCACGGCGGCCTCGTCGACGTCGCACATCAGCGAGATCTTGCGCTTGATCGCGGTCGGCACCTCGCGGTCGCAGCGCAGCACGATGGCGTCCGGCTGGATACCGATGTTCCGCAGCGCGGCCACGCTGTGCTGGGTCGGCTTGGTCTTCAGCTCGCCCGAGGGGCCGATGTAGGGCAGCAGCGAGATGTGCACGACGAAGACGTTGTCGCGGCCCACCTCGTGGCGGACCTGGCGCACCGTCTCCAGGAACGGCAGGGACTCGATGTCGCCGACCGTGCCGCCGACCTCGGTGATCACGACGTCGACCTCGTCCGTCGCCATGCGGCGGATGCGGTGCTTGATCTCGTTGGTGATGTGCGGGATGACCTGCACGGTGTCGCCGAGGTACTCGCCGCGCCGCTCCTTGGCGATCACCGTCGAGTAGACCTGGCCCGTGGTGACGTTGGCGGAGCCGTCCAGGTCGCGGTCGAGGAAGCGCTCGTAGTGGCCGATGTCCAGGTCGGTCTCGGCGCCGTCGTTGGTGACGAACACCTCACCGTGCTGGAAGGGGTTCATCGTGCCGGGGTCGACGTTCAGGTACGGGTCGAGCTTCTGCATCACGACGCGCAGGCCCCGCGCCTTGAGCAGCATGCCGAGGCTGGAGGCCGTCAGCCCCTTCCCGAGCGAGGAGGCGACACCCCCGGTGACGAAGATGTGCTTGGTCGTCGTGGCTGTGCTGTTTCGGAAAGCAGCGGGCATGGCCAAGAGAGGGCTCCCGTGGTCGCGGTCTGGGTGCTGTGCGGCTGCCGACCGGGAATCTCCGGGGGTGCCGTCGCTGCGGTTCGGGGGGTTTCTCCCACCGGTCCACGGGCTACCAGGGTATCAGCGCCGGAACACCACGGCGCCCGGCCACTCTCCGTACACGCGTCGACACGGACCCGCGCGCCCTCACGGGTCTCTCACCCGCTGCTCACCCGTTCGGCCGACCCGGGTTGCCGAGAGCGGCACGCAGATCATCTACGTGCGTCGTATCCTGCTCGGACACTCGCTGCCGAGCCCGGCCGGGTACGACGGCACACCCCCGCCCGTACTCACCGGAGAACGAGAGCTCGTCAGTTCATTGAGCACCAATCGTCGTTTTGCCACACAGCCGGACGACGGCTTTGCTTCACCGCTGAACGACGCAATACAACGACCCCTTGACCGCACTAGCGACAGCCCCTTCCCGGGGCGACGTGGCCGTTCGACTGGAGTTGCACGTGGCCGGGCGCATCGAAGACTACGCACTCATCGGAGACATGCAGACAGCTGCGCTGGTCTGCCGGGACGGGACAGTGGACTGGCTGTGCCTGCCCCGCTTCGACTCGCACTCCATCTTCGCCGGCCTGCTGGGCACCGAGGAGCACGGCTTCTGGCGGCTCGGCCCCGCGCACGCCTCCGACGCCGAACCCCCCACGGCGGCCCGGCGCGGCTACCGGGGCGACTCACTGATCCTGGAGTCCGAGTGGGACACCCCGCGCGGCACGGTCCGGGTGACCGATTTCATGCCCCCGCGTGAAGGCGCCCCCCAGCTGATCCGGATCGTGGAGGGTGTCACGGGACGGGTCCCGATGCGCTCGGCGCTGCGGATGCGCTTCTCCTACGGCCGTGTCGTGCCCTGGGTGCACCGGCACGACGGGCGCACGGTGGCCGTGGCCGGCCCGGACTCCGTCTGGTACGACACGGAGTGCGAGACGTACGGCAAGGGGCTCACCACGTACTCGGACTTCACCGTCGCCCCGGGCGACCGGATCGCGTTCACGATCTCCTGGGAGCCCTCGCACAAGCAGCCGCCCGCGCTGCCGGAGCCGGAGCAGTCGCTCCAGGCCACCGCGGACTTCTGGCGCGAGTGGGTCGAGCACTGCACGTACCACGGCCCCTACCGCGAGGCCGTGATCCGCTCGCTGATCACGCTGAAGGCGCTGACGTACGCCCCCACCGGCGGCATCGTCGCCGCGCCGACGACCTCCCTGCCCGAGGACATCGGCGGCGTCCGCAACTGGGACTACCGCTACACCTGGCTGCGCGACGCGGCGATCACCCTGTCCTCGCTGCTGCGCACCGGCTACCGCGAGGAGGCCCGCGCCTGGCGCGAGTGGCTGCTGCGGGCCGTCGCCGGCGACCCGGACAACCTGCAGATCATGTACGGCATCGCGGGCGAGCGGGAGTTGGGCGAGGCGGAGCTGGACTGGCTGCCCGGCTACGAGAACTCCGCGCCGGTGCGGGTCGGCAACGGCGCCGCCCACCAGCTCCAGCTGGACGTGTACGGCGAGGTCACCGAGGCGCTGCACCTGGCCCACATGACGGGCCTGGCCCGCAACGACTACGCGTCCCTGCTCCAGCTGAAGCTCATCCGGTACCTGGAGAAGCACTGGCAGGAGCCGGACGAGGGCATCTGGGAGGTGCGCGGCCCGCGCCGCCACTTCGTGCACTCCAAGGTGATGGCCTGGGTCGCCGTCGACCGCACGATCAAGCTCATCGAGTCCGGCGACGCGGACGGCCCGCTGGAGCGCTGGCGCGAGCTGCGCGACGACATCCACCGGGACGTCTGCGAGAAGGGCTACGACAAGGAGCGCAACACCTTCACCCAGTCCTACGGCTCGAAGGAACTGGACGCCTCGCTGCTGCTGATCCCGCAGATGGGCTTCCTGCCGCCGGACGACAAGCGCGTGATCGGCACCATCGAGGCGATCCAGCGCGAGCTGTCCACCCCGGACGGGTTCATCCTGCGCTACCCCACCGAGGGCGAGAGCGAGGGCGTCGACGGCCTGCCCGGCGACGAGGGCGCCTTCCTCGCGTGCTCGTTCTGGATGGCGGACGACCTCGCGATGATCGGCCGCGTGGACGAGGCGCGCAAGCTGTTCGAGAAGCTGCTGTCGCTGCGCAACGACCTCGGCCTGCTCGCCGAGGAGTGGGACCCGCGCCGGCAGCGCCAGGTCGGCAACTTCCCGCAGGCCTTCAGCCACGTGCCCCTGATCGACACGGCCCTGCGCCTGACCGCCTCGGGCGCGTACGGCGGCTGACCGCGCACCGCCCCGGTCGTCACCTGTGCGGACGACCGGGGCGGGCGGGCCCGCACGGCACGCGGCCGGGTGATCCGTCGGCCGCCGCAGGCGGCCGCCCGGCTCCGGCGTCGGCGGGCGGTCACTCGCGTGCGCCCGCCGGCTTCACCGCCCCGCGGCGCAGGCGGAGGCCGGCCGGCACGACCGCCGAGCCCACGGCGATCACCGCGCAGGCGCCCAGCACGGCGGCGAGCGCCGCCCACGGGACCTCGATCGACGTCCGCACCGAGAGCAGGCCCAGCGCGCTCCACAGGCCCGCCAGGCCGATGCCGGCGACCAGCGCTCCCAGCAGCCCGCCGATCACGACCACCATCAGCGCCTCGGCGCCCACCAGCCACAGCACCTGCCACCCGGTGGCGCCGGCCAGCCGCAGCACAGCCAGCTCGCGGGCCCGGTCGGAGGTCGCCATGACCATCGTGTTCGCCAGTGAGATGCCGGTGTACAGGAGGGCGATGCCCAGGACCAGGAAGAGGCCCGTCCGGGTCGTCCGGCCGGTCCCGGAGTGCGTCGCCCGCAGCCAGGCGTCCCTGGTGCGGACCTGCCCGCCCGACGCCCGCACCGCCTGGCGCAGACCGGCGGCCACGGTGGCCGGGCCGGCGCCGTCCGCGAGGCGTACGTCGACCCGGTCGACGGGCGCCGCGGGGGCGTTGCGCGGGGTGACGTACACGCCGTTGTCGCCGGTGCCGATGGTCATGACCGCGGCGATCCTCAGGGACTTCCGCGTGCCGTCGCCGAGCCACACGTCCACCCGTTCGCCCACGGTGTGCCTCTCCCACTCCTCGTTGACGATGACCGAGTCGTCGTCCAGGTCGCTCACCTTCCCCGCGGCGAGCGGGAGGCGTGCCGTCGCCGCGAGCGGTCCCGGCTCGACGGCCCTGGCGTCGGACCTGATGAGCGCCACGCCGTCCTCCAGGACGAACACGGCGCTCGACGAGCTCGCGGAGACCTTTGCGCCGGACACGGCCCGAAGCCGCTTCAGCGTCGCCTCGTCGAAGCCGGCGTCGCCTGCCGGAGTGACCACGAAGTCGGCGGCCGTCCGCTCGCGCGCCTCGGTGGCCCTCGCCTCGTCGAGGGTGGCGGTGGCGCCCAGCAGCGAGCCCGCCAGCGCGACCGTGACCAGCACGGGCGCCGCGACGGCGGCGGTACGGCGCACCCCGGCCGCGGCGTTCTCCCGCACCAGCATCCCGCTCGCGCCGGGCAGCCGGGCCGGCAGCCAGACGATCAGCCGGGTCAGTGGCGGCACCAGCACCGGCGCGAGCAGCGCGACCCCGGTGATCAGCAGCATCGGCCGGCTCACATACGTCTTGCGGTGCAGCAGGTCGCCCGGGTCCGTCACCAGGGCCAGCGCCGACGTCACCGCGGCGGTGATCAGCAGGGCGGCGCCGGACAGCCCGCGGCCCCAGGTCATCGCCCGGGTGTCCACGGACGCCTCGCGCAGTGCCTCGGCGGGACCGGTGCGCCCCGCCCGCCAGGACGCGGCCAGCACCCCGCACAGGGCCACGAACAGGCCCGTCGAGAACGCCATGGGGTAGGGCCAGGTGTGATCGCCGATGGTGAACCAGCGGGGCGCGAGGCTCTCGTCGACCGCCCACTCGGCGAGCTTCGGAGCCCCGTAGGAGCCGAGGACACAGCCGGCGGCCGAGGCGAGCGCGCCGACCACGAGCGCCTCGGAGACGACCATGCGGCGGATCTGCCCCGGGGTCGCCCCGGCGGTGCGCAGCAGTCCGAACTCGCGGCGTCGCTGGGCCACCGCGAACGCGAAGGTCGAGGCCACCACGAACACCGCCACGAACCCGGTGACGCCGCCGGCCGTGCCGAACATGGCGTTCATCGCGGTGAGGGCCTCGCCGTCCCGGTCGGGGTCGGCGTCCGCGTACCGACGCGCGTCCCCGGTGAGGACCCGGACGCCCGCGCTGCCACGCACCGCCTCGCGCACGGCCGCCGCATCGGCGTCGACCACGAGCTGGAGGCTGCGCGGCGACAGTCCGGCGGCGCGGGCGTCGGTGCAGAAGACGGCGTTCTCGAAGCCGAGCCCGGCGACGGTGCCGACGACGCGTACGGTGCCGCGGTCGGTCCGCACCCGGGTGCCGGGACGGGCCCAGTCACCGCTGACGACGACCTCGTCCGCGGCCTCGGGCGCGCGTCCGGCGTCGAGCTCGTACGGCGCGAAGGCCGCGGTGGACCAGGGGTGGCCGACCAGATCGGAGGGCCCGCCGTCGGCCCGCACGGCGAACGACCGGTCCTCGACGACGGTCCCGAGGCCGCGCAGCTTCGCGATCGCGGCGGCGGGCACGGCGCGCGGCTGCGCGAGCTTCTGGGTGCGGCGGCCCTTCCGGGTGGGCACGTCGAGGGTGTCCTGCCCCCTGACGACGACCGGCGCGGCGGCGAACCGCTCCGGCCCGCGGCCGGGGGCGTCCAGTGAGGACGCCAGGGCCAGTCCCATCACGGCGATCAGCGCCACGCCCAGGCAGAGGGCGACGAAACTGGCGGCGAAGGTGACCCAGCGGGTGCGCAGGGTACGCAGCGTGGTGCTCAGCACGGCGCCGCCTCGAGCTTGGTCATGCGCGCCGCGATCTCCTCGGCGGAGGGGCCGGTCAGCTCGCCGTCGACACGGCCGTCGACGAGGAAGACGACGCGGTCGGCGTAGGAGGCGGCGACCGGGTCGTGGGTGACCATGATGATCGTCCGGCCGTCCCGGTCGGCCATGCCGCGCAGCAGGGTCAGCACCTCGCGGCCGGTGCGGGAGTCGAGCGCGCCGGTCGGCTCGTCGCCGAACAGCACTTCGGGGCGGGTGATCAGGGCGCGGGCCAGGGCCACCCGCTGCTGCTGGCCGCCGGACATCTCCGCCGGCCGGTGCCGCGCCCGGTCGCCGAGTCCGACCTGTTCGAGCACCCCGCGCACCTGGGCCTTCTTCGGGCGGCGGCCGGCCAGCCGCAGCGGCAGGGCCACGTTCTGCTCGGCGGTCAGCGAGGGCAGCAGGTTGAACGCCTGGAACACGAAGCCGATGCGCTCGCGGCGCAGCAGGGTCAGCCTGGTCTCGCTCAGCGTGGTCAGCTCGGTGTCCCCCAAGGTGACCGAGCCCGACGTGGGCCGGTCCAGGCCCGCGGCGCACTGCAGCAGGGTCGACTTGCCGGACCCGGACGGGCCCATCACGGCGGTGAGGGTCCCCCTCCGGAAGGCGAGCGACACCCGGTCGAGGGCGGTGACGGACGTGCCGCCCGCCTCGTACCGCCGGGTCACGGACCGCAATCGGATCGCGTCGTCGGTCATGTGTTCCGCCACCAGCACCTGCTCCTCGGCTCGTCGGTGCCTCCACGAAACCGCGGACCGCCCTCCTGGCGCAGTACGGCCGGAACGAGACCTGGGGTAGGGCCAGGCCTACCCCTGACACGGGCTCCGGCCCGATGGCCCCGGCCGACGCGGCCCCCTACGGTCATGCACATGCACCCTCGGAACGTGTGGCAGGCCATGTCCCGGCCGGGCTTCCTGCTGTCGGCCTGGCCCTGGCGCTCCGCCGCGTATCTGCTCACCGGCGCGGTGACCGGGGCCGTCACCCTGGTGGGGACGGTGACCGCGGCAGCGGTCTGCGGCGTGCTGACCCTGGTCCTGGTGGGGCTGCCCCTGCTCGTCGTGGTCGCCCTCGGCGGGATCCCGGTGGCCTGGGTGGAGCGGCTCAGGCTGCGCCTGATCGCCCGCGACCCGGTGTCCGGCCGGCACCAGGCGCCGGCCGCGCCCGGGCTGTGGGCCTGGCTGACCACCCGGCTGCGGGAACAGGCGACCTGGCGGGAGCTCGGGTACACGCTGCTGTTCGCCGGGCTGCTGTGGCCGGTCGACGCCCTGGCGATCACGGTCGCCCTGTTCTTCCCGCTGTCCATGGCCGCCACCCCGCTGCTGATGGCCACGATCGGCGACGGCCACGAGGCGAAGGTGCTCAAGCAGTGGACGGTCACCACCTGGCCGGCCGCTTTCGCCGTAGCCGTACTGGGTCTGCTCCTGACGGGCCTGGGCGCTTACGCGCTCGGCGTCGCGGCGGGCGCCCGTGCCGGGCTGACCCGGCTGCTGATCGCCTCCCGCGAGGGCGAGCTCGGCGCCCGGGTGGTCGAACTGGCCCGCTCCCGCGTCCGGTTGGTGGACGCCTTCGAGGCCGAGCGGCGCAGGATCGAGCGCGATCTGCACGACGGCGCCCAACAGCGCCTGGTGGCCCTGACGATGGCCCTCGGGCTGGCCCGCCTCGACGCCCCGCCCGGCCCGCTCGCCGACCAGCTCGCCAAGGCGCACGAGGAGGCGGGCAAGGCGCTCGCGGAACTGCGCGAGCTCATCCACGGCGTCCACCCCAAGGTCCTCACGGACTACGGCCTCCAGGCAGCGGTCGCCGACGCCGCCGACCGCTGCGTGGTACCCGTCGACGTCGACCTCGCACTGCCGGGCCGGCCGCCCCAGGCGGTCGAGTCCGCGGCGTACTTCGTGGTCTGCGAGGCGCTCGCCAACGTCGCGAGGCACAGCGGGGCCGGCCGCGCGCGGGTGAGCGGCGGTCATCGCGGCGGACGCCTGGTCCTGGAGGTGAGCGACGACGGCCGCGGCGGCGCTGACCCCTCGGCGGGCAGCGGCCTCACCGGTCTCGCGGACCGGGTGTCGGTCCTGGATGGCAGACTTGCCCTGACCAGTCCGCCGGGTGGACCGACTCTGTTGCGTGTGGAGTTTCCTTGCGAGTTGACCAGGGCGGCCGATCGCTCCGCGTAGTACTGGCCGAGGACAGCGTGCTGCTGCGGGAAGGGCTCGTCGGCCTGCTCGGCCGCTGCGGCCACCAGGTGGTGTCGGCCGTCGGGGACGCGCGGGCGCTGATCGCCGCGGTCGAGGAGCACGTCCCCGACATCGTGGTGACGGACGTACGCATGCCGCCCGGTTTCCAGGACGAGGGCCTGCACGCGGCTGTACGGCTGCGGGAGAAGCGCCCCGCTCTCCCGGTCCTGGTCCTCAGTCAGTACGTGCAACGGACGTACGCCGCCGAACTGCTGGATTCCGGCGACGGGTCGGGCGTCGGCTATCTGCTCAAGGACCGGGTCGGCCAGGTCGAGGAGTTCGTGGGAGCGCTGCGCAAGGTCGCGGACGGCGGGACGGTGGTCGACCCCGAGGTGGTGCGCCGGCTGCTGCGCCGCCGCCGCGATCCGCTGGAGCGGCTCACCCCGCGCGAACGCGAGGTGCTGGCACTGATCGCCGAGGGCAGGTCCAACGGCGCGATCGCCGAGGAGCTGGTGGTCTCCGAGGCCGCGGTCGGCAAGCACGTCGGCAACATCCTCGCCAAGCTGGACCTGCCTCCGACGGACCGGACCCACCGCAGGGTCCTGGCCGTCCTCACGTATCTGCGGGCCTGACCCGCGAGCGGGCCGGGCCGCCGTGCCCGGCTGACGCCGATGCGCCCGGGGATGCCCTCGGCGCACGTGCCCGGGTAGCGTCCGGCTCATGGACAGCGGCATGAACAGCGGATTCGACACCCAGGGCGCCGGGATCACCGTGCAGCGGGCGCTGGAGCTGCCCGGACTGCGCAGCGGGCTGCCCGAGGTCGTGGCGGGCGGCGACCGGCTGCAGCGGACGGTGCGGTGGGTGCACGCGGGCGAGGTGCCCAACATCGCCTCGCTGCTCAAGGGCGGCGAACTGCTGCTGACCACCGGGTACGGCCTGGGCACGCGCCCGGCGGAACAGCGCGCGTTCGTGCGCACCCTGGCCGAGCGCGGCATCGCCGCCCTGGTCGTCGAGCTCGGTCCGCGCTTCACGCGCCTGCCGGCCGCCCTCGTCGACACGGCGCGGACGGCCGGCCTCCCGCTCGTGCAGCTGCACCGCGAGGTGCCGTTCGTCACGGTCACCGAGGAGATCCACACCGAGATCGTCAACGGCCACTACGCGCTGCTGCAGCGGGCCGAGGAGGTGCACCGCCGGTGCACCGAGGCGCTGCTGGGCGGCGGTGGCGTGCCGCAGGTGCTGGGCATCCTGGCCGACTTCGGCGGCAACCCGGTCTTCCTGGAGACGACGGACGGCCAGCTCCTGTACGCGGCCGGCGCCGGGCCGGAAGGGGCGGATCCGCTCCAGGTGTGGGAAGGGCTGCGCAGCCAGCACAAGGACGCGCCGCCCGCCGGTTCCGTGCTCGTGGACGTGCCCGGCGGCGGCCCCGGCACCGGGTCGGTGCGGGCGCGGCTGGTCCTGCTGCCCGTACGGGCTCCGCTCGCCCCCGTCCACCGCATGGCGGCCGAACGGGCCGCGGGCATCCTCGCGGTGGTGCTGATGCAGGCCCGGCAGGAGGAGGAGCTGGCGGCGCGCGGGCGCGGCGACTTCCTGACCGATCTCGCCGAGGGCCGCATCACCGCTCAGGACGCGCCCGCGCAGGCCCGCGTGCTGGGCTTCAAGCCGGGCGACGGCCCGCTGCTGCCGGTCGTCATGCGGCTCGGCGACACCCTCTCCCCCGGAGGCGGCTGGGCGGTGCTGGCGCGCGCGGTCCTGGAGGAGCTGTCCTCGGTGGGGGTCCCGGTGCTGCTCGGTGTGCGGCCCGTCGAGGGCCGGGTGCTGGTGCTGCTGGGCCTGCGTTCGGAGCGGGAGCGGCCGGCGGTGGCGGACCGGGCGGCGGCGGCGCTGCGGGCCGGGGTGGAACGGGCCGGCATGCAGCGCCCGGGGACCCAGCCCCCGGTGGTGGTGGTCGGGGTGGCCGGCGGCTGGGCGGCGGCGTCGGCGGGGCTCAGGCACGCGGCCGAGACGGCGACCGCGGCGCAGGGGCTGTCGGACCGGCCCTGGTACGACGCCCGTCGCCTGGACATCGACCTGCTGCTGTGGCGGCTGCGCGACCATCCGGACCTGGCGGCCTTCGTGGACCGCGCGATCGGTCCGCTGCGCGATCACGACAGCCGTTCCCGGCCGCCGCTGCTGCCCACGCTGGAGACGTACCTGGCGCACGCGGGCCGCAAGGCGGAGACCGCCCGTGAGCTCCACCTCAACCGGCAGACGCTCTACAACCGCCTGGCCCGCATCGGCGAGTTGCTCGGCACCGACCTCGAGGACCCGCAGACGGTACTGGCGTTGAGCCTGGCGCTGCGGGCCCGCCGGCACGTCCCCTAACGCCTCTCCGGGGGCTGCCCGAGCGGCCAGATCTGGGTCAACTCGTCGTAGATGCTGAGCACTTGGGCCACCGTCTGGTCCTCGGTGGGCCAGCTGGCCGTCTGCCGGACGCCCCGCTCCGCGAGCAGTTCCCGGCGCTCGGGGTCGCCGAGGAGGCGTACGACGGTGTCGGCGAGGGCCGCGGCGTCCCCGTACGGGACGAGGTCGGCGGCGTCGCCGACGAGGTCGGGCACGCCGCCGACCTCGGTCGCGACCAGCGGCACGCGCGCGTGCAGGGCCTCCTGGGCGAGCACCGAGCGCGACTCCCACCGGCTGGTCAGCAGCGCGACGTCGGCCGCGGCGAGCAGTTCGGCGAGGTCGTCGCGGAGCCCGACGAGCCGGACGGGCAGCCGCTCGTCCTCGACCCGGCGTTGCAGGGCGGGACGCAGCGGGCCCTCGCCCGCGAGCACGACGAGCGGCACCGGGTCGAGGCGGCCCCACACGCGTGCGGCGTCCAGCAGGGTCTGATGGCCGCCGTGCCGGTCGAGGGAGCCGGCCGCCACCAGCAACGGCCGGTCGGTGGCGCCGAGTTCGGCCCGGAGTTTGGCGCGCTGCCGGTCCGGGTCGTCGGCTTCGGCGGCCGTGCGGGGCCGCGGGCCGGGCAGCGACACCGCGGCGAGCCGCGCGTCGCGCGCCCCGGTCCGGCGCGCCCGGTCCACGAGGTCCGAGCAGGTGCCGAGCACGACGGTCGCCGCTTTCGCGACCCGGCGCTCCAGCAGGCGCAGCAGATGGGCGCGCGCGCCGTCGGCGTAGGCCCGGGTGTGCCAGGTGACGACGAGCGGGGTGCGCCGGCCGCTGAGCGCGAGCGCGGCCCGGAAGGAGGCGTGCAGCCCGTGCGCGTGCACCACGTCGGCGTCCCGGCACGCCTCCCGCAGCGCGGCGACCGCGCCCGGGTCGCTGCTGCGCGGCACGTGCACGTGTACGGCACCGGTGCCCGTGAAGTCGTAGGCGTGATCGGCCTCGGCGGGGGCGCACACCGTGACCCGCAGGCCCCGGGCGACCAGCCCCGCGGCCAGCGAGCGCACGTGCGCGCTGCTGCCGGCGTTGCCGCCGCCCAGCACCTGCACGGAGCGCAGCGGCGACTGGCCGTGCGGCGAGTGGCTGCTCACGGGGGTCACGTGGCCGGGGCTCCTGGTTCGGCGTCGGGCGGTCACGAAGAACGTGTCGGGCGGTCACGAAGAACGTGTCGGGCGGTCACGAAGAACGTACAGAAGGATCGGACGGAGGGGTGTACCGCGCGGTTTCCTCCACGTATCCGTCAAGGATGCCAGCACGTACGGGTGTTCCGGGAACGCGGCGGGCCGGGTGACGGCGCGGCGCAAGAAGCACGTCACTCGTACGAGTGAAGGAGTGGACGGTTCCGGACAGGTGTCACGCGCCGAGCGCGCGTGCCGCCCCGCTCACCTTGTCACCGTACGCCGCCGCGGCGACGAGGGCCACGGCGTACGCGAGCAGTCCCGCGCGCCCGTTGCGGGCGACGGCGGCGGTTCCCAGGGCCGCGCCCAGCGCGTGCGCCCCGGTGTCGCCGAGCATGAGCCGCTCGCCGAGGTCGTCCGGCAGCACGGCCGCGGCGGCGCCCACCGCGGCGGCGGCCGACTGCGCCCCGGGGCCCTCCCGCAGGAGTCCCGGCGCCCCGAGGGCGATCACCGCCGCGGCCGCCCTGCCGGGCCGTACGTCCACCAGGTTGACGAAGTGCGCGGTCCCGGCGATCACGATCCCCGCGAGCACCTTGTCCGGAAACCGCTCCTTCAGCAGCGCCCCCGCGACCAGCCCGGCCGCGGAGATCCCGAACAACTTGACCGCCCCGCTGGTGACTTCGCCGTCGCGCAGCGCCGACAGATGCGCCCGCAGCCCGCGCCGGTGGTCGCCGGCCACGTCGTCCCAGGCCCCGCAGGCACCGGCGGCGAGCACCGCGAACCCGGCGGCGGGCCGCACCCGCCCCGCGGCGACGGCCGCCGCCAGGGCGGACGCGGGCCCTGCGTACAGCCCGACGGTCCGCCCGGCGTAGTTCTCGCGCTCCCAAAGTCCTCTTCCGCCGGGCGACTTGGCACGCAGACCCGCGATGCCGGCGCGGGTCAGGACGGCGGCGAGACAGCAGGAGGAAGCCCAGCGAGCGCGGTCGGTCATCCGGTCACCCTACGCGGCGGCCCCTACCCGTCCGCCCGGGCGGTGGCCAGCAGCTCCTCGGCGTGTGCCCGCGCCGTCTGCGAGTCCTCCTGGCCGGCCAGCATCCGCGACAACTCCCGGATGCGCTCCTCCCCTTCGAGGACCTTCACCCCGGAGCGGGTGACCGACCCGTCCTGGGTCTTCTCCACCAGCAGCTGCCGGTCGGCGAAGGCGGCCACCTGCGGCAGGTGCGTGACGACCACCACCTGCGCGGTCTTCGCCAGCCGCGCCAGCCGCCGGCCGATCTCGACGGCGGCCTTCCCGCCGACGCCGGCGTCGACCTCGTCGAAGAGGTAGGTCGGAACCGGGTCCGTCCCGGCGAAGACGACCTCGACGGCGAGCATCACGCGGGAGAGCTCACCGCCGGACGCGCCCTTGGCGATGGGCCGCGGCGGCGCCCCCGGGTGCGGGGCGAGCAGCAGTTCGACCTCGTCGACGCCGGACGGCCCCCAGGCGACCGTGCGCCCGCCGACCTCCACGCCCTCCGGGTCCTCGGTCTGCCGGATGTCGAACGACACCCGCGCGTGGGGCATCGCGAGCGAGGCCAGCTCCGCGGTCACCGCGGCCGCGAACCGCTCCGCCGCCTCCGCCCGGGCGTCCGACAACGCCTGTGCCAGCCCGCCCAGTTCGGCCCGCAGCACGTCCCGCTCGGCGGTCAGCTCACCGATCCGCTCGTCGTCGCCCTCCAGCTCGGTCAGCCGCGCGGCGCCGCGCTCCGCCCACGCCAGGACGGCGGCCAGGTCCGCCCCGTACTTCCGGGTCAGCCCGGTGAGCGCGGCCCGCCGCTCCTCGACGGCCGCCAGGCGCAGCGGATCGGCGTCCAGGTCGTCGGCGTACCCGGCCAGCTCCCCGGCCACGTCGCCCAGCAGGATGCCGATCTCCCCGATCCGGCCGGCGAGCGCGGCCAGCGCCGGATCGTGCGAGCGGACGGCGTCCAGCGCCCGCTGCGCACCCGCGACGAGCGTCGTGGCGTCGATGCCCTCGGGGTCCTCCGGGTTGCCGGCGAGGGCGGCGTGCGCGACCGTCGCGGCGGACGACAGCGCCTCCGCGTGCCCGAGCCGCTCCGCCTCCTCCGCCAGCTCCACGTCCTCACCGGCGCGTGGCTCGACCCCGGCGATCTCGTCGAGCCCGTAGCGCAGCATGTCCGCTTCCTGGGCCCGCTCACGCGCACGCGTGGTGATCTCGTCGAGCTCCGTGGAGACGGCCCGCAGCCGCCGGTAGGCCTCGGTGTACTCGGCCAGCGGCACGGCGACGGCGTCCCCGGCGTACCGGTCGAGCGCCTGCCGCTGCCGGGACAGCTTCAGCAGGCCCTGCTGGTCGGTCTGCCCGTGCACGGCCACGAGCTCGTCGGCCAGCTCCGCGAGCATGCCCACCGGCACGCTGCGCCCGCCGAGGTGCGCGCGCGAGCGCCCCTCGGCGGAGACGGTACGGCTGATCAGCAGCGCGCCGTCGTCCAGCTCGGCCCCGGCCTCCTCGGCCCGCACCACGGCCGCGGCGCCCTCGGGGACGGCGATCCGCCCCTCCACGACCGCCTTCCCGGCGCCGATCCGCACCAGCGCCGGGTCCGCACGCCCGCCCAGCAGCAGGCCGAGACTGGTGACCACCATGGTCTTGCCCGCGCCCGTCTCACCGGTGACGGCCGTGAAGCCGGGCGACAGCTCGACGACCGCGTCGTCGATGACTCCGAGCGACCGTATCCGCATCTCCTCAAGCACGCACCCGACCATACGAGGTTTCCCGCGCGGTGTGCGACGCCGCCCCGCCCATCCGGCGTCCAGCGGGCCGTGACCCACCGAAGGTTTCACTCAGCGAACAGGCGTTCCCGTCCAAGGGGCGGTCGGGCAGCGCCCCCGAAGGGGCGCGGGGAACCTCGCACCCGGCCACCACGGCGCCGCGGCCGACCGCCGGCAGAACCCGGGGCGCAGCACGGCATCCGGCGGAGCGCCCTAGGGTCTGTCGTCAAATGATCTTTGGTCGGGGATCATGGTCGGGTGATACGTCGCCATGAACTGTCGGATGCCG
>NZ_JAYMHD010000047.1:0-2627 GCF_035656535.1 Streptomyces sp. H51
CCGTTGACCGGTGTCGTGCACACCGCCGGTGTCCTGGACGACGGTGTCCTCGGCTCGCTGGACGCCGAACGCGTCGAACACGTCATGCGGCCCAAGACGGACGCGGCCTGGCATCTTCACGAGCTCACCCGCGACCTCGACCTGACCGCGTTCGTGCTGTACTCCTCCGCCGCCGGTGTCCTCGGCGGCCCGGGACAGGGCAACTACGCGGCCGCCAACGCGTTCCTCGACGCGCTCGCCCACCACCGCGCCGCCCACGGCCTGCCCGCCACCTCCCTGGCCTGGGGCCTGTGGGGCGAGGCCAGCGGCATGACCGGGCACCTGTCCGAGGACGACGTCCAGCGCATGGCACGCTCCGGCATGGCGGCGTTCCCCGCCGCCGACGGACTCGCCCTGTTCGACGCCGGCCACGCCGCCGGGGCGGCCCTGCTGCTGCCCGTGCGCCTGGACCCGGCGGCCCTGCGCGCCATGGCCGCCACCGGTACCGTGCCCGCCCTGGCGCGCGGCCTGGTCCGCGCCCCGGCACGGCGCACCGTGGACGGCGCCGACGGCACGGGCGGCTCCGCGCTCGCCGCCCGGCTCGCCGGACTCACCCCCGACGACCGGCACCGCACGCTCCTGGACCTGGTGCGCACCCACGCGGCCGCCGTCCTCGGACACGGCGGAACCGATGCCGTCGGAGCCGAGAAGGCGTTCAAGGACCTCGGCTTCGACTCGCTGACCGCCGTCGAACTGCGCAACCGGCTCGGCGCCGCCACCGGCCTCCGGCTGCCCGCCACCGCGGTCTTCGACCACCCCACCCCGGCCGCCCTCGCCCGGCTGCTGCGCACCGAACTCCTCGGCGACGCCACCCAGGACACCCCGCGGCAGGACACCGCGCCCGTCCTGCCCGCCGACGACGACCCCGTCGTCATCGTCGGCATGGCCTGCCGTTTCCCCGACGGCGCCGACTCGCCGGAGGCGCTGTGGCGGCTGGTCGTCGAGGGCCGCGACGCCATCGGGCCGTTCCCCGCCGACCGCGGCTGGGACCTCGACCACCTCTACGACCCGGAACCCGGCCTGCCCGGCCGCACCTACGTGCGCGAGGGCGGGTTCCTGCACCAGGCAGGGCTGTTCGACCCCGAACTGTTCGGGATCTCGCCGCGCGAGGCACTCGCCATGGACCCGCAGCAGCGGCTGGTCCTGGAAGGCGCCTGGGAGGCCTTCGAACGCGCCGGCCTCGACCCGGCCGCCCTCAAGGGCAGCCGCACCGGCGTCTACGTCGGCGCCGTACCCTCCGGATACGCCACCGAACTGCGGGAGATCCCCGACGGCGTCGAGGGCTACTTCGGCACCGGCCTGTCCAACAGCGTCATCTCCGGCCGCGTCGCCTACACCTTCGGCCTGGAGGGCCCCGCCGTCACCGTCGACACCGCCTGCTCCTCCTCACTGGTGGCCCTGCACCTCGCGACCCGCGCACTGCGGCAGGGCGAGTGCACCCTCGCCCTCGCGGGCGGCGTCGCCGTCATGGCGACCCCCGCCGAGTTCCTGGAATTCGGCCGGCAGCGCGCCCTCGCCGCCGACGGCCGCTGCAAGGCATTCGCGGCCGCCGCCGACGGCACCTCCTTCTCCGAGGGCCTCGGCATGCTGCTGCTCGAGCGGCTCTCCGACGCCGTCCGCAACGGGCACCCCGTCCTCGCGGTCGTCCGCGGCTCCGCCACCAACCAGGACGGTGCCTCCAACGGCCTGACCGCCCCCAACGGCCCCTCCCAGCAGCGCGTCATCCGCGCCGCCCTCGTCGACGCCCGGCTCTCCGCGCGGGACGTCGACGCGGTCGAGGCGCACGGCACCGGCACCCGCCTCGGCGACCCGATCGAGGCCCACGCCCTGCTCGCCACCTACGGACGGGGACGCCCCGCCGACCGGCCCCTGTGGCTCGGCTCCCTGAAGTCGAACATCGGCCACACCCAGGCCGTCTCCGGCGTCGCCGGCGTCATCAAATCCGTCCTCGCCCTGCGCCACGGCGTCCTGCCCAGGACCCTGCACGTCGACGCCCCGTCCCCGCACATCGAATGGGAGAACGGGGACGTCCGCCTCCTCACCGAGGACCGCGCCTGGCCCGACACCGGGCACCCGCGCCGCATCGGCGTCTCCTCCTTCGGCATCAGCGGCACCAACGCGCACGTCGTCCTGGAGCAGCCGCCCGCCGCGACCGACACCGCCGACAACCGTGCCCCCGGCGACACCGGCCGCCCCGCCGTCGCCGGCGTCCTCGCGGCCACCGTGCCCTGGGTACTCTCCGGCCGCAACCCGGCCGCACTGCGCGACCAGGCCCGCCGCCTGCACGACCACCTCGCCGCCGACCTCCACCTGCCCCTCTCGGACGTCGCCCTGACCCTCGCCACCGCCCGCTCCCACCTGGAGCACCGCGCCGCCGTCGTCCTCGACAGCCGCGAGACCGCGCTGGCCGGCCTCGCCGCCCTCGCCGAGGACCGCACCGCAGACCACGTGACCAGCGGAGTCGCCGACCACCAAGCCGCCGACACCGGGGGGAGGGTGGTGTTCGTTTTCCCGGGTCAGGGGTCGCAGTGGGTGGGGATGGGGGTGGGGTTGTTGGATGCGTCGCCGGTGTTCGCGGCGGGGTTCGC
>NZ_JAYMHD010000048.1:0-339026 GCF_035656535.1 Streptomyces sp. H51
GTGTACAAGCTGGCGGAGGAGGTCACGGCGGGGCTGACCGGTATGGAGGTCCCGCTGCGGGTGGCGGTCATGGGCTGTGTGGTCAACGGGCCCGGTGAGGCGCGGGAGGCCGATCTGGGCGTCGCCTCCGGCAACGGCAAGGGGCAGATCTTCGTCAAGGGCGAGGTCATCAAGACCGTTCCCGAGTCGAAGATCGTCGAGACCCTGATCGAAGAGGCCATGAAACTGGCGGAGCAGATGGAGCAGGACGGCGCGTCGGGGGAGCCGGCCGTCACCGTGAGTTGAACAGCAGGACCGAAGGGGGCTCGAGCGTGACGATTCTGGAGACCATCCGGGGACCACGCGACCTGAAAGCGCTGGCTGAGCCGGAGGTTCGCGAACTGGCCGGAGAAATCAGGGAGTTCCTGGTGCACGCGGTCGCCAGGACCGGTGGTCACCTCGGACCCAACCTGGGGGTGGTGGAACTGTCCGTCGCGCTCCACCGGGTCTTCGAGTCGCCGGTCGACCGCATCCTGTGGGACACCGGCCACCAGAGCTACGTCCACAAGCTGGTGACGGGACGTCAGGACTTTTCCAAGCTGCGCGGCAAGGGCGGCCTGTCCGGCTACCCCTCGCGCGAGGAGTCCGAGCACGACGTCATCGAGAACAGCCACGCCTCCACCGCGCTCGGCTGGGCCGACGGGCTCGCCAAGGCGCGCCAGGTGCAGGGGGAGAAGGGGCACGTCGTCGCGGTCATCGGCGACGGCGCGCTGACCGGCGGCATGGCCTGGGAGGCGCTGAACAACATCGCGGCCGCCAAGGACCGGCCGCTGATCATCGTCGTCAACGACAACGAGCGTTCCTACGCGCCGACCATCGGCGGGCTCGCCGACCACCTGGCCACCCTGCGCACCACCGACGGCTACGAGAAGGTCCTCGCCTGGGGCAAGGAGGTCCTGCTGCGCACCCCGCTGGTCGGCCACACCGTCTACGAGTCGCTGCACGGCGCGAAGAAGGGCTTCAAGGACGCCTTCGCCCCGCAGGGCATGTTCGAGGACCTGGGCCTGAAGTACGTCGGCCCGATCGACGGACACGACATCGGGGCCGTGGAGTCGGCGCTGCGGCGCGCGAAGCGCTTCCACGGGCCGGTCCTCGTCCACTGCCTCACCGAGAAGGGCCGCGGCTACGAGCCCGCCCTCGCGCACGAGGAGGACCGTTTCCACACCGTCGGCGTGATGGACCCGCGCACCTGCGAACCGCTCACACCCGCCGACGCCCCGTCCTGGACCTCGGTGTTCGGCGACGAGATCGTCCGGATCGGCGAGGAACGCGAGGACGTCGTCGCGATCACCGCGGCCATGCTGCACCCGGTGGGCCTCGGCAGGTTCGCCGCCCGCTTCCCCGGCCGGGTGTGGGACGTCGGCATCGCCGAGCAGCACGCGGCGGTCTCCGCGGCCGGACTGGCGACCGGCGGGCTGCACCCGGTGGTCGCCGTCTACGCCACCTTCCTCAACCGTGCCTTCGACCAGCTCCTGATGGACGTGGCACTGCACCGCTGCGGGGTCACCTTCGTGCTGGACCGGGCCGGTGTCACGGGCGTGGACGGTGCTTCCCACAACGGCATGTGGGACATGTCCGTCCTCCAGGTGGTACCCGGACTGCGCATCGCCGCCCCGCGCGACGCCGACCAGCTGCGCGCCCAGCTGCGTGAGGCGGTCGCCGTCGACGACGCGCCGACCCTGGTCCGGTTCCCGAAGGAGTCGGTCGGACCGCGGATCCCGGCGGTCGACCGGGTGGGCGGCATGGACGTGCTGCACCGCGCGGACCGGCCCGAGGTGCTGCTGGTCGCGGTCGGCGTCATGGCGCCGGTCTGCCTCCAGGCGGCGGAGCTGCTCCAGGCGCGCGGCATCGGGTGCACGGTGGTGGACCCCCGGTGGGTCAAGCCGGTCGATCCGGCGCTGCCGGGGCTCGCCGCCGCACACCGCCTGGTGGCCGTCGTGGAGGACAACAGCCGCGCGGCCGGCGTCGGGTCCGCGGTGGCGCTGGCCCTCGGCGACGCCGAAGTCGACGTACCGGTGCGGAGGTTCGGGATTCCGGAGCAGTTCCTCGCGCACGCCAGGCGTGCCGAGGTGCTGGCCGACATCGGGCTCACGCCGGTGGAGGTGGCCGGGCGGATCAGCGCGAGCCTGGCCGCCAAGGAAGCCGCCGCCGACCCGGCGGGGGCCGCCCCAGTCAAGGAGAGGGCTGAATGAGCAAGGAGTTCGACCTCGGCGCACTCCTGGCCGAGCGCGGAGCCGAGCGCTACGAGCTGCACACCAGGTACCTCAACCACCAGCTCCCGCGCATGCTGCACACCATCGGCTTCGACAAGGTCTACGAGCGCGGCGAGGGCGCGTACTTCTGGGACGCGGACGGCAACGACTACCTGGACATGCTCGCCGGGTTCGGGGTGATGGGCCTGGGCCGCCATCATCCGGTGGTCCGCAAGGCGCTGCACGACGTCCTCGACGCCTCGCTCGCCGACCTCACCCGCTTCGACTGCCAGCCGCTGCCCGGGCTGCTGGCCGAGAAGCTCCTCGCGCACAGCCCGCACCTGGACCGGGTGTTCTTCGGCAACAGCGGCACGGAGGCGGTCGAGGGCGCGCTGAAGTTCGCCCGCTACGCCACCGGCAGGCCCAGGGTGCTGTACTGCGAGCACGCCTTCCACGGGCTGACGACGGGCTCGCTGTCGGTCAACGGCGAGACCGGCTTCCGGGACGGCTTCGCCCCGCTGCTGCCCGACACCGCCGTCCCCCTCGGCGACCTCGACGCCCTGGCGCGGGAGCTGAGCAAGGGCGACGTCGCCGCCCTGATCGTGGAGCCGGTCCAGGGCAAGGGCGTGTACGAGGCCCCGCCCGGCTACCTGCGGGCCGCGCAGGAACTGCTGCGCCGGCACAAGGCGCTGCTCATCGCCGACGAGGTGCAGACCGGCCTCGGCCGGACCGGCGACTTCTACGCCTACCAGCACGAGGAGGGCGTCGAGCCGGACCTGGTGTGCGTGGCCAAGGCGCTGTCGGGCGGGTACGTGCCCGTCGGGGCGACGCTCGGCAAGGACTGGATCTTCAAGAAGGTCTACTCGTCGATGGACCGCGTCCTCGTCCACTCGGCGAGCTTCGGGGCCAACGCCCAGGCCATGGCGGCCGGGCTGGCCGTGCTGTCGGTCATGGAGAACGAGCAGATCGTCGCCAACGCCCGGATGACGGGCGACCGCCTGAGGTCCCGGCTCGCGGCGCTGACCGACAAGTACGAGCTGCTCGCCGACGTCCGCGGCCGCGGGCTGATGATCGGCATCGAGTTCGGCCGGCCCAGGTCGCTGAAGCTGCGCAGCCGGTGGGCCATGCTGCAGGCCGCCCGCAAGGGGCTGTTCGCGCAGATGGTCGTCGTTCCGCTGCTGCAGCGCCACCGCGTCCTCACCCAGGTCTCCGGCGACCACCTGGAGGTCATCAAGCTGATCCCGCCGCTGATCATCGGCGAGCCGGAGGTGGACCGGTTCGTGGCCGCCTTCACGGAGGTGATGGACGAGGCGCACAATGGAGGCGGGCTGATGTGGGACTTCGGCAAGACGTTGATCAAACAGGCCGTCGCCAACCGCTAGCCCGGCCGCCGGTCGAGCAGTCCCTGCCACCGGCCGAGCACTCTTTGCCTCTGAGGCAAGAAATTTGCCCCAGAGGTAAAGCTGCGGCTCAATGGGGGTATGAGCTCCCCGGAAGCCGAGTTCGAGCAGCCGGCGGGACCGGTGGCAGATCTGCCCGCCGTCGCGCCGCAGCTCCGCGCCCTGCGCCGCCGCGCCTCCCTCACCCTGGAGGCCGCGGCCCGCGCGGCCGGACTGTCCCCGGCCCACCTCTCCCGGCTGGAGACCGGGCAGCGGCAGCCCTCGCTGCCGGTCCTCCTCGGGCTCGCCCGCATCTACGGTACGACGGTCTCCGAGCTGCTCGGCGAGACGGTCGCCGACCGTAACGCCGTGGTGCGCGCCGTCGACATGGAACCCACCGCCGCGGGTGGCTGGACCTACTGGCAGGCCGGCGCCTCCGGCCGGGGCATGCAGGCCCTGCGGGTCCACGCGCCGTACGGCACCCAGGGCGACATCGTGCGCGTGCATCCCGGGGAGGAGTGGCTGTACGTCCTCACGGGGCGGCTGTGGCTGCGCCTCGGGGACGCCACACACCGGCTCGGTCCCGGCGACAGCGCGCACTTCGACTCGCTGACGCCGCACCGCATCGCGGCGCTGGACCCCGAAGGGGTCGAGCTGCTGTTCGTCCACACCCTGTTGCAGAGTCCCACGGCCGCGCTGTGCCTGGGCCCGACCATCGGAGACATGCCATGAGCAATTACGAGGAGAAGTTCCCGCGCTCCCTGTGGATCCGCCTCATCATCTAC
Organism: Streptomyces sp. H51; assembly: GCF_035656535.1. Lineage (NCBI taxonomy): Bacteria > Bacillati > Actinomycetota > Actinomycetes > Kitasatosporales > Streptomycetaceae > Streptomyces > Streptomyces sp. H51. Next base: position 4,396 of record NZ_JAYMHD010000048.1, read on the forward strand.
ATCGCGGCGGGCCACCTCTTCGCGGGCTTCATCTACCTGCTGTTCTCGGTGGGCGCCAAGTAGCCCGCCGCGTCCTGGGCGGCAGCCCGCCGCGTCCTCGGCGGCGTCAGTCGAGCAGGCGCTCGCGCAGCCGCTCCCGGACCGCCGGAGTGACGCCGAGTCCCTGCGCCAGGTAGGGCTCGACGCCGCCCCACGTCTCCTCGATGGTCTCGAAGGCCGCCGCCAGGTACTCCTCGCGCGCCTCGAACAGCGGGCTGAGCAGCTCCATGACCTCGGGGGAGTAGGCCGAGGCCGAGCTGTCGCCGCGCTGCACCCGGTAGCGGCGGTGCTTGGCGTTCGACTCCAGGTAGTCGGCGAAGATCGCATCCCGCTCCACGCCCACGGCGAGCAGCGTCACGGCGACGGACAGGCCCGCGCGGTCCTTGCCCGCGGCGCAGTGCATCAGTGCGGGCACGCTGTCCTCGGCCAGCGCGCGCAGCACGCGCGTGTGCTCGCCGGTGCGCTCCTTGATGAGCAGGCGGTAGGAGCCGATCATGCGGCCGGCCGCCTTGCCGCCCCCGAGTATCTCGCGCAGCTGGTCGAGGTCTCCGTGCCGGACCATCTTCCAGAACTCGGCGCCGTCCGCCGGGTCGCTCAGCGGCAGGTTCACATTGCGCACGCCCGGCAGCTCGACGTCCGGGCCCTCCAGCTTCTGGTCCGCCGCGTTGCGGAAGTCGAAGACCGTGTGCAGCCCCAGCGAGGCGAGGAAGGCGGCGTCCTCCGCGGTGGCGTGCGCGAGGTGGCCGCTGCGGAACAGCACTCCGTGGCGCACCCGTCGTCCGTCCACCGTCGGCAGGCCTCCCACGTCGCGGAAGTTGCGGACTCCTGCCAGCTCGGGCTCGGTCGACGGAATCTGCTGCGTCACGGGGGCTCCTCCCAGCCGTCCCCGCCGGCGCTGCTCGTCGACGGGCACCTCCTTGACGATACGACACGCACACCCCCGCTCAGCAGGGGTGTGCGGACTGCCCCCTGGGAGTCCATGGCGATTCCGTGGCGAGTCGGTGGCGAGAGTGCACGAATGCCGCGAAACGATTCATGTGTCCCGAAGGTGTTTCCCTGCCGCATCGCCCTTGTCTGAGTCTTCTGTCCGAATTGGCGCTTTGGGTGGATTTCATTCCAACTCGCTCCGGAATGAGGAATGCTGGCGCGAGGTCGCGTGAGCATCGTCATATCGGTCACCGTGAGTCGCCCGTCATGTTCACGTAATGCGTGGTGCTTTTCAAGGAATTTGGCTGCTGGAGCCGGCTCGGAATCGACGGAGGGTGACCGCGGATTCCGGTAAGGGATCAAGGGAAACGTGCGCCTGGCGCGACCTCTTGCTTGTCCCTTCGTGTCGTGGTCGCTTACGTTCGCCACGCAATCCGGGCGGACGCCGAATCCTGCCGCCGCCCGGAATCCCGCACACTCACCCGTGCACGGCAGGAGCGGGGGACCCACAGGTAGAACCGCCTGTCCGGTCTCCGGAACAGGCTTGGGGTCAAGTCGCGCCCACAACGCGGCCGGACATCTCCAGTCCGCACCCGACAGCTCACCTCGCAGGCGCCGGAGAGGAATTCGTCATGCCCGCGAAGGGTAAGCACCGCCGCCCCAAGTCCCAGCGCTTCACCCGCTCCATCGCCGTCGCCGGAACCGGCGGCGCCGCCCTCGCCCTCCCCCTGCTGGGGGCCACCGGCGCCCACGCCGACACCGGGCAGCCGGTTTCGCAGAAGACCGTGCGGTCCCTTTCCGGCGCCGAGAAGACGGCGGCCGAGGGGAAGAAGGCCGCGAAGGGGAAGGCCGCGAACAGTGCGCGGGTGCGGACCTATTCGGTGCGCGAGGGCGACTGCCTCTCGAAGATCGCCGAGGAGCGGGGCGTCCGCGGCGGCTGGAAGAAGCTGTACGCGGACAACCGCCAGGCCGTCGGCGACGACCCGTCGCTGATCCACCCCGGCCTGAAGCTCGTCATCGGCAAGAAGGCCACGAGCGGCGCCACCAAGTCGTCGTCCTCCTCGTCGTCCTCGTCGTCCTCTTCGTCGTCTTCATCGCCTTCGTCCTCTTCGCCGTCTTCGTCGGCCTCTTCGTCGGCCTCTTCGTCTTCGTCCTCCTCTTCGGCTCCCGCGCCTTCCGCCGGCTCCCCGTCCTCCTCCTCCGACGCGTCCTCCGCGCAGCAGGCGACGGTCACCCAGGCCGCCGAGTCCACCGGCACCTCCAGCGGTTACACCCTCCCGGTAGCCGGGTCCGGCGTCGGCACCGGATACCGCGTCGCGGGCAGCATGTGGTCCAGCGGCTACCACACCGGCATCGACTTCGTCGTGCCGACCGGCACCTCGCTGAAGGCCGTGGGCGCCGGCACGGTCGTCTCCGCGGGCTGGGGCGGCGCCTACGGCAACCAGGTCGTCATCCAGCTGGCCGACGGCTACTACGCCCAGTACGCACACCTCTCGCAGCTCTCCGTCTCGGCCGGCCAGACCGTCACCGCCGGCCAGCAGATCGGCCTCTCCGGCGCGACCGGCAACGTGACCGGCCCGCACCTGCACTTCGAGATCCGCACCACGCCGAACTACGGCTCCGACGTGGACCCGGTCGGCTACCTCCGCTCCAAGGGCGTCGCCGTCGGCTGACGGCTCCCCGACCGCCCGGCACGCCGCCGAGGGCCGGACCCCGATCCCCGGGTCCGGCCCTCGGCCGTCGCCGGGCGCGAGGACGGCTTATTCCGGGTTTGGCGAACAATTTAGGCGTGGCTTATCTCACCGTTCGTCAAGCCCTCCCTACGGTCGCGTAGGTCACATTGAACGGTGAATCATGACCTGCTGTGGCAGACGATTCGAAGAGTGACAGCAGATCAGTGATCGGGTCGTACGTCGCGGTGGGGGACAGCTTCACCGAGGGCGTCGGCGACCCGGGTCCCGGCGGGGCGTTCGTCGGCTGGGCGGACCGGTTCGCGGTGCTCCTCGCCGACCGGCGGCCCGAGGGCGACTTCACGTACACGAACCTCGCCGTGCGCGGCAGGCTGCTCGACCAGATCGTGGCCGAGCAGGTCCCGCAGGCCGTCGAACTCGCCCCGGACCTGGTGTCCTTCTGCGCGGGTGGCAACGACATCCTCCGGCCCGGCACCGACCCCGACGAGGTCGCCGAACGCTTCGAGCGGGCGGTCGCACGGCTCACCGAGGCCGTCGGCACCGTCATGGTGACGACGGGCTTCGACACCCGTGGCGTGCCGGTGCTCAAGCGCCTGCGCGGCAAGATCGCCACCTACAACGGCCATGTGCGGGCCATCGCCGACCGCTACGGCTGTCCCGTGCTGGACCTGTGGTCCCTGAAGTCCATCCAGGACCGCCGGGCCTGGGACCACGACCGGCTCCACCTCTCACCCGAGGGGCACACGCGGGTGGCGCTGCGGGCCGGGCAGGTCCTCGGCGTGGAGGTGCCGGCCGACCCCGAGCAGGCCTGGCCGCCGCTCCCGCCGCGCGGCACCCTCGAGATCCGGCGGGACGACGTGCAGTGGGCGCGCGAGTACCTGGTGCCCTGGATCGGCCGGCGCCTGCGGGGTGAGTCGTCCGGCGACCACGTCCAGGCGAAGGGGATGCTGTCCCCGTACGACATCAAACTGCGGATCGAGTCGGTCGCCTGACCCGGCGCTCCGGCGCGTCCCGGGCACGCGCCGCCGACCGGCGACTCCGTACGCAGTACCCCGTCACTCGGTACCCCGTATTCCGTACGGCCGGCCGGGAACAGCCGGTCGGCGGGCGGTGTTCTGCCCGTACATGACGACGAGCGACGCCACCGCGACGGGTGTGCTGCACTACACCGCCTTCTCCGACGACCCCGCCGGGGGCAACCCGGCCGGGGTCGTCCTCGACGCGAGCGGTCTCGGCGACGCCGCCATGCTCGCCGTCGCCGCCGAGGTCGGCTACTCGGAGACCGCGTTCCTGACCCCCGGTCCACAGCGGCCCGGCACCGACCCCGGACGGGTCTTCACCGTGCGGTACTTCAGCCCCAGGGCGGAGGTGCCGTTCTGCGGGCACGCCACGGTCGCGGCCGCCGTCGCCCTCGCCGAGCGGACCGGGCCCGGCGAGCTGCTGTTCGTGACGCAGGCCGGCGACGTCCCGGTGTCGGTGGCGGCCGGGCCGTCCGGCGCCCTGCGCGCGACCCTGACCAGCGTCGAGCCGTACGTCGCCGACGCGGCCGCCGACGACGTCGCCGAGGCCCTGGCCGCCCTGGACTGGCCCGCCGCCGACCTGGACCCGGCGCTGCCGCCGCGCATCGCCTTCGCGGGCGCCCGGCACCTGGTGCTGGCGGCGGCCGGCCGCGCCCGACTGGCCGCCCTGGACTACGACTTCGAGCGCCTCACCGCCCTGATGAACCGTCTGGACCTGACCACTCTGCAACTGGTCTGGCGGGAGCGCGAGGACGTCTTCCACGTCCGCGACCCGTTCCCCGTCGGCGGTGTGGTGGAGGACCCCGCCACCGGTGCGGCCGCCGCCGCGCTGGGCGCCTACCTGCGCACCCTCGGCGCGGTCGCCCCCGAGGCCCGCCTCACCCTCCATCAGGGCCATGACCTGGGGCGGCCGTCCACGCTCACGGTCGACCTGCGGGACGGGGACCCGCGCGTCCGGGTGAGCGGGACGGCGGTGCCCATGCCGGGGGCGCGGTCCTGAAGACGGCATCGCCGGCGGCGGCCGGTCCGTACCGGCCGCCGCATCTTTGGTCTTTCCTTGGAAAGCCCCCGCCGGGCCCGGTGAACCGGGCGTCGTCGGCGGGGCCGACCATAATGGAAGGCCTCCGATCCGACCTGGAGGTCCCGTGTCCGGTTCCCGTCATCTGCGCTCCGGGCTCCGCGCGCTGCGGCCCGCGGCCTTCGGCGCGGACCCGAGCGGTGAGCGCCTCGCGCGCATCCGCAGATCACCGCACTTCAAGGACGGCGTCTTCCAGAACCCCGGGGGTGTCGCGCGCACCCGGCCCTCGGGTTCGACGCTCGACTTCGCGAAGGTCTTCTTCGACCGGGACGAACGGCCCCGCCGCGCTCCCCGGGGCACCGTCCCGGTGCACCCCACCACCCTCGCCGACACCGCCGCGCCGCCCGCCACCGGACTCAGGGTGACCTGGATGGGCCACTCCGGCGTGCTCGCCGAGATCGACGGCCGGCGGGTGCTGTTCGACCCGGTGTGGGGTGCGCGCTGCTCCCCGTTCTCCTTCGTCGGTCCCCGGCGGCTGCACCCGGTGCCGTTGCCGCTGGCCGCCCTCGGGCCGGTCGACGTCGTCGTCGTCTCGCACGACCACTACGACCACCTGGACATGCCCACGATCAAGGCGCTGGCGGACACGGACACCGTGTTCGCCGTGCCGCTCGGCGTCGGCGCCCACCTGGAGCACTGGGGCGTCTCCGCGACCCGGCTGCGCGAGCTGGACTGGCACGAGGAGACGAGGGTGGGCGGGCTCACGCTCACCGCCACCCCGGCCCGCCACTTCTGCGGCCGCGGCCTGCGCAACACCCAGCACACCCTGTGGGCGTCCTGGGCCGTCGCCGGCGAGGAGCACCGGATCTACCACAGCGGCGACACCGGCTACTTCGAGGGCTTCAAGGACATCGGCGCCGCGCACGGCCCGTTCGACGTCACGATGATCCAGGTCGGCGCGTACAGCGAGTTCTGGCCGGACATCCACATGACGCCCGAGGAGGGCCTGCGGGCCCACCTGGACCTCCAGGGCGGCGCCCCGGACGGGGTGCTGCTGCCGATCCACTGGGGCACCTTCAACCTCGCCCCGCACGCCTGGGCCGAGCCGGGGGAGTGGACGCTGGCCGCGGCCGAGGAGGCCGGCCAGGCGGTGGCGTTCCCGCGGCCGGGCGAGCCGTTCGAGCCGAGGGGGAAGCTGCCGGTGGAGGCGTGGTGGCGGGCGGTGTCCGGTCCGATCGCCCGTCCGTGGCGCCGTCCCCGGAGTGCTCAGGGCGTGGTCGAGACGAGCAGGGGTGATCTCGACCTCGCGGGTGAGCGGTAACGTCGGCCGGGGACCAGCTCGGCCGGAGCGCGGATCTTCGCGTGGGACCGGTTCACCGCCTCCTGGCCCGCGGACAGGGTCTCCCCGCTGCCCCGGTGCGGGATGCGGACCCTGCCGCTGACGCCCCGGTAGGCCGGCCGCCCATCGGGCCCCGGCCGTCATGATCGTCCGCAAGGCCAACCGCCTTTGTGCCGTGCGAATCGTCGCACCGGAAAATATCCCCGCTCGCCTTCCACGGCCAAGCGCCGTGAAAGCACGACACCGGCTGCTTCCTTTCGCGGGTACGTGCTCACAAAAGGCGTTCCGGGCGAGGCGTATTCGGTTTTTCCGTCATCACGCTTCCGCGGCGATCCGGTTCTCGCCGGTGAGCTGCTGCTGAAAAGGGCGCAGCGTGGAATTCTCCGCCTCCGACGGCGTCGGAGGATCCGCCGGCCATTCTCCCGGCGTCCCCGGGGCCGGCTCGCACTGGCGGCCCGGATTCAGTGCCGCGGGGTCTCGGGGCTGACCCGGACCGGCGGCGACCTGTCCGGTCGTCGCCTCGGCCTGCGACCGGTGCAGCGCGACCGCGTCCGCCTCGAACCGCGGCCGACAACTCATCATGACCAGGAGATGTCCGTTCTCGGATCCTCGGGATCCAGTGTCTCGTGTGTCCGGGATCAGGAGTCAAGGCCCGTGGGCCCCGCCATGGCAATAGTTCCGGTCATAACAGAACCATCAGGCCCGGCATAAGACTTCACGCAAGAAGTACGACCTAGCCCCACAGGAATCGGCGCGCACGCATAATTCGCTTGCCGTTTCCGCCACACAGCGAGGTGTACTGATGGATCTGCGGCTGCGCCGCCTGCGCATGCTGTGCGCGATCGCGGACTCCGGGAGCGTGGGGCGCGCAGCGGCCGCGCTCGGACTCACACAGCCGCTGTCGGCGCGAGTTCCACCGCCGCAGAAATGGGCCGCATCCAGGCTGGGTGAAACCGTAAGGCGGATCCGGTGAGCTCCCGTTTCGATCGTGAACTTGAGACCCGGAGAGGGAAAATACCGATGAGAACGGCCCGTATACGCGTCCTCGCCGGCTTGCTCGCACTCGCAGGAGTCGCGGCGACAGGCTGGCTGCTGCTGCCGTCGGACGAGCAACCGGGAAAGGTGATCAAGGTCGGCACGACGGACGCCGCCACGTCCCTCGACCCGGCCGGCGGCTACGACGCCGGCTCCCTGGCCCTGTACAGCAACGTTTTCCAGACGCTGCTGACCCTCGAGCCCGGCGGCGCCGAGCCCGTACCGGACGCGGCCAAGAGCTGCGCCTTCGTCGCCGCGGACCTGCGCACCTACCGCTGCGAACTGCGCGACGGGATCACCTTCCCCAGCGGACGCGCCATGACGGCCGAGGACGTGAAGTTCTCCTTCGAACGCGTCAAGAAGATCAACTCCGACGTCGGCCCGTCGGCCCTGCTCGACACCCTCACCTCGGTGGAGGCCGAAGGACGCGTCGTCACCTTCAGACTGTCCGCCCCGGACACCACGTTCCCCTTCAAGGTGGCCACCGGGGCGGGCTCGATCGTCGACTCGACCAAATACCCGGAAGACGCCCTGCGCACCGGTGACCAGGTCGACGGCACCGGCCCCTACACTCTGAGCTCGTACGTCAAGGGCGAAAAGGTGGTGCTGTCGCCCAACACCCACTACAAGGGCGCCGCGAAGGAGTCCGGCCGGCCCATCGAGCTGCGCTACTACAGCACTCCCGGCGCCCTCGACAGCGCCTGGAAGAGCCGCAAGATCCACGTCGCCACCCGGCAGCTGCCCCCCAAAGTCCTCGCCGACCTGGATCCCAGCGACCCCGGACAACACGTATCGGAAACCACCAGCTCCGAGACCCGCAACCTCTATCTCAACGTCCGGGAAGGGAAACCACTGCACGACCTCAGGGTCCGGCAGGCCCTGGCCTGGCTGATCGACCGTCCCCGACTCGCGGCCACCCTCTACGGGGGCACCGTCGACCCGCTCTACTCACTCATCCCCGCGGGCCTCATCGGCCACACCACCTCCTTCTTCGACCACTATTCCAGTCCGGACATCGGCAAGGCGCGCCAACTGCTCACCGAGGCCGGTGTGACCCTGCCGGTGCACTTCACCTACAGCTATGCCGAGGGCCGCGGTGCCGCCGCCGAAGAGGCCGCGGAAATCAAACGGCAGCTGGAGACCGGCGGCCTGTTCAGAGTCAAGCTCAACGGATTGCAGTGGACTGAGTTCCAGAAGCGGTGGGCGGGCGGCACGCTCGACGCCTACGCGGTCGGCTGGGTCGCCGACTACCCCGACCCGGACACCTTCGGCAGCCAGCTCGTCGGCACAGGCGGCACGATGAACACCGGTTACAGCAGCGGGACCGTGGACCGGGCAATCGCCGTGAGCCAACGCTACGCCGACCGGGCCAAGGCCGACGACACCCTGAAAGAGCTGCAGGAGACCGTCGCTCGCGATGTCCCCGTCATCCCCCTGTGGCAGGCGAAGGAGTACGTCGTCACCAGTGAAGACGTCGGCGGCGGCCAGTACTTGTTGGACGGCACGGGCGCATTCCGCCTGTGGCGCCTGACCTGGCTCTGACCTGACAAGCCGGGCGGGCCCGCCGGCGACGACGCCGGGGCGGGTGACCGGGCCGGGCGGTCAGCTTCCGTAGACGCGGCTCACGTTGTCGCGCGGGGCGGGCCGGGACCTGCGGGCCGGTCCCGTGGCGAAGCCGTTCAGCAGGTTCTGCGTGACCTCGACGACGAACTTCCTGGTGCGGGTGTCCATCGAGTGGTCGCGGCCGCCCTCGGGGGTCCCCGCCATCAGCCCCTCCACCCAGCGCATCGTCCCCGTCGCGAAGACGCCCGCGCCGCTGGGCACCGTGTAGTACGCCGAGTCCGAATGGCTGTGGCGGCCCTTGCACACCAGCGGGGAGTGGGCCACGATCTCGATCGGCGCCGGAGTCGGGAAGCCCGGGCTGACCCGGTCGTACTCGACCCCGACCAGGTGCGCGAAGCTGTCGCCCTTCCGCACGCCGGTGCCCTGGAAGACCCAGTGCCCGGCGTTCTCCACCCGGTAGGGCGCATCGGTGGGGAAGCCCTCGTAGATCACGCCGGTCAGCGAGGACTCCGGGTCGGCACCGGGTCCGGCGCGGAAGTCGGTGGTGGCCATCGTCGGGTGCCGCTCGAGGTACGGATCGAGGAGGTAGTCGGTCTTGTAGCAGACCACCGTGCGGACACCGCCGTGCGGGCCGGGCTCCAGACGGACCCGCCGGAAGCAGGTGTTGGCGCCGAGGAAGGCCAGGTTGGTGCCCGCGTCACGGGCCTCCGTGACGTACCGGCGCTGCTCCGGCGTCCAGTACTCGTCGTGGCCGAGCGTCACCACCGTGGTCGCACCGCGCAGCACCCGGGGGTCGAGGTGGACGTCGATGCCGGTGGTGTACGCCAGGGGTATGCCCAGCCGCTCGGCCAGGACCACCGCTGCCCGCTCGTAGACCAGGAACTTCTCCGCGCCGGTCCGGTCGTACGGCCGGTCGAAGCTGACCGCCAGTGAGCGGGAGGCGTACGAACCGTCCGCGCCCTCGTAGAGGCTGTAACCGCCCCACCGGTTGTACGCCTGCCACGTCGCCGGGGCGTGCACGAGCAGGGTCCGGCCCACGGCCGTGGCGGAGCGGACGATCAACGGCACGTAGCGCTGGTGGCCGCTGTCGGCGTCCAGCCGCAGCAGGTAGGCGCCCTCCGGCCAGCCTTCGGCCCTGACCGTCAGGCTGCGCTCCCAGCCGGCCCGCACGGTCCGGGTGTCCCGGCTCACCTCGCTGCCGCTCTGGACCCGCCCGGGGGTCCGTCCGGACCGCCAGACCAGCCCCGCCTGCGCGCCGCCGTACCAGCCCACCCGGAACGCCGAGACGCGGAAACTCCGTGCGGTGGTCGACACGTACAACCCGAACTCCTCACCGGGCCGGACGCTGATCCGGTCCGCGTACCCCTGGACCGCGTCGGCCGGACCGGCCGACGCGAGCTGCCAGCCCGGCTCCGCCGCGGCGCTTCGCCGCACCGCACCGGGCCGGCGGGCACTCGGCGCGGCACGATCGCAGCCGCTCAGCACGGCGGCTGTCATCCCGGCGGCGCCCGCCGCCGCGGCACCGAGCAGGCGCCGCCGGCGAAGACCACCGGGACCCTGACGAGCCCGGTCCTCCGGATTGCCAGTCATCGCACCGATCCCGTCCGTTCCGTGCGCTTCCGTCCTGCCGTGACAGCCCGATCCTGTGTCAGCGCACACCACCGGGCAAACCCTGTCCCGGCCGTCCCGGCCGTGCGGCAGGCGCTGACCGGCGGGCCGGAGCCGGGGCGGGCCTTCCGGTTCACCCCTTCGGCCGCTGCCCGGTCGGCGCAGGCACGACCGGAGCGGTGCCGTGGCCGACCGGTCCCCGGGCGCGCCGCAGCCCGCGCGGTGGGCCGGCCGCGCCACCGGCGTACGGATCCCGGACGCCGCCCGGCCGGAACGGCAGGCCGGTCTGCCGGTGGTGCTGCGTCTTCTTCCCTATGGGCCGCGCCGGGCCGGCGGCAGTCTGCTGCCACGACTCGGCTGGGAGGCTCACAGTGACAACAGGCCCGGCCCCCAAGGGGGCACCGAACTACGTGGACACCCGCACGGCGTCCTTCGCCCAGCGCCGGCTGTGGTTCCTGGACCAGCTGGCGGGCTCCTCCACCGGATCGATGCTCCCGCTGGTGCTGCGGCTGCGCGGCCCCCTGGACGCGGGCCGGCTGGAGCGGTCGCTGTCCGGGATCGTGGACCGGCACGAGGTGCTGCGCACCCGGTTCACCGCCGTCGACGGCGAACCGGTGCCGGTCCTCGACCCGCCGACGGGCATGATCCTGGAACACACCGAGGCGACCGGCCCGGCCGACCTGTTCGACCGCTGCCTCGGCCGCCCCGTGGACCTGTCCGCGCAGGCCCCGATCCGGGCGACGCTGGCCCGGGTGACGCCCGAGGAGCACCTGCTGCTCGTCGAGGTGCACCACATCGCCGTGGACGGCTGGTCGTGGGGCGTGCTGCTGGACGAACTCGCCGCCGGCTACCGCGGCGAACCCCTCGCCCCGCCCGCCCTGCGGTACGCCGACCTCGCCCGCGCACAGGCCGAACGCCTCTCCGGCGAGCGCCTGGAGCGCCTGCTCGCCCACTGGCGGGACCGGCTCGCCGGACTCGGTCCGCTCGACCTGCCCACCGACCGGCCACGCCCCCGCGTCTGGGACGGCTCCGGCGACGTCGTCCGCTTCGACCTGCCCGCCGACCTGGTGGCCGCCGTCGACACGCTGGCCCGGTCCCGGCGCGCCACCCGCTACATGCTGCTGCTCACCGCCTACCAGGCACTCCTCGGCCACTGGTCGGGCCGCACCGACGTCGCCGTGTGCAGCACGCTCGCCGACCGCGCCCAGCGTGGCGCCGACACGCTGATCGGCCCGCTCGTCAACACCGTCGTCCTGCGTACCGACCTGTCCGGCAGGCCCGGCTTCGCCGCGCTGCTCGACCGGGTGCGCGCCCGGGTCCCGGCCGACCTCGCGCACGCCGAGGCCCCCTTCGACCTCGTCGTCGGCGCGCTCGGCGGCTCCCGCGACCTGTCCCGGCACCCGCTCGCCCAGGCCTCGTTCACCCTGCTCAACAACCCGATCCGCCCGATACGGATGCCCGGCCTGGAGGTGACCCTCGTCGAGCCGCCGCTCGCCGAGACCCCGCTGGACGTCTTCCTGGACCTGACCCTGCGCACGGACGGCAGCATCGCCGCCGTCCTGCAGTACGCCACCGCGCTGTTCGACGCCGGCACCATGCGCGCCTTCGCCCGCGCCTACCCGGCACTGCTGCGGGCCGTCCTGGCCGACCCCGACGCACCCGTGCAGGACCTGCTCCGCGACCTGCCCACCGGGCCCGGGGCGCCGGCCCGTCCGCGCCCCGAGTGGCACCGGGCCGCCGACCGGCCGTCCGGACCGCCGGCGCCGGTCGCCTTCGCCGGGCGGCCCGACGCGACCGCCCTGCGCTGCGGCGCCGACAGCGTCACCTACGCCGAACTGGACGCGATGACCGGCGGACTCGCCGTCGCGCTGCGCGCGGCCGGAGTCACCGCGGGCACCCCCGTGGGCGTGCTGCTGCGCCGCGGACCGTGGTCGGTCGCCGCCATCGAGGGCATCTGGCGGGCGGGCGGGGCATACGTCCCCCTCGACCCCGAACTCCCCGCCGAACGGCTTGAGTTCATGGCGCGGGAGGCCCGGCTCGGCTGTGTGGTCACCGACCCGGCGACGACCGGCGCCGCCGCCGGACTCGCCCCCGCCACGGTCGACGTCACCGCCGTCGCGGCCGCCGCGGACGGCCCCCGCCACCGGCCCGATCCCCGCGAACTCGCGCATGTCATCTTCACCTCCGGATCCACCGGCCGGCCCAAGGCGGTCGGCGTGGAGCACGCGGCGCTCGCCTCCCACGTCGCCGCCGCCCGGCGACGCCTCGGCATCACCGCCGCCGACCGGGTGCTGGCGTTCGCCTCCTTCTCCTTCGACGCCTCCCTCGACCAGGTGCTGCCCGCCCTCACCACCGGCGCCACCGTCGTCATGCGCCCCGACGAACCCTGGCTGCCCACCCAGGTCCCCGAGATCGTCCGCCGGCACGAGGTGACCGTCGTCAACGTGCCGCCCACCTACTGGTCGGAGCTGACGCTCTCCCTGGACCGCCGGCAGGCCGCGGACCTGGCCTCGCTGCGACTGCTGGTCCTCGGCGGCGAGGCGGTCCCGGCCGACACCCTCGCCGCCTGGCGCGCCGCCGTCCCCTGGGTACGCGTGTGCAACGCCTACGGCCCGACCGAGACCACCGTCACCGCCACCACGTACGACGCCGACGAGCCCCCCGAGGACAGCGTGCCCATCGGCAGACCCCTCGGCGACCGGCGGGTGTACGTGGTCGACGCCGACGGCGAACCCGTGCCGGTCGGCGTCTGCGGCGAACTCCTCATCGGCGGCACCGAAGTGGCCCGCGGCTATCTGAACCGGCCCGCGCTGACCGCCGAACGCTTCCTGCCCGACCCCTACGGGCCGCCCGGCGCCCGCCTGTACCGCACCGGCGACCTGGTGCGCTGGCGGGCCGGCGGAGACCTGGAGTTCGTCGGCCGCACCGACGACCAGGTCAAGATCCGCGGCTTCCGGATCGAACTCGGCGAGATCGAGACCGTGCTGCGCGCCTGCCCGCTCGTGGGCGCCGCGGCCGCCCGCCCCGACCGCGCCACCGGACGCAGCCTGACCGGCTACGTCGTACCGGCGCCGGACGCGCCGCGGGCGCCGGACCGGGCGGAGCTGCGCGCCTGGTGCGAGCGCCGGCTGCCGCACTACGCCATCCCCTCCGACTTCGTCGTCCTGGACGCGCTGCCGGTCGGCGTCTCCGGCAAGCTCGACCGCAACGCCCTGCCCGACCCGGTCCGCACCCGCGACGCCGGCGACCCACATCTCACCGCGCCGCGCGACGAGACGGAGCGGATCGTCGCCGAGGTGTGGGCCGACGTCCTGGGCGTGGACCGGATCGGCATCGACGACAGCTTCTTCGACCTCGGCGGGCACTCGCTGCTCGCCACCATGGCGGTCTCCCGGATCGCCCAGCGGCTGGGCCGCGACATCGAACTGCGCACCGTGTTCGAGCATCCGACCGTCCGCGGCTTCGCCCCCCGGGTGAGCGCCGCGCGCGCCTCCGGGGCGGCCGAACTGGTCCCGGTCGACCGCGACCGGCCGCTGCCGCTGTCCTTCGCCCAGGAACGCCTGTGGTTCCTGGACCGCACCTCCGACCGCGGCGACTCCTACCTGCTGTGGTACTGCTGGCGGGTGCGCGGCGGCCTGGACCGCACCGCCTGGCAGCAGGCCCTCGACGACCTGGTGACCCGGCACGAGGTGCTGCGCACGGCGCTGGTCGAGTCCGACGGGCGTCCCGTGCAGCAGGTGTGCGACCCGGTGGGCGTCCCGCTCCACTGGGAGCCGGCCCCCGCGGCCCCGGACGAGCCGTCCCGCCTGGAGGGGGTGCGCCGGGCCGCCGCGGCGCTCGCCACCCGCCGCTTCGACCTCGCCCGGCCGCCCCTGCTGCGGGCCGGCGTGTGGGAGCTGGCCGACGACGACCACGTCGTCCTGCTCGCCCTGCACCACGCCGTCACCGACGGCTGGTCCAAGGGCGTCCTGCTGGACGAACTCGCCCGGCACTACGCGGCCCGCCGCACCGGCCGCGGCGCGCAGCTGCCGCCGCTGCCCGTGCAGTACGCCGACTTCGCCGCCTGGCAGCGCGAGCGCGCCGACAGCGGTGGCCTGGAACCCCAACTGGCCTACTGGGAAAGCACACTGGACGGCGCGGCCGCCCTGGAGCTGCCCACCGACCGGCCCCGCCCGGCGGTGTTCACCGGCCGGGGCGGCGCCGTCGAGATCGACCTGCCCGCCCACCTCGTGGAGCGCGTGGACGCGCTCGCCCGCGCATGCGGCGCCAGCCGCTTCATGGTGCTGCTGGCCGTCGCCCAGGCGGTGCTCGCCCGCTGGACCGGACAGTCGGACGTGTCCGTCGGCACGCCCGTCGCCGGCCGCGGCCGGCTCGAACTGGAGCCGCTCGTCGGCTTCTTCGTCAACACCGTCGTGCTGCGCACGGACCTGTCCGGGCGGCCGACGTTCGCGGGCCTGGTGGACCGGGTGCGGGAGGTCGTCCTCGGCGCCTTCGACCACCAGGAGGTGCCCTTCGAACGGGTGGTGGAACGGCTGCGGCCGGAACGCGACCTGTCCCGCAACCCCCTGTTCCAGGTCATGGTGGACGTCCAGGACGCCTCCACCGGCGGCTCCGGCCTGCCGGGACTGGACGCGACCGACTTCACGCTGCCGTGGGGCTCGGCCAAGTTCGACCTGACCGCGACCTTCGTGGTCCGCCCGGACCGGTTCGCGCTCAACGTCGAGTACGCCGCCGACCTGTTCGACCCGGCCACCGCCGGCCGGTTCGCCCACCACGTCGGCCGGCTGCTGGAGGCGTTTCTCGCCGATCCCGCGACCCGCGTCGACGAGGCACCGCTGCTCACCGCCCCCGAACGCGACCGGCTGGTGACCGCGGCCGGGACGGACGCCGCGCCGGCGCCCCGGTTCCGCGTCACGGGCCGGGCGGACGCGACCGCCGTCGTCTGCGACGACACCACCCTCGACCACGCGCGCCTGGACGCCCTGACCGGCGGGCTCGCCGCGGCCCTCGCCGGCGCGGGCGTGGCCGCGGGCGACGCGGTGGGGGTGTGCGTGGGCCGGGGCGTGTGGTCGGTGGCCGCGATGCTCGCCGTGTGGCGGGCGGGCGGCGTGTACGTGCCGCTCGATCCGCGGCTGCCCGGGGAACGGCTGCGTCACATGCTCCGGGAGGCCGGCGTACGGCACGTGGTGTCCGACGCCCGCACCCGGGACACGGTGACGGCGCTCGGGGCGACGGCGGTCGACGTCCGCGACGTCCGGCCGGACCCCGACGGGCCCCGCCACGACCCCGACCCCGGCTCCCTCGCCTACGTCATCTTCACCTCCGGCTCCACCGGGCTGCCCAAGGCCGTAGGCGTGGAACACCACGCCCTGGACGCCCATGTGGCCGCCGCCCGCGAGAGGTTCGCGCTCACCTCGCGGGACCGGGTGCTCACCTTCGCCTCCACCTCGTTCGACGCCTCCCTGGAGCAGATCCTCCCGGCGCTGAGCACCGGGGCGACGGTGATCGTCCGCCCGGACGAGATATGGACCCCGGAGCAGCTCGCCGCCCGCGTCGCCCGGGAGCGGGTGACCGTCATGGAACTCACCCCCTCCTACTGGGCGGAACTGGTCGCCCGCCTCGACACCCTGGCGCCCCGCCTCACCTCGCTGCGGCTGCTGGTCACCGGAGGGGAGGCGCTGCCCGCCGACCCGCTGGAGCGCTGGTTCGCCCACCTGCCCTCGGTCCCGGTGGTCAACACCTACGGGCCCACCGAGGCGGTGATCTCCGCGACCGCCCACACCGTCGACGCCCCGCCGGCCGGCCGCGTGCCCATCGGCCGTGCCCTCGGCAGCCGCCGCACCTACGTGGTGGACCCCCTCGGTGAGCCCGTCCCGGACGGCGTCCCCGGTGAACTCCTCGTCGGCGGACCGGAGTTGGCTCGCGGGTACCTGGGGCGGCCGGCGCTGACCGCCGAGCGGTTCGTGCCCGACCCGTTCGGCCGGCCCGGCGGGCGCCTGTACCGCACCGGCGACGTCGTGCGCCGACTGCCCTCGGGGGAGCTGGAGTTCCTCGGCCGCAACGACGACCAGGTCAAGATCCGGGGATTCCGCGTCGAACCCGCGGAGGCCGAGGCGGCGCTGCGCCGGCACCCCGGGGTCACCGGCGCCGCGGTCGTCGTCCGCACCCTGCACGGCGAGGCCGCCCTGGTGGGATACGCCGCGGGCAGCGGACTGTCGGAGGAGTCCCTGGCCACGCACTGCCGGGCCCACCTGCCGCACTACCTGGTCCCGTCCGCGTTCGTGCTGCTCGACGCCCTGCCGCTGACCGTGCAGGGCAAGCTGGACACCGCGGCCCTGCCCGAGCCCGCCGCCCGCGCGCCGCGACGCTTCGTGGCGCCGCGCACCCCCGCCGAGACGGTCGTCGCACAGGTCTGGTGCGAGGTCCTCGACCTGCCCCGGGTCGGCGTCCACGACGACTTCTTCGCGCTGGGCGGCCACTCGCTGCGCGCGGTGGCGGTCGCCTCCCGGCTGCGCACCGCCTTCGACTGCCCGCTGGCCGTCCGCGACCTCTTCGAGCACCCCACCGTGGAGCGGCTGGCCGCCGAGGTGGAGCGCCGACTGCTGGAGCTGATCTCCACGATGAGCGACGACGAGATCGACCTGTCGCTCACCGCCGACTTCTGAGGGCGCCACCGCCCCGGCCCATTACCCCAGTTCCGAGATCGGAGTGCCCTCATGACCACATCCGACGTGCGACCCGGCCCCCTGTCCCCGGCGAACGCCCCGGCTCCGGCGAACGCCCTGTCCCCGGCCGCCCGACGGCTGCTGGAGCAGCGGCTGCGCGGCCAGGGCGCCGTACGGGACGACGGGCCCCGCCGGGTCCGTCCCCGCCCGGACCGGATCCCGCTGTCCGCGGCCCAGCAGCGCCTGTACTTCCTCGACCGGCTCGACCCCGGCGCCCACACCTACCTGCTGCCCGCCGCCTGGCGGCTGACCGGCCCGCTGGACGTCCCGGCCCTGCGCGCCGCCGTCGCCGACCTGGTCGCCCGGCACGAGCAGCTGCGGGTCGTCTTCCCCGAGCACGAGGGCATCCCGTACCAGCGCGTGCTGCCCGCCGGCCGGGCGGACCTCGACCTGGTGGAGGTGACCGGACCGGCCGGCGACGCCCGCGAGCGGCGCCTCGCGACCGCCGTGCACGCCGCCGCCACCCGCCGCTTCGACCTGGCCCGCGAACCCGCCTTCCGGGCCACCCTGGTCCGCGCCGCCGACGACGACCACGTCCTGGTCCTCGCCATGCACCACATCGTGTCCGACGGCTGGTCCCTCGGCCTGATCGTCCGCGACCTCACCGAGCTGTACCGGGCCCGCACCGGGGGCCGCAGCGCGCGGCTGCCCGAACTCCCCCTCGACTACACCGACTACGCCGTCTGGCAGCGCGAGAGCGACCAGTCCGCGGCGCTGGAGCACTGGCGCACCCGGCTGGCCGGTCTCACCCCGCTGGACCTGCCCACCGACCACCCCCGCCCCGACACCCCCGGCAGCCTCGGCGCCACCCACACCCTCACGCTGCCCGCCGAGCTGACCGAAGCGCTCGACGCCCTCGGCCGGCAGGCCGGCACCACGCCGTACATGACGGTGCTGGCCGCCTTCCAGGCCGCGCTGGCCTTCCACAGCGGACAGCACGACATCGCCGTCGGCACCGTCGTCGCCAACCGGGAGCGGGCCGAGACCGAGCAACTCGTCGGATTCTTCGTCAACACCCTCGTGCTGCGCGGCGACTTCTCCGACGACCCGACCCCGGCCACGCTGCTCGCGCGCACCCGGGACCGCGTCCTGGAGGCGTTCTCGCACCAGTCGCTGCCGTTCGAGCAGGTCGTCGACGCGCTCAGCCCGGACCGCGACCTGGCCCGCAACCCGCTCGTCCAGGTCCTCTACACGCACACCGACGCCACCGGCACGGACCTCGCCCTGGGCGACGCGACCGGGACGCCGTACCGGATCGACCTCACCACCGCCAAGTTCGACCTCACCCTGGACCTGCGCGACGGCGACGGGCGCACCGACCTCGTCCTCGTGTACCGGCCCGAGCTGTTCGACGAGGCCTCCGTCGCCGCCCTGGCCCGGCACACCGCCGCCCTGCTGGAGGCGTTCCGCGCCACCCCCGACCTGCCGCTCAGCGCCGTCGACCCGCTCACCCCGGCCGAACGCGCCCAGCTGCTCGGCCCCGACGGCCCCGCGAACACCGGCCACCGGCTCGCGTCCGCCCCGCGCACCGCCCCGGACCGGCTCGCCGAGCACGTCCGCCGCACCCCGCACGCGGCCGCCGTCAGCGGATCGGGACGCACCCTGACGTACGCCGGGCTCGACGCCGCCGCGAGCGGCCTGGCACGCCGGCTGCGCGCCGCCGGGGTGACCCGCGGCTCCCTCGTCGGCGTCTGCCTCGACCGCACCCCCGACCTGGCCGTGGCGCTGCTCGCCGTGTGGCGGGCCGGCGCCGCCTACCTGCCGCTCGACCCCTCCCACCCGCCGGCCCGCCGCGCCTTCACCGTCACCGACTCCGGCATCGACCTGGTCGTCACCGACACCGCCACCCGCCCCGCCGTGGCGGACCTGCCCGTCCGGCTCGTCGTCCTCGACGCCGAGCCGGCCGACGCGCCGGGGGAGAGCGACGACGTCCTGCCGGACCCCGACGACCTCGCCTACGTCATCTACACCTCCGGCTCCACCGGCCGTCCCAAGGGTGTCGAACTCACCCACGCCAACCTGGCCTGGCTGCTCGACGCCGCCGACCGGCACTTCGACTTCGGGCCCGCCGACGTGTGGACGCTGATGCACTCGCCCGCCTTCGACTTCTCCGTGTGGGAACTGTGGGCGCCGCTCACCAGCGGCGGACGCGTCGTCGTCCTCACCGGCGACGAGGTGCGCGACCCGGCCGCCGTGCACCGGGTGCTGCGCGAGGAGCGCGTCACCGTCCTCAACCAGACCCCGGCCGCCTTCAAGGGCCTGCGCGCCCATCTCGCGGACGCCGGCGCCTCCTTCCCGGACCTCGCGCTGCGCACGGTCGTCTTCGGCGGCGACGCCTTCGACGTCCGCGACTACCGCGACTGGTTCACCGCCCCCGGACCCCGGCCCGCCCTGGTGAACATGTACGGCATCACCGAGACCACCGTGCATGTCACCATCCGCACCATCACCGAGGAGGACGTCGACGGGACGGTCCGCTCACCCATCGGCCGGCCGCTCGCCGGGCAGCACGGCTACGTCCTCGACCCCTGGGGCCGGCTCGTGCCGCACGGCAGCGTCGGCGAGCTGTACGTCTCCGGCGGCGGCGTGGCCCGCGGCTACCGCAACCGCCCCGGACTGACCGCCGAACGCTTCCTGGACGACCCCTTCGGCCCGCCCGGCGCCCGCATGTACCGCACCGGCGACCTGGTCCGGGTGTTGCCCGACGGCCAGCTGGCCTACGTCGGCCGCGCCGACCACCAGGTGAAGATCCGCGGCTACCGCATCGAACCCGGCGAGATCGAGACCGCCCTGCGCGCCCTGCCCGGCGTCGCCGACGTGGCCGTGGTGGCCCGCCGGGACGGCGGCACCGCCCGCCTGGTCGCCCACGTCGTCACCCCCGAGGGCCGCCCCCTCGACCCGCCCGCCCTGCGCGCGGGCCTCAGGCTGACCCTGCCCGACTACATGGTCCCGGCCCTGTTCGTCCGCCACGAGAAGCTGCCGCTGACCGCTAACGGCAAGGTGGACCGGGCCGCGCTCACCGCCGTCGCACCCGCCGCCACGCAGCGGCGCACGCACGTCCCGCCCGAGGGCCCGGTGGAGCAGGCCCTGGCCGGGGTGTGGGGCCAGGTGCTCGGGGCCGAACACGTCAGCCGCACCGACAACTTCTTCGACCTGGGCGGCGACTCCATCCTGGCCCTGCGCCTGGTCGGCCTCGGCCGCCCGGCCGGGCTCGGCTTCACCGTCGCCGACGTGTTCCGCGCCCGCACCCTGGCCGACCTGGCCGCACTCGTCACCGACGCGGCCGACGCCCCGGAACCGGTCGCGCCCTTCTCCCAGCTCGACCCCGCCGACGCCGGCCGGCTGCCCGACGGGCTCGCGGACGCCTACCCGCTCACCATGCTCCAGGCGGGCATGCTGCACGAGATGCTGGCCGACCCCCGCCGGGGCGCCTACCACAACGTCACCGACCTGAAGATCACCGTGCCGGAGGGCTTCGACCTCGACGCCTTCCAGGCCGCCGTGGACGCGGTGGTCGCCGGACACCCCATCCTGCGCACCTCCGTCGACCTCGTCACCTACCGCGAACCCCTCCAGCTCGTCCACCGCACCGCCCACCTGCCCGTCGGCTACACCGACCTGCGCGGACTGGACCGCGAGGAGCAGCGGGCGCGGCTGCGCCGGTTCGTCGACGAGGAGTTCGAGCGCCGCTTCGACCTCGCCGCCGCGCCCCTGGTCCGCATCCACCTGCACCACATCACCGACCACGACCTGCGGCTCGTCCTCACCGACTGCCACATCGTGCTGGACGGCTGGAGCCTGACCTCCCTCGTCGCCGACCTGCTCGCCCTGCACCGCGAGGCCGTCGCCCACCGCACCGCCCCCCGGCCGCCCGAGGCCCCGGCCTTCGCCGAGTACGTCGCCCTGGAACGCGCGGCCCTCGGCAGCACGGAGTCCCTGGACTACTGGCGCGAACGGCTCGCCGAGCTGCGCCCGGTGACCTTCCGGCGGCGGCCCGCGGGCGAGGCCGACGGGCAGCCGCCGGTGCACGAGGTCCGCCGCTCCTACGCCCACCTCGCCGAGGGCATCGGCGCGCTGGCCAGGAAGGCCGGCGTGCCCCGCCGTACCGTGCTGATCACGGCCTTCCACCACACCATGAGCCTGTTCGCCGACCGTGACGACAGCGTGTCCGGCCACAGCATCGGCCTGGTCACCAACGGCCGGCCCGAGGTGCCCGGCGCCGACCGGATGCGCGGACTGTTCCTCAACACCGTGCCGTTCGGGGTGGCCCGGCCACGCACCGACTGGCTCGCCTACCTGCGGGACGTGTTCGCCGCCGAGCAGGAGATGCTCCCGCACCGCAGGGTGCCGCTCGTCCGCATCGCCGCGCTGCGGCCCACCGAGCCCAGCCTGACCGACGCCGTGTTCAACTACGTCAACTTCCACCGGCTTTCGCACGACTCCTGGGACGACTCCCTGGAGATCGCCCGCACCATGTTCCCGCTGCTGGTGAACGCGAGCGTCAACGCCTTCACCCTGGACGCCGACCCCGCGTTCGTCGCACCCGCCACCGCCGAGCAACTGGCCGACGTGTACTGCGCCCAGCTGGCGGCCATGGTGGCCGAGCCGCACGCCCGGGTCACCCGGCCCGCGCTCACCGGCGCGGCCCGTGCCACCGCCCTCGACGTGTGGGCGCGCGGACCGGAACTCCCCGCCTCCCCGCTGCTGTTCCACCAGCACGTCGCCGGCCACGCCGCCCGGACCCCGCACGCGGTCGCCGTCGAGCACCGGGGGCAGCCGCTGACCTACGACGAACTCCACGAGCAGGCCGGACAGTTGGCGCACCGGCTGCGGCGGCTCGGGGTGGGCCCGGAGACCGTGGTCGGCATCTGCGTCGAACGCGGCCCCGACCTGGTGCGCGCGGCTCTCGGCGTGCTCCGCTCGGGTGGTGCCTTCGTGCCGCTGGACCCGCAACACCCCACCGAGCGGCTGGCGTTCATGGCCGAGGACAGCGGAATGCGGGTGCTGCTGACGCAGCGGGCGCTCGACGGGACGGTGCCCTTCGGCGGACCCGTGATCCACCTGGACGCCCCCGCGCGGCCGGCGGACCCGGTCCCCGGCGCCTTCGCCGCGGAGCCGGACGCCTCCGGTGCGGAGCCCGGCGCCTCCGGTGCGGAGCCGGACGCCGACACCCTCGCCTACATCATCTACACCTCCGGCTCCACCGGCACCCCCAAGGGCGTGGCGATACCGCACCGGGGCCTGTCCAACATGATCGAGGGCCAGCGCGACCTGGTGCGCCCCACCCCCGAGGACCGGGTGCTGCAGTTCGCCTCCTTCGGCTTCGACGCCTCCATCCTGGAACTGACCTGGTCCCTGGCCAACGGCGGCCGGCTGGTCACCGCGCCCAAGGAGGACCTGCGCCCCGGCCCCGACCTGGCCCGCACCCTGCGCGAGGCCCAGGTCACCTGCGCCATGCTGCCGCCCAGCGCCCTCGCCGTGCTCGGCGACGACGACTTCCCCGGCCTCCGGGTGCTCCAGGTGGCCGGTGAGGCGTGCCCGGCCGAACTGGCCGACGTCTGGGCCCGCGGCCGGCGCTTCCACAACGTCTACGGCCTGACCGAGACCTCCGTCTGGTCCGTCGCCGCCGAACTGAGCCCCGGCCGGGGCACCCCGCCCATCGGCACACCCATCCGCAACACCCGCATCCACGTCCTGGACGACGACCTCCAGCCCGTCCCGGTCGGCGTACCCGGTGAGATCTACCTCGGCGGGCAGGCCGTGGGCCGCGGCTACCTCGGCCGGCCCGCGCTCACCGCCGCCACCTACGTCCCCGACCCCTACGGCGCGCCCGGCGAACGGCTGTGCCGCACCGGCGACCTCGGCACCCACCGGCCCGACGGCTCGGTGGAGTGGCTCGGGCGCCGCGACTCGCAGGTGAAGCTGCGCGGCTTCCGCATCGAACTCGGCGAGATCGAGCACGCGCTGCGGCAGCTGCCGGAGGTCCGCCAGGCCGTCGTCCTGCACCGCACCGACCTGCCCGGCGAACCGGCCCTGGTCGCCTACCTCGTCGTACACGGCCCGCAGCGGCCCGCCCCCGAGGAGCTGCGCCGCGCCCTGCGCTCCTCGCTGCCCGCCTACATGCTGCCCGCCCGGTTCCTCGTCCTGGACGAGATGCCGGTCAACCGCAGCGGCAAGATCGACAAGCGGGCGCTGCCGCTCCCGCCGGCCGAACTCGACCGGCGCGACGCCGAGTACGTGGCCCCGGCCACCCCGGCGGAGAAGATCCTCGCCGAGATCTGGCGCGAGGTGCTCGGACTGTCCCGTATCGGCGTCCACGACGACTTCTTCCGCATCGGCGGCAGCTCGCTGTCCACCGTCCGGGTCTCCCTGATGGCCGCCGGACGCGGGCTCGCGATCTCCGTCGGCGACCTGATCGAGCACCCGACCGTCGCCCAGCTCGCCGCCCACGCCACCCGCACCGCGGGGGAGGGGCTGCCCGCCGCCGTCACCTCCGAGGTGCGGCTGCGCCCCGGCACGGGCGAGCCCCTGTGGTGCGTGCACCCCACCGGCGGCAGCGCCGCCTGGTTCGTGCCGCTCGCCCGCGCCCTGCCGCCCGGCAGGCCGGTGCACGCCTTCCAGGCGCGCGGGCTGCTCGGCGGGATCGACCCGAGCACGGTGAGCGGCATCGCCGCCAACTACGTCGCCGAGATCACCGACCGGGAGGGCACGGGCCCGCACGCCCTGCTCGGCTGGTCCATGGGCGCCAACATCGCCCTGGAGATGGCCACCCAGCTGCACCGCGCCGGGCACGAGACCGCGCCGCTGGTCCTGATCGAGCCGTACCTGCCCAACAGCGCCGCGCGCGCCCGGCTGAACGGCGTCACCCAGGACCTGCGCACCGCCCAGCGCCTGCGCGACAGGCTGCGCGGGATGCCGCCGTCCCCGCAGCGCGACCGGGCCACGGCGGAGCTGACCGCGACCCTGCTCGGCGCCGGCATGAGCCCCGCCGAGGCGGCCCTGGTCGAGGGCGCGCCGATCGAGGTGTGGCACTCGCTGCTGGCCGCGCTCGCCGCCTACGAGGTCCGCCCCTACCCCGGCCACATCCACCTCGTGGTCGGCAGCGAGGCCGCCGGACTGCCGCGCGGCCGCACGATGCCCGGCCTGGACGTCGACTACGACACCTACGTCGAACGCTGGCGCGAGACGGCCGGCGGCGGGCTCACCCTGCACATCAGCGACGGCGACCACATGTCGATGATGGCCGAGCCGAGGGTGGCCGGCATCGCCGCGCTGGTCGCGGCCCTGGAGACGGAGACCACCCGATGACCACCATGGCCCCCACCCCTGCCCCTGCCTCGGCCCCTGCCCCTGCCTCGGCCCCGGGCTCGGCCCCCGTCTTCTCGGAGCGGTATCTGCTCTCCCCGGACATGGTCGCGGACCCCTACGGGCAGCTCGACGCCCTGCGTGAGCATGCGCCGGTGCACTGGAGCGCGATGCACCACGCATGGCTGGTCAGCGGCTACGACCAGGTGATGCGCTGCCTGCGCGACCCCGCAGTCTCCGCCGACCGGGTACGGCCCCTGATGGACGCGGTCCCGCAGGGCGCCCGCGAGGACGCCGAACGGGCCTTCGGGATCCTGTCCCGCTGGATGGTGTTCAACGACCCGCCGCAGCACCGCAGACTGCGCCAGGTCTTCCAGGAGGCGTTCGCGGCGCGGGCGGTGGCCCGCTACCGCACCTTCACCGAGAAGGCCACCCGCGCAGTCCTGGCCCGCAAGGCGGTCCCCGGCCGCGACGGCGACCTCATGGCCGACGTGGCGAAGCCGCTGCCCGCGCTGGTCTTCGCCCGCTGGCTCGGCATCCCGCGCACCGACGCCCCCTCCTTCTGGTACTGGAACGCCCGCGTCGCCGACCTCGTGCTCGGCACCGCGCAGGAGGAGAGCGAGTTCCGGGCCTCCCTGCAAGCGCTCGTGAGCCTGGAGGACTACCTCGCCGGCCTCGTCGCCCGGCGCCGCGCCGAACCCGCCGACGACCTGATCAGCCAGGTGCTGCGGGAGGGCCGGGTGGGCGATTCGGTCACCGAGGAGGAGTTCGTCGGCATGCTCACCCAGATGGCGTTCGCCGGCGGGGAGACCACCAGCAACCTGATCGCGAACACCGTCCTGGCCCTGCACACCCGCCCCGGCGCCCTCGCGGCCGTCCGCGAGGACCCGCGGCTGGCGCAGGGCGCGGTGGAGGAGACACTGCGGCTGGACGGGCCGTCGAAGATGTCGATCCGCACCGCCGCCCGCGACTTCGAACTCGACGGCCGCACGCTGCGCGCCGGTGACCGGATCTTCCTGGTCACGGCCGCCGCCAACCGCGACCCGGCCCGCTTCCCCGACCCGGGCCGGTTCGACGTCCGGCGCACCGGCACCACCCACCTCGGCTTCGGCTTCGGCGCCCACTTCTGCATCGGCGCCGCACTGGCCCGGCTGGTCGCCGTGGCCGCCGTCGAGACCCTGGTCCGCGACCACCCGGACCTCACCCTGGACGACCCCGCCCGGCTCACCTGGCAGCCCTCCCTGCTCAACCGCAGCCTCACCGCCCTGCCCGTCCGCTACTGACCGGCCCCCGGACGCGTCCGCACGACGACATGACGAAAGGCACACCATGGCCACCACCCTCGCCGGAGCCGGTCCGCGGCTGTGGGCACCCGCCCGGCACCGCCCCTTCCGACTCCTCTGGCTGGGACAGTCGTTGTCCCTGCTCGGCGACGGCTTCAGCGTCGTCGCCTTCTCCTGGATCACCCTCGGCCTGACCGGATCGACCCTCACCCTCGGCTACGTCCTCGCCTTCCAGGCCATACCGCGGGCCCTGCTCACCCTGGTCGGCGGCAGCCTCGGCGACTCGCTGTCCACCCGCACCCTGATGATCGGCTCCAGCTGGACCCGGGCCGGGCTGATGACCGGGGTCGGCGTGGCCGGCCTGACCGGGCACCTGACGGTGTGGATGCTGTGCGCGGCGGCCGCCGCGTTCGGCGCCGTCGACGCCTTCTTCCAGCCGGCCCGCGTGTCCATCCTGCCGTCCGTGGTGGACGAGAGCCTGCTGACCCCGGCCAACGCGCTGCTGGGCGCCGGGTCGAGGACCGCGGCCGTCGTCGGACCGGCCGTCGGCGGCCTGGTCATCGCCATGACCCAGGCACCGGTGGCGTTCCTCGTCGACGCCGTCTGCTTCGCCCTGTGCGGCTGGTGCGTGGCGTGCATCCGCACCCGGTCCCGCACGGCCGACGGGGAGAAGGACGCCGCCGCCCCGCGACCGCGGGCGTCCCTGGCCGCCCGGATCCGCGAGGGCGTGACCTTCACCCTGCGCGACCCCCGGCTCCGCACCGTCGTCGCCCTCGACACCGCCGTCAACTTCTGTTACGCCGGGCCCTTCACGGTCGGTTTCGCCACCCTCGCCGACCAGGTGCTGCGCGGCGGCTCCGCCACGCTGGGCGTGCTGAACGGCTCCCTCGCCGGCGGCGCCATGCTCGGCACGCTGGCGGGCGGCGCGCTCGGCGGCCGGCCCCGGGTCGGCCTGCTGGTGGCCGCGCTGGCCGGCTGGCTGGCCGCCGGCATGGCCGTGCTCGGCCTGGTCCACAGCACCCCGGCCGTCGTGGCGACGGTGCTGGCCATGGGCTTCGCCATCGGGTTCCAGGGCGTGTTCGGGCTCAGCTGGATCCAGCGGAACATCCCCCAGGACGTGCTCAGCCGGGTCGTGTCGGTCGACATGGTCCTCGGCTACGCCGCCGCCCCGCTGTCCCTGATCGTCTGCGGCGCGCTGGCCCGCGTCGGCGCCCTCCCCCTGTTCGGGGCGGTGGCCGCGGTCCTCGCCCTCACCGGCCTCGCGGTCCTCGCCTCCCGCCCGGTACGCGAGATGCGCTGACGTTCCGCCGGCCGTGCCGGGGGTGTGCCGTGTCGTGCGCCGGCCGGCTGCGGCGCCGTCGTGGCCGGCCACGCGGTTCCCCGCGCCCCTTCGGGGCGCTGCCCGACCGCGGGTCGGGCGGTGTGCGGAGCGGGCCCCGGCAGGCGCCGGAGCCCGCTCCGCACCGTTGTCAGTCGTCGAAGTCGGTGGACCGGGCGAGCTTCTCCCAGGTGTCGAATTCGGCGCGGGCACGGTCGAGGTGGACGGTGATCACGTCGGCGGCGTCGTTGCCGAGCGGCAGACGCAGCGGCGGTTCGTCGGCGTCCAGAGCGGTGAGGACGGCGGCCGCGGCCTTGGCCGGGTCCCCGGGTTCCTTGCCGCTTCCGCCCGGCAGCGCGGCGAGGAGGGGGCCCACGGTGTCCTGGTAGGCGTCCATCGCCGCGGGGGGCCGCAGCGCCGCGGCGTCGGCGAAGCCGGTGCGGAACGCGCCGGGCTCGACGATCAGCACCCGGATGCCGTGCGGGGCGACCTCCGCGGCCAGCGCCTCGGAGAGCCCCTCCAGGGCGAACTTGCCGGCGCAGTAGGCGCCGACTCCGGCGAAGGCGAGCCGCCCGCCCATGCTGCTGAGCTGCACGATGGCGCCCGAGCGCTGGCGGCGCATGTGCGGCAGCGCGGCCCGGGTGAGCGCGGCCGGACCGAAGAAGTGCAGGTCCATCAGGTCCCGCAGTTCCGCGTCGGTGGTCTCCTCGACCGCCCCCACCATGCCCCGTCCGGCGTTGTTGACCAGGACGTCGATCCGGCCGTGCCGGGCCACCACGCCGTCGACCGCGGCCTGGGCGCCCGCGATGTCGGTGACGTCCAGCGGCAGCGCCTCCACCCGGCCCGGGTGCGCGGCGACCAGGTCGTCGAGCAGCGCGGTGCGGCGGGCGGCGGCGACCACGAGGTCACCCGCGGCGACCGCCGCCTCGGTTATCGCCCGGCCGAACCCGCTGCTCGCCCCGGTGACCAGCCATACCTTGTCCATGTTGTTCTCCTTGCTGCCGGGCGATCCGCCGTCCCCGGCGGTCTGTCGTGAACCACCTTGCAGGGCAATCCAGTTGCCCGCCCAAGATTCGCTCTGAATGCCGGTGATCAGGTATGTTCACGAACAGGACCGGCGCGAAGCGCCCCTGCACGCGGTGCGTGCAGCGCCACTGCAGAGCGCCCTGAACAGGGGCGCGGGGAACTGCGCGACCGGCCACGACGGCGCCGCAGCCGACCGACGGCACCACACGCACTCCCAGCGGAGCGCTCACGCTCAGGTGTCGCGCAGCGCGGCCGACCGGGCGCACAGGTCCGTGCGGTTGACGGCGCCCGTCTTCGTGATCAGGCTCGCGATGTGCTTCTCCGCCGTGCGCGGTGAGATGAACAACCGGTCGGCGATGTCCTTGTTGGTCAGCCGCTCCGCGAGCAGCCGGAACACCTCGAACTCCCGCACGGTGACGCCCTGGGCGCGCAGCTGGTCGGGGATGCCGCTGGTGCCGGTGCGGTGCTGGTGCACGGAGGCGCCGAGCCGGCGCAGCCCGGCCCGGCAGGCACCGGTGACCGCCTGTACGTCCCGGTCGTGGAAGTAGTGCTCCGCCCGCCGCAGCCAGCCCACCGGATCGCCCCAGCCGTCCTGGTGCGCCGCGTCCGCGACCAGCCGCAGTCCGAGGTGCCGGGCCAGCGGATACGGTTCGGCCACCGTCAGCGCGGACTCCACCGTCGCCGCCGCCCGCTCGCCCGCGCCCTCGCGGCCCAGCAGCACGGCGTCGGCGAGCAGCACGAACTGGCGGTTCCAGCGCATCCGGGCGACCGCGGTGTCCGTGATCTCCTCGTGCCGGGCCCGGTCCGCGTCCCCGGCCAGCACGTCCAGCAGCAGCCCCAGGCCGTGGGTGCCGCTGAGGTGGTACGTGGAGGGGTTGCCCGCCTCGATCTCCAGCACCTGCCGGAGTTCCTCGCGGGCGAGTTCGCGGTCCTCCTCCAGCAGCGCGCAGAAGACGCGGGCCAGGCCGCGGCCGAGCGGCTCCTCCTGCGAACCGGCGCCGTCCCACTCGGCGAACGCCGCCAGCGCCCGCTCCATCGCGGCCCGGTCCCCGTGGTGGGCCTCCAAGACGGCCTGCGCCATCAGGACGTACCGCACGGCGGGCGCGAGGCGCAGCCGCCGTACGACGGCCAGGCACTCGGCGGCGGCGGACCGGGCGGTGTCGTGGTCGCCGCGCAGCACCGCGTCGAGGACCAGGATGCCGTCCACCGTGTGGACGATGTTCACCGAGCCGAGCCGCAGTGCCTCCTCCCGGGCCGCCAGCAGCCCCGAGGCGTCGCCGTCGGCGAGCCAGGCGTTGCCGCCGAGCCGGGTGGCCGCGTACATGCGCTGCAGCGGCAGGCGATGGCGTTCCGCCGTGGCGAGGGCCTGTTCGAGCATCGCCTCCGACTCCTCCGGGTCCCGCTTGCGGGCCACGGTCGCGAGGAGTTCCAGCGCCTGGCAGGCGACGACGGGCAGCCCGTACCGCTCGGCGGTGTCGGCGGCGGACCGGGCGAGTTTCTCGGCGTGCTGGGTGCGGTCGGGGCCGGGTGTGTCCAGGGCCAGGTAGGCGGCCGTGACGTCGACGGCCGCGATGGCCGGCTCGTCCGGGGCGGCCGCCAGCACCTCGCGTGCGCGGGCTGTCTGCCGGTTGCCGTCGCTCCACCGGCCCGCGGTGTGGGCGACCTTGGCCAGCCGGGTGTGCAGCGTGGCCAGGCGGACGGGGCTCAGCCCGGAGCCGTCCAGCGCGTGCAGGTCCTCGGCCAGGTCGAAGGCGCGGGCGAAGTCGCCGGCCTCGGCCAGGGCCGGCAGCAGGTTCTCCAGCACCGCGGCCCGCGCCTGCGGGTCGCCCGCGTCGGCCAGCAGGCGCTCGGCCCGGCCGAGCAGGGTCACGGCGGAGCCGAGCGCCCCCGCCGCCAGCGCCCGCCCGCCGGCGTCCGCGAACAGCAGGCCGGCCCGCACCTTGTCGCCGGCCTCGGCGCGCAGCCCGGCGGCCAGCGTGCACCAGTCGCCGGTCAGACCGGGGTGCAGTTCCTCGATCGCCTCCGCGCCCCGCCGGGCCAGCTCCGCGCGCCGGGTCGGGGTCATCTGCGTGAAGAGGGCCTCCACGGTGAGCGAATGCCGGAAGGAGTACCAGTCGGGGGCCGGCTCGTCGGGAACCACCAGCCGCGCGGCCACACCGGCGTGCAGATGGCTGAGCAGGGCCCGGTCGTCGACGCCGGTCATGCGCTGCAGCACGGTGAGCGGGAAGCGCCGGCCGAGCACGGCTGCGGCCGACAGCAGGGTCAGGCCCTGCGCGCCGAGCCGGTCGATGCGGCGCAGTATGCCGCGCGCCAGCGTGGACGAAACGTCACTGCGGAGGTCGCCGACGGCCCGCCAGCCCTCCGGGCCCTGCACCAGCGTGCCGGCCCCGATCATCGACTGCAGCAGTTCCTCGATCAGGTACGGGCTTCCCGAACTGTCCTCCCACAGCCGTTC
Source organism: Streptomyces sp. H51 (assembly GCF_035656535.1). NCBI lineage: Bacteria > Bacillati > Actinomycetota > Actinomycetes > Kitasatosporales > Streptomycetaceae > Streptomyces > Streptomyces sp. H51. Next base: position 34,747 of record NZ_JAYMHD010000048.1, read on the forward strand.
CAGCACCGCCGCGGGCACCTCGTCCGGACCCTCGGCACCGAGCTGGGCCGCTATCATCTCGTACGCCTGGGGGCGGGTCAGCGGCGGCAGTTCCACCAGGGTGGCGGCGCCGCGCCGACGGGCGGACTGCGCGAGGTCGAGGGCGTCGCTGAAGTCGGTCCGGACCGTGGCCAGCAGCAGTACGGGCGTGTACTCGAGGTTGTCCACCAGGTATTCGAGGACGCCGAGCGTCTCCGGGTCGGCGTCGTGCAGATCCTCGAGGAGCAGCAACTGGCCCTGCCCGCGCCCGGCGGCGATGAGCAGGCGCAGCACCGCCTCGCCCAGGATCACCATGGAACTGCTGTCCCGTTCCCCGGTGTTCCACTCCGGGATCAGCCGCCCGAGAACCGGCCGGTAGGGGCCGAGGGCGAGGTCGTCCATGGGTTCGCCGCCGCGGAACAGCGACATCAGTGCCTCGGTCAGCGGCCGGAACGGTACGGCCGGACCCGTGGTGCTGCTGCGGCCCCGCAGCACCCGCATCCCGGCGCCCAGTGCCTCCCCGACGGCCTCCGCGGCGACCCGCGACTTGCCGACGCCCGCTTCTCCCATCAGGAAGACGACACCGCCGCGGCCTTGTCGCGCATCGGCCAGGGCACGTTCGAGCAGGGCCAGTTGGGAGTCCCGTCCGACCAGGGAAGGCGCATGGGAACGCATGAGCGCAGATAGTAACCGGAACACCGGGTCCGGCGGCAGGTCGCACGGCCCCCGAACGGTCCGCTGCCGCCGCCGCTTCGGCCGGCCGCCGCCACCGCCGCTCCGGCCCCGTGCGGACACGGCGGCGCGGGCCCGCCGGGCGGGCCCGCGCCATCATCCGGGTCAGGACTGACGGTGTGTCACTGCGGGGCGGAGACCGAGGTGTCGAGCGTGCTGAGGGTGATGACGATGCCGCTGGTGAGCACCATGCCGGCCAGGACGCGGGCGCGGGCGCAGGCGCGGTTGCGGCCCTTGAGTGTGATCCCGCCCGCGGCGTCCTGCTCGTCGGCGGCGGTCTCGGTGACGTCGGCGGCGGTGGCGGCGAGGTGCTTGTCCATGACGGTGAGATCCCCTTCTGGCGTCCGTGCGGTCGAGCACGGGTGGGAGGTGGCGGAGGTGCCGTGGTGCCGTGGTGCGGAGGAGCGGAGGAGCGGAGGAGCGGAGGAGCGGAGGAGGGTGTGCGGTCAGTGACCCGGCTGTCCCAGGAGCAGGACGGACGGGACGGTTTCGGGGCGGGCCAGGCGGAGCAGTCCGTAGCCGATGCCGGACAGGCCGGTCAGCAGCCCGGGGGAGGGAACGTGGTCGGGGGTGGCGCAGCGGTGGCTCTGCGCCTCGACGAGCGCGAGCACCTGTCCGGTACGCCGGCTCAGCGTCGCGGCGGCGGTCGCGTCGCCGCGCCGGGCGAGCACGGCCAGGGCCTCCAGCGTGCCGAGGGTGCCCCGCCCGAGGCTCAGACCGGGGCCGACCTCGACGTCCGCCAGCCCGGGCGACAGCGCGGACGCCGGCCCGGCAGCCGGTCCGGCCGACGGCGCGCCGGCTGCGGGCAGTGCGGCGGCGGCCGCCACACCGGCGGACCCGGAGAGCCAGGAGGGGTCCGCGTGCGCGGCCGGCACGTCCCGGACCGCGGCGCGGAGCAGGGCGTCGGCGGCGCCCGCGTGTGCGGCGGCGCGCTCGGGGCGGCGGCCGGCGTAGCGCCGCAGCGCCCAGCCGATCCCGGCCGCCCCGTCGGCGAAACCCGGGCCGCGGACCGGGGCCGCGCTGCCCGCGACCGCGCTCGAACCCACCGCACCCGCACCCGCACCCGCACCCGCGGCCCTGGTTCCGGTTCCGGTTCCGCCGACGGTCCGGTCCGGCCCGCAGGCCGTCACCAGCAGCAGGTCCGCCACGGTGTCCGCCAGCCGCAGGGCCTCGGGCGACCCCGTCGCCTCGTGTACGGCGACGGCGGCGGCCAGCGCACCGGCCGTGCCGGCGGCCAGCCCCGGGTCGGCGCAGGCGGCGACCGCGTGCCCGAGCGCGGTGAGCGCGTCGGGCAGGCACGTCGTCAGGTCCTCTCCGAGCAGCGCCGACAGCCTCGGGAGCGCGTAGACGATGCCGGCCAGCCCGTCGTAGGCGCCGGGTCCGGCCGCCGCGCTCAGCTCGGGGTCGGCGGCCAGTGCCTTCATCAGGGCGGGCAGCGGCAGGACCGCCTCCCGCGCCAGCGCGGCGTACCGCCCGGCCCCGGTCAGCGCGTCCGTCTGGGCGAGGAACAACGCCACGCCGCAGTACCCCTGTCCGAGCCCGGCGCCCATCGGCAGCACGGCCCAGTGCGGTCCCGACACCTGCTCCAGGCCCAGCCAGTTGGTGCGGCCGCCGCCGCGTATCGCGCGGGCGGCGATCTCGTCGGCGATCCCGCACACGGCGGCCAGCAGCCGCGAGGTGTCGGGCACGACCTCCGGGACCGGGGCGAGGGCGAGTTCGGACCGCCGTGCCAGGGGTGAACCGGCACCGCGCGCCGCCAGCGTGGCCGAGATGATCCACTCCTGGTCGTGGCAGTCGACCTCGTCCATCCGGGCGAGCTTCGCACCGACCGCGGCCAGGCTCGCCACGGGCAGCACCTCCGGCAGCCAGGCGCCGTCGGCCGCCCGGACCCCGGTACCGGACGGCCGGTGCACGAACAGCGGCACGTCGCCGCGCCACAGGTCGGCGGTCTCCTGCTCGACGAGCCGCCGGCGCGCCTCGTCGTGCTCGGACTCGGTCCACAGCACCGCGAACACGCCCTCCCGGGCGAGCGCGTCCCCGAGCAGGGACGGGTGCGTGGACTCCTCCAGCAGCGTGGCGTACAGGCGGGTGGAGCGGACGATCAGCCGGGCCGGGCTGTCGGCGCGCATGGCCAACGGCCCCTCCGGGGCGAGCAGTTCGCGACCGTGCGTGGCGAGGGCCGCGTAGCCGGTGCGGAATCCCTCCAGCAGCGCCGCCCGGTGGTCGGCCCCCTCCAGGGGCGCCCCGTCGGGCAGCGGCTGGTTCTGCGCGGCGGGGCTGGGCAGCGGCGCCCGTACCGCCCGCATCGTGTCCCTGCCGCTGTCCTCCCAGTGCAGGCCCTCGCTCGGGAAGGTGCCGTCGGTGGACCGGCCGAGCGCGGAGATGTCCAGCGCGCCGTGCTCGCCGATCAGCAGGTGGGGCAGCAGGCAGGTGCGGTGCACGGAGGCGTGCAGGGCGTCCGCGGCCGGGTCGGCGCCGGCCGTCATGGCCTGCGGCAGCCCGGTGTGCAGCAGGGTCTCGGCGTCCACCAGGACCGGCTGGTCGCCGCAGGCGATGACGTTCTCGTAGTGCATGTCGGCGCCGTCCACCGCGTACAGCAGGGCCAGCAGCGCCCCCTGGCGCCGGTAGAAGGCGTTGGTCTCGGCCATCGACCGGCACCAGCGGTGCTCCACGAACTCCAGCCAGCCGTACGCCGGCCGGCGCACACTGCGCGGCGTGCGCAGCGCCAGACCGGGCACCTTGGCGTTGAGCCAGGCCGCCAGGTCGTCGAGCAGCGCGTGCTGGCCGAGCGGGCGGGGCTTGTAGACGACCCGGTCCCCGCCGGTGAAGCGCAGGATCGCGACCGCCCGGTTGCCCTGGTGGGCGTCACCGAGACCGAGGTCGACCCCGGCCAGCGCACCGGGCTCGCGCCCGCCGAGCAGGCCGGCGACCAGGTCGTCCCGGTCGGCCCGGAACCGCGCCACCAGCTCCGCCGCCGCGTCCGCCGCGTCCAGCGCGGTCTGCGCGAGCATCCGGGCCAGCACCGGGTAGGCGGAGACGAGCGCCGACAGCCCCTGCCGGGTGCCGGTCGCGGCGACGAACGAGGCGAACCGCTCGCTCGGGTCCGCTCCGGCGAGCCGCCGGGCACGCCGGGCGAGGGAGAGTTCGTGGACCAGGGTACGGGCGGCCTGCCGGACCAGCTGCTCGGTCAGCCGCCGCTCGAACGCCCTCTGCCACACCGCCTGTTCGGCGACGGGAACGCCCGGCAGCAGAGCGGCGAGGCGGTCCGCGGCCGGGGCGACGAACGGCCGTACGACGGTGGCGAAGACCTCGGGACCCACACCGTCCGCGGCCGGCTCGACCTCGGCCGGGCTCTGCGGGGCGGAGTCCAGGGCCGCTTCCGCGTACCCGGCCCAGCGGGGCTTGGCCGCGCGGGCGGCGAGCAGCTCGGCGGGTTCCGCCGCGAGAGCCGCCGCGGTCGCCGCGTCCACCCGGAGGTGGGCCAGCCGCAGCGCGAAGCCCTCGCTGTCCCCGGCGGCCCAGGGAGCGCGCCCGGAGGCGGCGGAGCCGGCGGACGCCGCCGGGAGTCCGGGGGCGGCGAGCCGTTCCGCGAGGGACAGCGCCGGGGCCCACCAGGAGAGCGGCAGGCCGGCGCTCCGGGAAGTCGGGAGGCTGGTGGCGGTCTCAGTCACGTCACCGAAGGTGGCAGACGCCCTACGACCCCCACATGGGGAAGTGACCCCCATATTCCCTGCCGACCCGCCCCACCGGGTGGGTGACGGCCGCCGCGACGACACCGCGCGGTGCGGACGACCGCCCGCCGTACCGGGGAGAACCGCACGTCAGCGCCCCTGCCCGGCGTCCTGGGCCGGGGGCGGGCCGACCACCGTACGGGCGCTGCCCAGGGGCGCCGCGTACGGGGGTGTCCCACCCGCTCCGGGCGGCCCGACCCCCATCCCGGCCCGCCGCGCCCGCCTCGTACGGGTGCCCGCCGCGCCGCCCACCGCAGGACCGGGCCCGAGCGGGCCTGAGCGGGCCTGAGCAGGCCCGGACGGGCCCGCCGCGCGCGGGGTGGCCGGAGCCGGGCCGCCCGCCCGGTGGGAGGGGGACGGAAAAGGTGGGGACCGACTACCGATGCTCCCGCGGCCCCGCCGGGCGCACGGTGTCGTCCAGAACCCCCCCCCAGACCGCCCGCCGTGCTCATCACGGGGCGGACGACCTTCCAAGGAGCAGCAGATGGGAGCACCTGTACCCGTCGGTGTGGTCGCCCTCGACCCGGTGCTGGAAGCCGGCACCCGCAGTACCCTCCTCGCCTGCGGGGAACTGACCCTCTGCGAGCCCGGCGACGCCCGGGTCGCCGTACTGACCGTGGACCGGCTCGGACCGGCCGAGCTCGACATGGTGCGCGTCACCCGGGCCTGCCCGCAGCGCCCCGCCGTCGTCCTGGTGGCCGGCGCCCTCGCCTCCGGCGACGCCCTGCACGCCCTCGCCGCCGGGGCCCGCGGCCTGCTGCTGCGCCGTGAGGCCGACGCCTCCCGCCTCGGCCACGCGGTGCTGGCCGCCGCCGAGGACGACTGCACCCTCCCGACGGACCTGCTGGAACAGGTCCTGGACCGCCCGGCCGACGCCCGGCACGGCAGCGGCGGCTGGGCCGGCGGAACCCTGTCGGACCGGGAGCGGTCGGTGCTGCGGCTGGTCGCCGACGGGCACGAGACGGCGGAGATCGCCCAGCGCCTCGCCTACTCGCCGCGCACCGTCACGACCGTCGTGCACGACATCACCCAGCGCTTCCGGCTGCGCAACCGCGCGCACGCGGTCGCCTACGCGCTCCGGGCGGGTCTGCTGTGACGGCCACCCTGGCGCCCGCGGCGCTCCTGGAGTCCCGCACGCCCGTTCCGCCGGCCGGCCACGTCAGACCCGCGGCGCCCGCCGGGCCCGCCGTGCCCCCGGCTTCGGCGGCCCTGTGCGTGCTGCCCGCACGCGGCGCGGACCGGGTCCGCGCGCTCGCCCGCCGCGCGGGCCTGAGCTGCGTCGACGGGCACCCGGAGGCGGGGACCGTGACCGTGGTCGTCGCGCAGGACGCCGAAGAGGCCCTGCGCGGCCCGTGGAACGGCGGACCACTGCTGCTGGTGTGCGACACCGTCAGCCGTACCGGCCTGCTGCGGGCGCTGCGCGCGGGCGCGGTGGTCCTGCGGAGCGAGGACCTCACGCCGGAGGCCCTGACGGCGGCCGTCCGGCGCGCCGGGCACCCGCACCCGTCCATCCCCTACCCGGAACTGTCCCACCTGCTGAACGGCGGCCCGGCACCCCGCCGGCCGGACCGGAGCGGCAGCCGGCCGCCGACCCTGACGGCGCGTCAGACCTCCGTGCTGCGCCTCATGGCGGAGGGGCACGCCAACGCGGACATCGCGCGGCTGCTGGACTGCTCCGAACACACCGTGAAGAACGTCATCTACGAGATCATGGCGCGCCTGCAGGCCCGCAACAGGGCCCACGCGGTCGCCCACGCGGTCCGCCACGGGCTGGTCTGACCGGAGCCGGACGCCGGACGCCGGACGCCGGACGCCTGACGGATCCCGGACGACGGACCCCGGGATGACGGGCGACGGCAGACGGGCGACGGCAGACGGGCGACGGGCGACGGGCGACGCAGACGCGGGGGACGGGAGAGGTGGCCGGCGGGCAGGGGAACGCCGCGCCCGTCGCCCCGCGCGCCGTCGCGGTGGACCGCGTCAGAACCGGGGCGTGGGCAGCGACCGCGGTTCGATCCGCTCCTCCACCGCCCCGTCGCCCTCGCGGCCGACCAAGTAGGCTCCCCTGCCCGGCAGTTCCGTCACGGCCTCGACCAGCTCGGTGCCCCGGTAGACCAGGCCCACCCCGTCGTCGGTGCAGTGGGCCGTGCGGAAGGCGCCCTCGGCGACCAGCCGGTGGATCAGCGGGCGCCGGCCCGGGTCGGAGTCGTAGTGCACGCCGTTGCCGTACGGCAGCAGGCCCAGCCCGTCGGTGAACGGGCGCAGTCCGGGCCCGAAGGAGTCGGTCGCGCCGCCCTCGAACCAGCAGAGCGAACCCGCGCTGACCCCGGCGAGCACCACGCCCGCCCGCCACGCGCGCCGCATGATCGCGTCCAGGCCGTGCACCCGCCACACGGCGAGCAGGTTGGCCACCGAACCGCCCATCACCCAGACGACGTCCTGGTCCAGGACCGTGCCCTCGACGTCCTCGACGTTCGGCATGGGGAACAGGTACAGGGGGGTGAGGTCGAAGCCCGCCGCCCGGGCGGCCTCCGCCGCCCGCGCCGTCACGTGCTCGGCGTCACCGGTCGCGGTGCCGACGTACAGGACACGCGGACGCCTGCCGTGCACGCCGGAGAGGTCGACCGCGTGGTGGACCAGGGCGTCGAAGAGCAGCCGGGTCCGGGTGCCGACGCGGTGGCCTCCGGAAGTGGCGAGGATGGTCGGTTCGGCAGCGCTCACGCGCGCGAGCGTAGCGCGCCCGCCCCCGCCCCCGGGGGAAATCCGGGAAGCGGGGCGCACGCCGGCGTACGCCCTCGGGCGCACCGAGACGGGCACACAGCGAAGAGAGCGGGGACCGGCCACCGGCCGGTCCCCGCTCTCCTGTGCCGGGCGCTCTCACTCCGTCCGCAGGGCCACCGCCGCCGCGTACCCCGCCGGGACGAGGACGTCCCGCAGGGTCCACTCCGGCGCCGGAGCGGCCGGCCGAAGCCCGGTGCCGACGTAGTCCAGCGCCGGATCGCGCACCAGCCCGGTCCCCAGGCCCTTGAGGTAGGCCTCCTTGCGGACCCAGGTGCGGGTGAACGCCGCCGGGCGCTCGTGCGCGGGCAGCCTCGCCAGCTCCGCCGCCTCCGCCGCGTGCAGCGCCGACTGCGCGCCGAGCACCGCCTGAGCGGTGGCCAGCCCTTCCACGTCGACGCCGACCGGGGTGGGGGCGAGCGCCACCATCACCAGGTCCCCGCTGTGCGACAGCGAGAAGTGCACCCCGCGGGTGCGCAGCGCGGGCCGGCCGTGCGGACCCCCGCAGCCCGCGCACGGCTCGCGCACCAGCGGCAGCGCGTCGGCGGGGACGCCCAGCAGCAGGCTCAGCACGCCGCGCAGGGTCGCGTGCGCCACCACGTACGCGTCACGGTCCCGGGGCCGGTGGAAGGCGCCGGCCCGCGCCCGCTCGTCGGCGTCCAGCAACTCCCGCGCCCGCCGCAGCGCGAGGGGGTCCTGCCGTCCCACCTCGGCCAGGTACAGCTCCACCGGCCGGCGCGGCGTGCGCGGGCCCGGCAGGCGGCCGCCGGAATGCAGTCCGGACAGATCCACGACGTCCGGGCACAGCCGTCCGGGCGGCGGCTCCCCCGGCGGGGCGTGTGCCGACAGGGCGAGCGGCGGACCCGGGCGGGACTCAGACATCGGCCCCGGCCGGCCGACGGCGCAGGCTGAGCGGGCGCATGTCCGTCCAGACGACGTCGATGTGGTCCAGGCACTCCTGCCGGGTGCCTCGCCGGCCCTCCGGGTGCCAGCCGGCCGGCGGCTCGCGGTCCGCCCGCCAGATCGAGTACTGCTCCTCGTCGTTGCGCACCACGAGGTACACGTCCTCGGCGCCCGGGCGGACCTCCTCGCCGCCCGTGCCGGTCGCGGAATCGGTTTGCGTCACGGTGACCTCCCGCAGGTGATGGGGCCGGCCCGCGGGTCAGGGCCGACGGGGTCAGCGTGCCCGCCGCCGGCCGCGCCGGTCAGGGACGAACACGCCGAACCCGAGGCACCCGTTGCTGCCGGATCTTCTCTGGTGACGGACGGCCGCGGCGCGGGACCGTGCTGTCCGGTCGCGGGGCGCCCGGCACCCCGGCGGCACCCGCCGTCCGGCACCCCGGGGGCGCCCGCCGCCCGGCCGAGCCGCGCGATTCCCGCGCACCCCCCGTTTCGGAAGGAGCACGCGATGTCGGACGAGCACGCACCTGTCCTGCTGCCGGGCGGAGGCTGGCGGCTGTGGGAGCAGTTCGCGCTGCGCGGCCCCGGCTTCCCCGCCGACGGCGTGCTGCGCCTTGCCCCGCCCGGACTCGCCGAGGCCGCCGACAAGTTCGGCCCCGGCGCCGAGCTGTCCGGACCCGAGTGGCAGGCCTTCGCCGACGACCTGGCCACGGCCGCCGTCGGTACCGCCCGGCACCTTCAGGAGATCGCCGCCCAGCCGCGCTTCCAGGCGGCCCTCGCCTGGCAGAACCCCGCCGTCCTGCGCACCGGCATCGCGCCGTTCCTGCGCTGGACCCCGGGCACGGACAGCCGCAGCAGCATGCCCCGCCAGCGCGAGGAACTGGTCGCGCACTACTGGCAGCGGTTCTGCGTCAAGAACGACACCATCGGGTTCTTCGGTCCGGTCGGCTGGGGCCGGTGGGACCCGTCCGCGCCGGGAGCCGTCGCCGTGGACCCCGGGCGGGACTTCCTCGCCGCGCACGAGGTGTACTTCTCCGGCTGGGCGATCGACGCCCTCGCGAAGGTGCTCGCCGAGGATCCGGAGCTGATGCGCTGGATCCCGCCGCGCCGGGTGTCCTTCGTGCGCTGCGCCGACGGCACGGTCCACGTCCCCGGCCGCCCCGCCCAGCCGATCGGCGCGGCCGAGCTGGCCGTGCTGAAGCTGTGCGACGGCACCCGGCACCCGGCCGCCATCGCCGCCGAGCTGGGCCTGGACGAGGACGAAGCGGCCCGTACCGTGAGCGAGCTGGTGAAGCGCCGCTGGGTGCAGTGGCGCCTGGAGGTGCCGGCCGCCACCCACCCCGACCACGCCCTGCGCCGCATCCTCGAACGCGTCCCCGACGAGGCCGCCCGCACGCGGGCACTGGACCGGCTCGCCGTGCTGGAACGCGGCCGGGACGCGGTACGCGCCGCCGGCACCGACGCCGCCGCGCTGACCGCCGCGATCGGCGCCCTGGAGGCGGACTTCGCCGCCCTCACCGACAGCGAGGCGCAGCGGGCCAAGGGCGAACGGACCGCGCCGTGCCGGGGACTGGTGTACTCCGACGCCCGGCGGGCGGCGACCGCCACCGCCGGCGCCGGACTGCTGGCCCACCTGGAGCCCCTACAACTGTGCCTGACGGCCGCCCGCTGGATGACCAACCGCTTCGCCGACGCCGTCCGCGTCCGCCTGCGCACCGTCCACGACCGGCTGAGCGCCGCCGGCGAGCCGGTGGACCTCGGCACCCTGTGGCTGCACACCCTGCCCTCGCCGCACCCCGACGCCGGCCGGCTGATCGACGCCGTCCAGGCCGAACTGCGCGCCAAGTGGGCCCGCGTCCTGGACCTCCCGGCCGGCGTGCGCCGGGTCCGGCTCGCCACGGCCGACCTGGCCGAACGGGTGCGCCAGGAGTTCGACGAGCCCGGCGACGGCTGGTCGCTGGCCCGGTACATCAGCCCCGACGTGCTGGTCATCGCCGACGACGAGGCCGCCCTGGCCCGGGGCGACGTGCAGCTCGTCCTCGGGGAGATGCACTGCGCGCTGAACACGATGGGCGCCTCCCTGTTCGTGCACCAGCATCCGGACCGCGGCGCGCTGCTCGCCGAGACCACCCGCGACTTCCCCGGCCCGCGCCTGCTGCCCATGCTGCCCAAGGAGCTGCCGCTGAAGTGGTCCACCCGCAGCAGGCCCTCGCTGGACCGGCCCGAGGACCACTACGTGGCCCTGGTCGACCAGACCGGCGACCCGCACCGCCCGCGCACGCTGCTCGGCGCCGACGTCATGGTCGAGGACCGGGACGGCCGGCTGACCGCGGTGCTCCCCGACGGCACCGCGTACGACCTGCTCGACGTCTACGCCAACACCCTCACCCAGCGGGTCATGGACCGCTTCACCCTCCGCCCCGAGGGCGCCCACACCCCCCGGATCACCCTCGACCGCATGATCGTCGCCCGCGAGACCTGGCAACTGCCCGTCGCCGAGGTCGACTTCGCCGACGAGAAGGCGGAAGCCGCCCGCTTCGTGCGCGCCCGGCACTGGCAGCGCCGGCACGAGCTGCCCCGCTTCGTGTTCGTGGTCTCGCCGACCGAACCCCGCCCGTTCTACGTCGACTTCGACAGCCCCGTCTACGTCACCATCCTCGCCAAGGCGGCCCGGCGGCTCGCCCGCAAGGACCCGGAAGCCCGGCTCAAGGTCAGCGAGATGCTGCCCACCCCCGAGCAGGCCTGGCTCACCGACGCCGAGGGCCGCCGCTACACCAGCGAACTCCGCTTCGTCGCCGTCGACCGGACCGTCACCGGTGAGGGGGACGCGTGATGCGCACCGTCGCCGACGACATCGCCGCACACGCCGCCCGGCACCCCGACCGCGTCGCGCTGAGCACCCCGGCGGGCGAGGTGACCTACGGCCGGCTCGCCGCCCGCATCGAGGAGATCGTCCGCCTGCTGCGCGCGCACGGCACCGGCCCGGAGACGGTCTGCGCCGTGGCCGTCGAGCACGGCACCGACGCCGTCGCGGCCATGGCCGCGGTGCTGCGCTGCGGCGCCGCCTTCCTCACCCTGGACGTCGGCCAGCCCCACGACCGGCTGACCGAATTCGTCCGCGGCGCGGGCGCCCGCCTGCTGCTGACCCACGAGGCCCTCGCCCCGGCCCTCGACCCGGGCGTCCCCGCGGTCCTCCTGGACCGGCCCGGAACCGTCCAGGGCCCGCCGCCGGGGCCGGTCGACCCGCGGGCGCTCGCCTACGTCAGCCACACCTCCGGCAGCACCGGCCGGCCCAACGCCGTACTGGTCGAACACGGCGCCCTCGACGCCTACCTGCGCGACACCGCCGAGGCGTTCGGCCTCGGCCCGGACACGGTGGCCCTCCAGACGGCACCGCTCGGCTACGACGCCTCGATCCGGGACACCTTCGCACCGCTGCTGGCCGGGGCCCGCCTGGTGATCGTGGACCGGGCCAGGCTGCTGCGCCCCGAGGAGTTCGCCGGCACCGTCCGCGAGCACCGGGTCACGGCCCTGCTCAGTGTCACCCCCTTCTTCCTGTCCCACCTCGCGGCGCAGCCGCAGCTCACCGACCCGCTGGCCGGCGTCACCCTGGTCGCCTCCAGCGGCGAGTCCCTGCGGCCGTTCCTCGCCGCCGGCGGACGCCGGACCGTCCCCGGCCGGCTCGTCAACCAGTACGGCCCGACCGAGTGCACGATGACCACCACCCGGTACAGCGTCCCCGCCTCCCCGGACCCCTCCGCCGACCTCGTGGGCACGCCCCGCGCGGGCGCCGTGGTCCGGGTGCTGGACGCGGACCTGGCCCAGGTCCCCGACGGCACGGTCGGCGAGGTGTACATCGGGGGAGTGGGCGTGGCCCGCGGCTACGGGGGACGCCCGGCCCGCACGGCCGAGTGCTTCGTACCGGACCCCTACGGCCCGCCCGGCGCCCGCCTGTACCGCACGGGCGACCTCGGCTGGTGGGGGCCCGGGGGACTGCACTACGTCGGCCGCACCGACCGGCAGGTCAAGATCCGCGGCTATCGCGTGGACCCGGCGGAGGTCGAGGGCTGCCTGCTGGCCCACCCCGGCGTCACCGGGGCGGTGGTGACGGCGCACACCGACGACCGGGGGCGCGTGCACCTGCTCGCCCACCTCACCGGCGACCTGTCCGGCACCACGGACGCCGAGCTGCGCGGCCACCTCGCCCGGTCCCTGCCGCCGCACCTGATGCCGCGCCGGTTCCTGCGCCTCGACGCCCTGCCCACGACCCGCGGCGGCAAGGCGGACCGCCGGCTCCTGGCCACCGGGAGCACCGCATGACCGCCCTCGACCTGCGTCGCGCCGCGACGGCCCCGCACTCGTCCCCCGCGGCCCCGCACTCGTCCCCCGCAGCTCCGCAACTGTCCGCCACGGCGCCGAAGTCGGGCGTCGCGGCGCCGAAACCGTCCGCGCCGAAACCGCCCGCGTCCGAGCCGGGCGTCGCCGCCGCCCCCGGTCCCGACCCCGGTCCCGGCGTCGCGGACCTGCGTGCCGCCGCCGCCCGCATCGCCCCCTACGTCGTCCGCACGCCGCTGCTCCGCGGCCCGGCGGCCACCGCCCTCGGACCCGGCCTGCTGCTGAAGGCCGAACACCTCCAGCACGGCGGCTCCTTCAAGATGCGGGGTGCGGCCAACGCGGTCCTCGCCCTGGGCGCCGACCGGATCGTCACCGGCTCCTCCGGGAACCACGCGCTCGCGCTGGCCCGGCTGGCGCGCACGCTCGGCATCCGGCTCACCGTCGTCCTCGCGGCGGGAGCGGCACCCGCGAAGGCCGCCGCCGTCCGCGCCCTCGGCGCCGAGACCGTCCAGGTGGACGGAGGAGTGGCCGAACGCGAGGAACGCGCCCGCGCCCTGGCGGCCGAGCGGAACGCCGTCCTGATCCCGTCGTCCGACCACCCGCTGGTGGTCGCCGGGGCGGGCACGGTCGGCACCGAACTGCTCGCCGACGCACCCGACACCGAGACCGTCTACGTGCCCACGGGCGGCGGCGGGCTGCTCGCCGGGGTCTGTCTCGCCGCCCTGCACCGCCCGGTCCGGGTGGTCGGCGTGGAACCGTCCGGCACCCCGCGCTACGCCCGCTCCCTGGCCGCCGGCCGCCGCGTCCAGCTGCCGCCCGGCACGACGGTCGCCGATGGTCTGCGCGGCCAGTGCCCCGGGGCCGTCCCCTATCCGATCGTCCGCGACCGTGTCGACGAGCTGATCGCCGTCGACGACACCGAAATCCTCGCCGCCGTCGCCCTGTTGGCGCGGCACGGCGTCGACGCCGAACCGAGCGGCGCGGTCGCCCTGGCCGGAGCGCTGCGCGCCGGCCGCCGCGAACGGGCCGTGGCCGTCGTCTCGGGCGGCAACACCCCCGCCCGTCTGCGCCCCCTCCACCACGACCCCACCCGCACGCACGACGACAGCGACAACGACAGCCACACCACGACCGACTGACACCACGTCATCTCGCCGAAGGAGCAAAGGACATGACCATGAACACCGCCACCGCCACCGCCCAGAACACGGTCGAGGTCCTGGTCGGCATCTTCCGGGACGTGCTGCGCCTGCCCGAGCTGACGCCCGACACCGACTTCTACGAGGCGGGCGGCGACTCGCTCACCGCCTTCCAGATCACCGGCCGGCTGCAGGAGATCCTCGGCGCGGACGTCCCCGTCTCGCTGGTCTTCGCCTACCCCACGCCGCGGGAACTGGCCGAGGTCGTCGACGCGGACTACGGCACCGCCTGACCGGCCGGCCCGCCGAACCGTACCGGCGGCACCGCCCGTACCGCCCCTCCACGCGTCGGCCGCGTCGGCCCGTACCGTCCATCCGCGCCACCCAAGGAGAGCCGTGCCATGACCGAAGACCTCGTGCCGTCCCTCGGCCGCTGGCGGCTGTGGGAGCAGTTCGCCCTGCGCGGGCCCGGCTTCCCCGCCGACGGCGTGCTGCGGCTGGCTCCCGCCGGGCTGGCGCAGGCGGCCGACAAGTTCGCCGCCGACGACCCCCTCGACGGCGACCGCTGGGAGGACTTCTCCCGGCTCTTCGCGGATGCCGCCGTGGAGACCGCGCACACCCTCCAGGACATCGCCCGCACACCGGCCTTCCGGCAGGCGGTGGCCTGGCAGAACCGCCCGGTGCTCAGCTCCGGCATCGCGCCGTTCCTGCGCTGGACCCCGGGCAGGGACAGCCGCAGCAGCATGCCCCGCCAGCGCGAGGAACTGGTCGCGCACTACTGGCAGCGGTTCTGCGTGAAGAACGACACGATCGGTTTCTTCGGCCCGGTCGGCTGGGGCCGCTGGGACCCCGCCGCGCGGGGACTCGTCGTCGACACCGGCGAGGGGCTGACCGAGGCCTCGACCGTGTACTGGGCCAGTTGGGGCATCGACGCGCTGGCGCGGACCCTGGACGCCGACCCCGGCCTGCGGGAGTGGATCGCCCCGCGCCGCGTGCCGTTCGTCTCCCTCGACGGGGACCGGGTCCGGATACCGGGCCGGCGCCCGGTGACCGTGTCCGCCGAGGCGGCGGCCGTCCTCGCCCGCTGCGACGGCGTCCGGCCCGCCCGTTCCATCGCGGAGGAACTGCCCGGCACGGACGTGCCCGCCGTACTGGCCGACCTGGTGGCCCGCCGCTGGGTGGTGTGGCGGCTGGAGGTCCCGGCCGGCACCCATCCGGACCGCGACCTGCGGGCGTGGCTGGAAGGCGTCGGCGCGAGCGAGCCACGACGGCGGGGCCTCGCGGCACTGGACCGGCTGGAGCGGGGCCGCGCCCGGGTGGCGGCGGCCCGGGACGTGGACGGCCTGGTCGACGCCATGGCGGAGCTCGAGCGGGAGTTCACCGACCTCACCGCCACCGCCGCCGTGCGCGAGAAGTCCGCGTCGACGGCGCCCTGCCGCGCGCTGGTCTACTCCGACACCCGCCGCTCCGCCACCGTCCGGCTCGGCCCGGCCGTCCTCGACGCGCTGCGCCCGCTGCGGCTGCTGATGGACAGCGCCGGCTGGCTCACCTCCCGGCTCGCCGCCGCGGTCACGGCCGAGACCCGCCGCGTGTACGACCGCCTCGCCGCCGAGGGCGGTCCGGTCGATCTGGCGTCGTTCTGGTTCGGGTGCCTGCCGGTGCTGCACGGCCCCGCGCGCGCCACCGCCACCGAGCTCCAGCGGGAGTTCGCCACGCGCTGGCAGCGCATCCTGGCGGCGCCGGCGGACGCCCGCCGGGTGACCGTGCGGTCCGCGGACATCGAAGCGGCCGTGCGCGCGGAGTTCGGCGACACGGCCGGCGGCTGGACGGCGGCCCGCTATCTGAGCCCGGACCTGATGATCGCCGCCGACGGGGCGGAGGCGGTGGCACGCGGCGACTTCACCGTCGTGCTCGGCGAACTCCACGTCGCCTCCAACACGCTGGGCGCGTCCCTGTTCACCCATCAGCACCCGGACGTGTCCGAACTGTTCCGGCTGACCGACCGCGACCATCCGGGCCCACGCCTGATGCCGCTGATCCCCAAGGAACACCGGGCGCGCCTCTCGGCGCGGGTCCGCCACACCCTGGTACGCCCCCAGGACCACCAGGTCGCCCTGGCCGACCTCACCGCCGACCCGGCTCGCACCCGGGTCGTGCGCTCCGCCGACGCCACGGTCGAGGAACACGGCGGCGACCTCGTCGTACGGCTCCCCGACGGCTCGCGGTTCCCGGCGGTCGACGTGCTCTCCCACGTCCTCACCACCCTGGCGATGGACCTCGTCCGGGTCCTGCCCCAGGCGGAACACACCCCCCGGGTCACCGTCGACCGCATGGTGATCGCCCGGGAGACCTGGCGGCCGTCCGCGGCGGGCGCGCGGTTCGCCGACGAGAAGGACGAGGCCCGGCGCTTCGTCGGGGCCCGCCGCTGGCGCACCGAACTGGGCCTGCCACGCTACGTCTTCGTCGTCTCCCCGACCGAGTCCCGGCCCTTCTACGTCGACTTCGACAGCCCGGTCTACGTCACCATCCTCGCCAAGGCCCTGCGCCGCCTGGCCCGCAAGGACCCCGAGGCCGTCGTCACGATCACCGAGATGCTGCCGACGCCCGAGCAGACCTGGCTCAGCGACGACCAGGGCCGCCGGTACACCTCCGAGTTGAGGTTCGTGGCCCACGACTCGGCACCGGACGCCCCGGGCGGTCCGCCGGACCGGTTCGAGACGGGAGGCGGAGGGGAACCCGACCCGGTGGCGGCGGGCTGACCGCTCGCGCCACCCGACGGCACCGGGCCGGACGGTGGGGGACAGGACGGACGGCAGCCCGTGGACAGTGTGGACAGTGCAGAGAGCCCGGACGGTCCGGCGGCGCGGACGGTGACGCTCGGCGTCGACCTCGCCGCGAGCGCGCGGCGTACCGCCGTGTGCCGGGCGGTCTGGACGAGGGAGGGCCTGTCGGCGGCGGAGTTCGTCGTGCCCGACGGGGACGAGGACCTGCTGGCGATGGTCCGGGAGGCCGACAAGACCGGCCTGGACTGCCCGCTCGGCTGGCCCTCCGACTTCGTCGCCACGGTCGTCGCCCACCACCGGGGCCTGCGGCTGCCGCCCCCGGCACACTTCGCGGAACGGACGGACGGCGGGCCCGGCCTCGACCCGCTGCGGTACCGGCTGACGGACGACCTGACCTGGAAGGCGACCGCGACGCGTCCTCCGCTGTCCGTCTCCACCGACCTCCTCGGAGTCGTGGCCCTGCGCGCCGCCCGTCTCCTGGACGCCCTGGCCGCGGCCGGAGCCCCCGTGCCGCGGGACGGGTCGGGCGCCGTCGCCGAGGTCTACCCCGCCGCCGCGCTGCGGCTGTGGGGCATCCGCCTCGACCGCAGTTACAAGAGCGCGGCTCCCGAGGCCCGCTCGGCCCGGGAGCACGTCGTCCGTTCGCTGGAGGCGGGCCTGGCCCGCCCGCTCCCCGAGCCGCTGCGCGCGCGGTGCGCCGACAGCCACGACCATCTCGACGCCCTGCTCTGCGCGCTGGTGGCGCGCGCCGTGCTGGCCGGGGACACCCGGTGGCCGCGGTCCCCCGAGGAGCGCGCGGCCGCCCGGCGGGAGGGGTGGATCCATCTGCCGGGACCCGATCTCGGCGCGCTGTGCCGGAGCGCGGGCTGACGGCGCCGGCAGCCGCGCCGTGGCGCGTCGAGCGCCGCGACCCTCGACGAACACGCTCGGTGACACTCAGGGGAGGGGTCGGGTGCCGTCGGCGGTCTCGGACGGTCCGTCGGGCATTGCCGGCCGGACGGGCGGGGCGGGGGCGGAGGACAGGACGGTGAGGGGCGGGGAGCGGGAGTCGCCGCTCCCCACCGTTCCGTCGTGACCGCTTCTGAACAGGTCTGATCGCTCGATTACGCCTACTGAGCGAGCCGCGGAAGGGCTGCTCGCTCTGTCGTGCGAGAGTTCATACCAGAGCGGGACGCTTCCCGGGAGACTTTGCCGACTGCCCACCGCGCACGATCCTCAGGCAACTACTGTGAGTGTCCGTCGGGCGACGTGGGGCCGAATCGCCGGCCCCTCGGCCGACACCCATGGCGCATGCCCGGACAGCGCGGACCGTGCGCCCCGGCACCGACGGACCAGTACGAGGACACCGATGTCTCAGCTTCGCGCACCGGCCGCACGCGCAGACCGCCGCGAGGGCGGGCGGCACGGCCGGCCGGTCGCCCGACCCGTCACCGTGTCGCCCGAGACCCGGATACGGCCCCAGCTGCTGCGGCTCGCCGTGCTGCCACCCGTCGCGGTCGCGCTCGGCGCCGGCGCCGCCGTCCTGTTCACCGTCCGCTCCACCGGCGCCCGGCCCGGCCCCGCCCTGTGGGGCGTGCTGGCCGGCGCCGCCTCCTTGGCCGTCGCCGGAATCCTGGTCGCGGCCGTGGCCGCCGACCGCGCCGCCCGCTCCGTCAGCGACCGCGTCGGCGCCCTGCGCCGCAGCACCAACCGAGGCGAGGCCGACCTGCGCGCCGTCGTCGAGACGCTGCGCCGCGGCGGCGGCCCGCCCGAGCGCAGGCCGCGCAGCGGACCGCCCGAAGGCGCCGACGACTTCGAACTGCTCGCCGCCGACCTCGCCCGCGCCCACGACGGCGCCGTCACCGCCGTCGTCCAGGCCGCCCAGCTCTCCAGCCAGACGGGCAGCGAGCAGAAACTCGAGGTGTTCCTCAACCTCGCCCGGCGCCTGCAGTCCCTGGTGCACCGCGAGATCTCCGTCCTCGACGAGCTGGAGAGCGAGATCGAGGACCCCGACCTGCTCAAGGGCCTCTTCCACGTCGACCACCTGGCCACCCGCGTCCGCCGCCACGCCGAGAACCTGGCCGTGCTCGGCGGCGCCGTCTCACGCCGGCAGTGGAGCCACCCGGTTCCCATGACCGAGGTGCTGCGCTCCGCCATCGCCGAGGTGGAGCAGTACTCCCGGGTCAAGCTCGTGCCCCCGATCGAAGGCGAACTGCTCGGGCACGCGGTCGCCGACGTCATCCACCTGCTGGCCGAACTCGTGGAGAACGCCACGGTGTTCTCCGCCCCGCACACCCAGGTCCTGCTGCGGGCCGGTCTCGTCACCGCCGGGCTCGCCGTCGAGGTCGAGGACCGCGGACTCGGCCTGCCCGCCGGTGAACAGACCAAGATGAACGCCCTGCTCGCCGACCCCGACCAGGTCAACGTGGCCGGCCTGCTGGCGGACGGCCGCATCGGGCTGTTCGTCGTCTCGCAGCTGGCCCGGCGGCACGGCATCACCGTCCGGCTGCAGACCAACATCTACGGCGGCGTACAGGCCGTGCTCGTCGTGCCGCAGAGCCTGCTGGGCGCGGCGCCGGGCGTCCCCGGCGCCGGGGCGCGGCCGGGCGGCGAGGCACAGCCGGAGGCGGCAGCGCCGCACGGGGCAGCGCAGCCGCCGACGCTGCCGCCCGGCTCCGGTTCTGGCGCCGGATCTGGTTCCGGATCTGGTTCCGGTACCGGTTCCGATGCCGTCGGACAGCACGGCGCGCCCGCGCACACCGCACCGCGGCGTCCCGGCGAGACCGCCCGTTCCGCGCCCCACGTGCCGGACGGCGGCGCACCCGCACCGCTGCCGGTGCGCGGCGCCGACCAGGAACGGCCCACCCCCGCGGACGCGCTGCCCGGCATCAGGCCCGACGTCCGGCATCTCCTCACCGAGCACATGGGCACCCCGCCCAGGCCCCGTGTCGGCACCGTCCGCGGCACCATGAGCAAACCGCGACTGCCCCGGCGTCGCGCCCAGGAACACCTCGCCCCCCAACTGCGCGACGGGCCGCTGCCGCGCCGGGACAGCGAGCACGTCGCCGGTCACGACCCGGACCTGATGGCGGCGTTCCAGCGCGGCGTCGGCCTCGCCGAGGCCCAGCAGCACCTGGACGCCGGGTTCCTGACGCCCGCCCACCCCAGCTCACACCCCCTGACACCACCTCACCCGACGACGCTCGACATGGAGGCGCCCGACATGGGGTCGCCCTACACGGCCGCGCCGCACATGGCCCCATCGGACATGGCCCCATCGGACATGGCCGCGCCGCACATGGCCGTACCTGACACAGCGTCGGCCCCCACCGACCCGCTCGGCGGGGAGCCGGCGCCCCTGGAGGCGCCGCGCGGCACCGACCATCTCACCCGGCACGACGGGAGGGCGCCGGCCGGATGAACACCCCCCTTCCCGCTTCCGACCCCGCCCCCAGCGCCCCCGGCGCTCCCGCGGACCTTCGCACCCCGAGGAGTCGATCCACCATGGCGACCGACGCGCCGACCGGCCACGCAACCGATCTCGACTGGCTGATGAGCGGCCTCGTACAGCGCGTACCGCACACGGCCAGCGCGGTACTCCTGTCCTGCGACGGACTCGTGAAGTCGGTCCACGGCCTCGACGCCGACAGCGCGGACCACATGGCCGCCCTGGCCGCCGGCCTCCACTCCCTCGGCCGCAGCGCCGGCATCCGCTTCGGCGACGGCGGGGACGTCCGGCAGGTCGTCGTCGAACTCGACTCGACCCTGCTGTTCGTGACCACCGCCGGATCCGGCACCTGTCTCGCCGTGCTGGCCGGCCGTGAGGCCGACGCGGCGGTGCTCGGCTACGAGATGGCGATGCTGGTCAAGAGCGTCCGCCCCTTCCTGGTCACCGCGCCCCGGCGGCACGCCGTCGAACCCACGGCGATGACGCCTTGAGCGTGGTGGCGGCCGGCGACGGGCCCTGGCTGGACGACGCGGCCGGACGCCTGGTGCGCCCGTTCACGGTCAGCAACGGCCGCACCCGGCCCAGCGTCGCCCTGGACCTCATGTCACAGGTGATGGTCACCGGAGCCGGCCCCCTGGGCCATCTCGGGCCGGAACACGCGCAGGCCCTCGACCTGTGCCGCGCGCCCGTTCCGGTCGCCGAGGTCGCCGCCCATCTCAGGCTGCCGGCCGCGGTCACCAAGGTGCTGCTGTCGGACCTCGTCGACTGCGGGGCGCTGACCGCCAAACCACCCGCGTTCCACGACAACCCCACTGACCGGGCCCTTCTGGAGGCGGTGCTCGATGGACTACGACGACAGCTGTGACCCGTTCCCGAAGGCACTGAAGATCCTGGTCGCGGGCGGGTTCGGGGCCGGCAAGACCACCTTCGTGGGAGCGGTCAGCGAGATCCCGCCGCTCAGCACGGAGGAACTGCTCACCACGGTCAGCGCCGCCACCGACAGCCTCGACGGGGTCGAGAACAAGGCCGGGACGACGGTGGCCATGGACTTCGGCCGCATCACCCTCGACCGGGAACACGTCCTCTACCTGTTCGGCACGCCCGGGCAGAAGCGGTTCTGGTTCATGTGGGACGAGTTGTCCGAGGGTGCGCTCGGCGCGGTCGTCCTCGCCGACACCCGGCGCCTGGAGGAGTGCTTCGCGGCCGTCGACTTCTTCGAGCGGCGCGGCCTCGGCTTCGTCGTCGCGGTCAACGAGTTCGACGGCGCCCACCGCTACGACCCCGAGGAGGTGCGCGCCGCCATCGACCTGGCCCCCGGAACACCGGTCGTGCGCTGTGACGCCCGCATCTCCAGTTCCGGCGTGCAGACGCTGCTCACCCTGGTCCGGCACCTCATCGCCCAGGCCAAGGCGCCCGCACCGAGCCAGAGCGCCCACAGGTGAAACCCGCACACCCCACGGAGCCCCGTATGACACGCGTCCACAGGGACGGAGCCCGCACATGAGGTACGACCCGTCGCTCCCGGCCGCTCGTCTGCTGCTCACCCCGGAGGACAAGGAGGCCCCGGCACGGACCCGGCACCTGCGCCGCCTCGGCCTCGGCGAGCACCCGGATCCGGCGCTCGACGCCTACGCGGACCGTCTCGCCGAGCTCAGCGGCGCGTCGTACTCCATGGTCAACTTCATCGACGAGGAACGGCAGTTCTTCGCGGGCCTGCACGTCCCGGCCGACGGGCCGCCGGTGGTGAGGGCCGACGGCAGCAGGCCGGAATGGGGCCGTCTGCTGCCCCGCGACCACGGGTTCTGCCCCCATGTGGTGGTCCGGCGCAAGGCGCTGGCCCTGGAGGACGTCCGCGACTACCCGCGGTTCGCCGGCAACCCGGTCGTCGACGAGTTCGGCGTCCGCTCCTACCTGGGCGCGCCGCTCGTCGACGGCACGGGGATGACGCTCGGCACGGTGTGCGTCGCCGACGTGCGGCCGCGGGCCTGGGGGCAGCCCGGTCTGGAGACCATCAAGTCGGCGGCGGCCGAACTCGTCGCACGTCTGGAGCGACGGCGGGCCGACGGGCTTCCGCTGTGACGCGGAGGACGCGGAGGACGCGGAGGACGCGGTGGGCGCGGTGGGTGCGGTGGCCGGGCGCCCGTCGGCCCGTCACTGGCCTCGCCAGAGATTGGCGTAGGCGGACTCCTCGACGGCCCGCCGCTGCCGTACCGCCTCCAGTTCCATCACCGCGTCGCCGACGGCGGCCAGCACCGTCGTGACCACGTCGTCGGCGTCGGTGACCTCGTCGGGGAGGGGGCCGGTCGGACCGCTCGAACCGGTCGGCCGGTCCAGGACGCCGGCGGCCGCAGCCAGCGCGGCGAGGACGGGTTCGCCCGCCGTGCGGCGCGCCACGGCGCGGCTGCGGGCCGGCGAGTCGACCAGCACCGTCCGCCCGGTGCGCAGCGGAATGCGGCGGCCACGCGGCCGGGTCGTCAGCCCCTCGCGTTCCATGGCGTCGGCATAGGCCGCGGACAGTCCGCGCCCCCGGCGCCACAGCCAGTCCTCGACGGACTCGTACGGCTCCTGCCGCACGAGCGAGGACGCGGCCCGGTCCAGGAGGGGGTCGCCCGTCACCGACTGCGCGGCGGGCACCAGACGGTCACCGTCCACGAAGAGGGCCAGGGCGTCGACGAGGTCGAGCACCTCGGCGCCGGCGAGTGCGAGCGAGAGGTCGCCCTGTTCCACCGGGTGGCCCGGTGCCACGTCCAGGGCGAGGATGGCGAGGTCCCGTGCGGTGTTCATGAGCGGCTCCACGTCGGTCGGCCGGGTGCGGTGCGCGGGGGAGCGGCCGACCCGCGCGGACCGGTCCTCCCGCGTCGATTGTCGCCGCCGGCCGGGCGCGGTGCCGCGCGTTCACGGACACGCGCGCCGCGCACCCGGTCCGCCACGCCGGACGCGAGCACCGGCCGGAAGCGTCCCCGCCGGTGCGGCGCGGATGACGGAAGGGCGGAAAGCCGTCGCGCCACCGCGTCGACGGGCCGAGGCCTGCCGCACACGGCACGGCAGGCAGCACACGGCAGGCGGCACACGGCAGTTGGCAGGCGGCAGACGGCACACGGCAGTTGGCAGGCGGCAGACGGCTGCCGCGCGGGCGGAAGGCTTCCGCCGACGGTGCGCGGGCGGTGCGCCGGCGGTGGGCGTGAAGGAAAGCTGCGGCGCGGCTTAAGAAAAGATCGATGGACCCGGAGGGCCGCCGTGCGGCAGATTGCGTGGCGATCCCACTCGCCTGCCCGGACGCGGCCGCCTCGGCATGCCCGCGCCCGGCACCTCACCCACAGGAGCCGTAGCGTTGAAGGCGCTGGTCAAGCAGAAGGCGGAGCCCGGCCTGTGGCTCGCGGACGTGCCCGAGCCCGCGGTAGGACCCGGCGACGTACTGATCAAGGTCCTGCGGACCGGCATCTGCGGCACCGACCTGCACATCCGGGCCTGGGACGGCTGGGCGCGGCAGGCGATCCGCACCCCGCTGGTGGTCGGGCACGAGTTCGTCGGCGAGGTCGTCGAGACCGGACGCGACGTCACCGACATCCAGGCCGGCGACCGGGTGAGCGGCGAGGGCCACCTGGTGTGCGGCAAGTGCCGCAACTGCCTGGCCGGGCGCCGTCACCTGTGCCGGGCCACCGTCGGGCTCGGCGTCGGCCGCGACGGCGCCTTCGCCCAGTACGTCGCCCTGCCCGCCACCAACGTCTGGGTGCACCGCGTCCCCGTCGACCTGGACGTCGCCGCGATCTTCGACCCGTTCGGCAACGCCGTGCACACGGCCCTGTCGTTCCCGCTCGTCGGCGAGGACGTCCTGATCACCGGTGCCGGACCGATCGGCCTGATGGCGGCGGCCGTGGCCCGCCACGCGGGCGCCCGCAACGTCGTCATCACCGATGTCAGCGAGGAGCGGCTGGACCTCGCGCGCAAGATCGGCGTGACCCTCGCGCTGAACGTGTCGAAGACGGACATCGCCGACGGGCAGCGCGAACTGGGGCTGCGCGAGGGCTTCGACATCGGCCTGGAGATGTCCGGACGGCCCGAGGCCATGCGGGACATGATCGCCAACATGACGCACGGCGGCCGGATCGCCGTGCTCGGGCTGCCCGCGCAGGAGTTCCCCGTCGACTGGGCCCGGATCGTGACCTCGATGATCACCATCAAGGGCATCTACGGCCGTGAGATGTTCGAGACCTGGTACGCGATGTCGGTGCTGCTCGAAGGCGGCCTCGACCTCGCCCCCGTGATCACCGGCCGCTACGGCTACCGTGACTTCGAGGCGGCCTTCGCCGACGCGGCGAGCGGCACCGGCGGCAAGATCATCCTCGACTGGACCGTCTGATCCCCTTCCTCCGTCGGCACCCTCAGGAGCCCCCTCATGTTCGACTCCGTCCGAGACGACCTGCGCACCACCCTCGACGAGATCCGCACCGCCGGGCTGCACAAGCCCGAGCGGGTGATCGGCACCCCGCAGTCCGCGACCGTGCAGGTCACCGCGGGCGGCCGGCCCGGCGAGGTGCTCAACTTCTGCGCCAACAACTACCTGGGCCTGGCCGACCACCCCGAGGTGATCGCCGCCGCGCACGAGGCGCTGGACCGCTGGGGCTACGGCATGGCGTCCGTGCGCTTCATCTGCGGCACCCAGGAGGTGCACAAGGAGCTGGAGGCACGTCTGTCGGCGTTCCTCGGCCAGGAGGACACGATCCTGTACTCCTCCTGCTTCGACGCCAACGGCGGCGTCTTCGAGACGCTGCTCGGCCCGGAGGACGCGGTCATCTCCGACGCGCTCAACCACGCGTCGATCATCGACGGCATCCGCCTGTCGAAGGCCCGCCGCTTCCGCTACGCCAACCGTGACCTGGCGGACCTGGAGACGCGGCTGAAGGAGGCGTCCGGCGCGCGCCGCCGCCTGGTCGTCACCGACGGCGTCTTCTCCATGGACGGTTACGTCGCCCCGCTGCGCGAGATCTGCGACCTCGCCGACCGCTACGACGCCATGGTCATGGTCGACGACTCGCACGCCGTCGGCTTCGTCGGCCCCGGCGGCCGCGGCACGCCCGAGCTGCACGGCGTCATGGACCGCGTCGACATCGTCACCGGCACCCTGGGCAAGGCGCTCGGCGGTGCCTCCGGCGGCTACGTCGCCGCCCGCGCCGAGATCGTCGCCCTGCTGCGGCAGCGCTCGCGCCCGTACCTGTTCTCCAACACGCTCGCCCCGGTGATCGCCGCGGCCTCCCTGAAGGTGCTCGACCTGCTGGAGTCGGCGGACGACCTGCGGGTGCGGCTGGCGGAGAACACGGCGCTGTTCCGCCGCCGGATGACCGAGGCGGGCTTCGAGATCCTCCCCGGCGACCACCCCATCGCGCCCGTGATGATCGGCGACGCGTCGAAGGCGGCCCGCCTCGCGGAACTCCTCCTGGAACGCGGCGTGTACGTGATCGGCTTCTCCTACCCGGTCGTCCCGCAGGGCCAGGCCCGCATCCGCGTCCAGCTCTCCGCCGCGCACTCCGCCGCCGACGTCGACCGCGCCGTCGACGCGTTCGTCGCGGCGCGGGCGGAACTGGACGGCTGACCGGCCCGACCCCTTGCGATAATCCCATCCATGATCGAGGCACGGCGGCTCCACATCCTCCGTGCGGTGGCCGACCACCGCACGGTCACGGCGGCTGCCGCCGCGCTCTACCTCACCCCCTCCGCGGTCTCCCAGCAGCTCACGGCCCTGGAACAGGAGACGGGCCACCGCCTGGTGGAGCGCGGCGCGAAGGGCGTACGGCTGACCCCGGCCGGCGAGATCCTGCTCAGCCACACCAACGCGGTCCTCGCCCAGCTGGAGCGGGCGGAGGCCGAGCTGGCCGCGTACGGCTCGGGTGCGGCGGGCACGGTCACCGTCGCCGCCTTCGCGACCGGCATCGCCCAGGTCGTCGCGCCCGCCGTGGCCCGGCTCGCCGACTCCGCGCCCGGCATCCGCATCCGCGTGCGGGACGCCGAGGGTGACGCCAGCCTGCCGATGGTGCTCGACCGGCAGGTCGACGTCGCGGTCGCCGTCGAGTACCGCGGGGCGCCGTCGGCGGACGATCCGCGGCTGACCCACGTGCCGCTGTACGCCGAACCCTTCGACGCGGTGGTCCCGGTGAGCCACCGGCTGGCCGACGCTGACGAGATTCCCCTCGCCGACCTGGCCAAGGACCCGTGGATCGGCCCCTACCCGGGCAATCCGTGCCATGACGTGGTGGTCCTGGCCTGCGAGACGGCGGGGTTCCAGCCCCGCCTGGAGCACTCCTCGGACGACTTCCGCGCCGTCGTCGCCCTGGCGTCGGCCGACGCGGGCGTCGCCCTCGTCCCGCGCTCGGCGCTGCGCGGCACCGACCTGGCCGGGGTGGTCGTCCGCCCGGTCGACGGGGTCGCGCCCACCCGCCGGGTCTTCGCGGCCGTCCGTCGCGGGGCGGAGGAGCATCCGCTGATCCGGCCGGTGCTCGAGGCGCTGCGGGCGGCGGCACGGGCGTAGGGCCGGTCGGTCGATTCCCGGGGCCCTCCAGGGTCGCGGGAACCGGCGGCCGGGCGGACACAGTCTCGGACGTCATGCGTGTGACGATGATCCTCCCGGCCCTGACCGAGGCGACCAGCCCGTTGTTCCGGCCTGTCAAGTACTCGCTGTTCCCGCCCCTGGGCCTCGCGACCCTCGCGGGCTACCTCGACCCCGGTGACGAGGTCACGCTCCACGACGAACACGTGGAACGCCTCGACCTCGACGCCCTCGGCACCCCCGACCTGCTGGTGATCCAGCCGTACATCACCTCGGCCCGGCGCAGCTACGAGATAGCCGACCACTTCCGGGCCCGGGGCGTCCACGTCGCGATGGGGGGCCTGCACGTCACCTCGCTCCCCGACGAGGCGGCGGCGCACGCCGACACGATCTTCACCGGCCCCGGCGAGGACACCTGGCCGCTGTTCCTGAAGGACTTCCGCGACGGCGCCCCCGCCCGCCGCTACGACTCCACGCGGCGCACCCTCGCCGGACTGCCACCGGTGCGACGGGACCTGATCAAGCGTCACCTGTATCTGGTCCCCAACTCGATCGTCGTATCGCGCGGTTGTCCGCACCACTGCGACTTCTGCTACAAGGACGCCTTCTTCGAGGGCGGCAAGTCCTTCTACACGCAGGCCGTCGACGACGCCCTCGCCGAGATCGACCGCCTTCCCGGCCGACACCTCTACTTCCTCGACGACCACCTCTTCGGCAACCGCCGTTTCGCCGAGGCCCTGTTCGACGGCATGCGCGGGTCGGGGCGGCTGTGGCAGGCGGCGGCCACGGTCAACACCATCCTCAAGCCCGGGCTGTTGGAGCGGGCCGTGGAGGCGGGGCTGCGCAGCCTGTTCGTCGGCTTCGAGACGGTCAACGACGCCAATCTCGCCGAGCGCCGCAAGGACCAGAACGTCGGCACCGACTACGCGGCGGTGGTACGGCGGCTGCACGACGCCGGGGTCATGGTCAACGCCAGCTTCGTGTTCGGGCTGGACCAGGACGGCCCCGACGTCTTCGACCGCACGGTGGACTGGGCGGTCGCGCAGGGCATCGAGACGGCGACCTTCCACATCATGACGCCGTACCCCTCGACCGGCCTGTGGCGGCAGCTCCACTCCGAGGGGCGCATCCTCCACCGCGACTGGGACCTCTACGACACCCGTCATGTGGTCTACCGGCCGACGGGTATGACGGCGCGTCAGCTGGAGGACGGCTACTGGCGGGCGTACCGCGAGTTCTACCGCTGGTCGAACATCTGGCGCGGGTCGGCCGCCCAGCCCGGCAGGCCCGAGCGGCTGCGGCACCTGGCGTACGCCGGCGGCTGGAAGAAGTTCGAGCCGGCGTGGGACCTGCTGATCCGGTCGAAGCGGGTGGTGCGGGCGCTCCCGGCGCTGGAACGCACGCTCGCGGCGTTCGGCGGACGGGAGTGACGAACCCGCGGACTGGGCGTCTCGAATTCGGGATATCCTCCCGGATATGAAACAGCATGTGCTCCACACGGAGCCCGACCCCGTCGACGCCCGCCTGGGCGCCCGGCTGGCCGAACTGCGGGCCGAGCGGGGCTGGTCGCTCGGTGAGCTGGCCGAGCGCAGCGGAGTCAGCCGGTCGACCCTGTCCCGGGCCGAGCGGGCGGAGATCAGCCCGACCGCCGCCCTCCTCAACCGTCTGTGCAACGTCTACGGGCGGACCATGTCGCAGCTGCTCAGCGAGGTGGAGGCGGAGCACGCGCTGCTGGTGCCCGCCGCCGACCAGCCGGTGTGGCGGGACCGGGAATCCGGCTTCGTACGGCGTTCCGTGTCACCGCCGCACGCCGGGCTGCGCGGCGAACTCGTCGAGGGGCGGCTCGCCGCCGGTGCCGACATCGCCTACGACCGGCCGCCCGTGCCCGGTCTGGAACAGCACATCTGGGTGCTGGAAGGAGCGCTGGAGGTGACGGCGCAGGACGTCGAGCACCGCCTCGGCACTGGTGACTGCCTGCGGCTGCGGGTGTGGGGGCCGACGCGGTTCCGGTGCCCCGGTCCCGAGGACGTGCGGTACGTGCTGGCGGTGGTGGGGCCGTGATCGTGCGACGGCTGGACCGGGCCGCGCTGGCGGCACGCGTCGGGGAACTGGCCGACCTGCTGGTGGACACCGTGCACGGCGGTGCCTCGATCGGCTTCCTCGCGCCGCTCGACCCGGCGGCGGCCCTCGCCTGGTGGACGGAGCGCGCCGCGGAGGCGGCCGGCGGACGGCTGGCGGTGTGGGCGGCGTGCGAGGGGGGCCGGACGCTCGGCACCGTCAGCCTGGCCTTCCCGGACAAGCCCAACAGCCGCCACCGCGCCGAACTGGTCAAGCTGATGGTGCACCGCGACGCCCGCGGCCGGGGCCTCGGGCGCCGGCTGCTGACCACCGCCGAGGATGCGGCCGCCGCCGCGGGCATCACCCTGCTGCACCTGGACACCGAGACCGACAGCCTCGCCGAGCACCTCTACCGCTCGGCCGGCTGGACCCGCGTCGGCGCGATCCCGGACTACGCGGCCGCCCCCGACGGGGCGCTGCGGCCGACCTCGGTCTACTACAAGCGGCTCGGCTCCGGCGGTCCGACCGGGGCACCGCTGTGACCAGGTGACTCGATGTCAGTGCCAGGGGCTACGGTGCGAAGCATGCCGGACGCCGAAGACGTACGCCGTATCGCCCTGTCCCTGCCGGACACGACGGAGAAGACCGCCTGGAACATGCCCACGTTCCGGGTGGCGGGGAAGATGTTCGCCACGCTGCCCGAGGACGAGACCTCCATCGCCGTGCGCTGCCCCAAGGAGGAGCGCGACGAACTGGTCCTGGCCGAGCCGGGGAAGTTCTGGATCGCCGGCCACGAGGCGCAGTTCGCCTGGGTACGGGTGCGCCTGGCCGCGCTGGAGGACGAGGAGGAGCTGCGCGACATCCTGGCCGACTCCTGGCGCCAGGCCGCCCCGCCGCGCCTGCTCGACAGCCACCCCGCACTGGGCCTGCCGGCCCGGGAATGAGACGCGGGGGCGTTGTCAGTGCCGCGTGTCATGATCCGTGGGCGAGTGTGGCAGCCGGTGCGGAGGGGGCTCCGGCTGCCACCCGCGCACGTACCCGAGCCGGTCGCGGAGCCGCCGCCGCGACGCACGCCCGGGGGCGGGAACGCGCGGCGCCGGGGGCGGGAGCGTGCGGCGCCGGGGGCGGGAGCGTGCGGCCTCGGGGGCGCGAACGCCCGGGGCGCGGCATCGGCTCACGCCCCCGCCGTCACCCGCCCGCCGGCGACGAAGCCGGCGATCCGTTCCCGCAGGGATCCCGCGTCCAGGCCGTGGGCGGCGACGTGCTCCTCGAGGCGGCCGTAGCGGCGCAGTTCGCGGCGGCCCACGCCCAGGCCCAGCACCCGGTGCGGCAGATCGGCCAGCGCGTCGTTCGCGACGGCCGTCGACGTACCCGCCAGGTACGGCTCGACCAGGACGACGTCGGTCCCGGCCGCCCCGGTGGCCCGGCGCAGCGCGGCCGAGTCGAAGGGCCGCACGGTCGTCGCGTACAGCACGGTCACGTCCAGCCCCTCCGTGGCCGTGAGCACCTCGTCCAGGACCGGCCCGACGGCGACGACCACACCGCGGCCGCCCTCGCGGACGGTGCGGAAGCGCCGCCCGTCGACCTCGCGCGGCCGGTCGTTCGTCTGGAGGGACAGCCGGACGTACACCTTGTCGTCGCCCGCGGCGACCGCGTGCCGCAGCAGGGTCTCGGCCTCGTCCGGATGCCCCGGCACGTGCACGGTCCAGCCGTCCAGGGTGTCCAGCAGCGCCACGTCGCCCGGCGCCATGTGCGTGTATCCACCGGCCGGCCAGTCGAAGGACGCCGCCGCGCTCACCAGCACCGCGCCCACGCCCTGGTGCCCGAGGTCCAGCTTGACCTGCTCGAAGGGCCGCTCGACGAGGAAGGAGGCGAAGGTGTGCAGCACGGGCCGCAGCCCCGTCAGCGCCAGCCCGGCACCGGCCCCGACCAGCAACTGCTCGCGGATGCCGACGTTGACGAACCGGTCCGGGTGCCGTCGCAGCGCCTCGGCGAAGCCGTCCTTGCCGACCTCGGCGATGACGACCGCGACGCGCGGATCCTCGTCCAGCAGCCTGGTGGCGACGCCGGCGAAACGGTCACGCATGGTGTCCATGAAGATCAGAGCCCTTCTGTCGGTCAGGAGTACTTCGGCTCCACCCGGGCGACCACCACGTGCGGGCGGCCCGGATGCGGGGCGGTGAACGCGTCGTACAGCGCCTGGTGGTCGCGGCCGTCGACGGTGACCGCGGACCAGCCCGCGGCCTCGAAGCGGGCCGCGATGCCGCCCGGCCGGGCGTGGCCGGCGGAGGCGTTGTCGACGACGACCGTGTGCAGCCGCCCGAGACCGGCCGGTCCGGCGAAGGCGATCGCCTCGTGATTGCTGCCCTCGTCCAGCTCGGCGTCCCCGATCAGCACCCAGACGCGCGGCTCGTGCAGGCCCTGCGCGCGCAGCCCCAGCGCCGTGCCGACGGCGATCGGCAGCCCGTGCCCGAGCGACCCGCTGCCGATCTCGGCGCCCGGCACGAGCAGCCGGTCGGGGTGGTGCCCGAGCGGGGAGTCGTAGGAGCCGAAGCCCGGCAGCCACTCCACGGGCACGAAGCCCTTCGCGGCCAGCACCGCGTAGTACGCCATCGGCCCGTGGCCCTTGGACAGCAGGAACCGGTCCCGCTCCGGATCCTCGGCCCGCTCCGGGGTCACCCGCAGCACGCGGTCGTACAGCACCCACAGCGCGTCCAGCGTGGACGTCGCCGCCGGGCCGTGCTTCTCGTCGCCCGTCATCAGCCCCATCAGCCGGGGCAGGTCCCCGTACGTGTACATGTGCCGGTGTGTGTGCGTGATCGTCATGCGATCGATCGTGCAACCTCGACCAAACTTGAGGTCAACTTCGGCAGGTGACGTCGCGGCGACTCCGGGGCGGAAAGCGGTGCGCGATCACCGGGCCGAGTGCGGTATTGTTCTTCTGCGCGCTCGGCCAGGGGAAATCCCAGGTCAGACGGGCACCGGGATGTGGCGCAGCTTGGTAGCGCACTTGACTGGGGGTCAAGGGGTCGCAGGTTCAAATCCTGTCGTCCCGACGGTGCGGAGGGCCTCGCAGGCGAAAGCCTGCGGGGCCCTTTTCGCGTTCTCCGCGCACCGGCTGACCTCGGCGTCGGTCCGTCACGACTGCCCGCACGGCACCGTCCGCTGCGCCTGGGAGCGGCACGGTGACAGCTTCGCGCTGACGGTGGAGGTCCCGCCGGGCACCGAGGACCCGGGTCCGCCTGCCCGGCGGCACACGGGCCGCCGCGGGCCCCGGCGTCCACCGCTTCGACGCCCGCCCGGGAGGGCGCGGTCCGGTCCTAGCTCTGCTGTCCGGGGGCGCCGCCCTTGACGACGGTCGGCCTCGCCCGGCGGATCTGCGGCACCGTGGTGACCATGTGCACGGTGGCCCGGTCGGTCAGGCAGGAGAAGTGGTGCGGCACGTCGCCCGGGAAGCGGGCGAAGTCCCCGGCCGCCAGGTCCACCGGCTCCACGACCGGTCCCGTGCGGACCTTGCCCGTGATCACGTAGACGTGGTGCAGCGTGCCCGGCGAGTGCGGCTCGACGACCGCGGGCTCGCCCGCCGTGCGCTCCATGCGCAGGGACAGCGTGCGGACGTAGCCGGAGCCGTAGGTCTCGTCGAGCAGGCGCTCCGACCAGCCGCGGGCGTCGCTCCACTCGCCCTCGGCGTGCCGCTGGACGTAGACCGGGGTGCCCCACTCGGTGAGCAGGCGCCGGGCGGGCATGTCGAGGGCCGCGCCCAGCAGGGAGAGCGTCTCCACGGTGGGGTTGCCCGAGCCCTGCTCGATCTTCGACAGGGTCTGCTTCGACAGGCCCGAGCGGCGGGCGAGGTCGCCCAGGGACATGGCCCGCTCCAACCGGAAGCGCCGGACGTTGCGGGCCACGAGCTCGTTCTCGCGAGCCAGGGCGTCACTTTTAATGTGCATGTTGTCATTGTTGACGAACCGCCGCCCGGCTCGCATCCTGTGTCACGTAAATGTTTCCACACCGTGTACTCAAATTGACGCGGACCCCTCGAAACTGAGGTGAGCCAACCATGACCTCCCCCGTCGCCAGCACGTCCCGGGACGACCGGGCCGCCGTCGACAAGGCGATCAGTCTTCTCATCGCCTTCGGCGACCGGGCAAGCAGCGGGGTAGGCGTGAGCGAGCTCGCCCGGCGGGCGCAGCTGAGCAAGTCGACCGCGTACCGGGTGCTCGGCATGCTGGAGCGCAACGGGGTCGTGGAGCGGGTCGGCACCGACTACCGGCTCGGCGAACGTCTGCACGACCTGGGGCGCGCGGTCTACGCCCCCGGGTACGAGGGCATCCGCGACGTGCTCCTGCCCTTCCTGACCGACCTGTACGAACTGACCCGGCAGACCGTCCACCTCTCCGTGCTGCACGGCACCGACGTGGTCTACCTGGCCAAGCTCTACGGTCACCGGCCGGCCCCGGTCCCCTCCCGCATCGGCGGCCGGCTGCCCGCGCACGCCACGGCCGTCGGCAAGGTGCTGCTGGCCTACGACTCCCGCGCCGCGGCCCGGGTCACCGCCACGCCGCTGCACCGCTTCACCGAGCACACGATCACCGACGCGGACGTGCTCGCCGCCGAACTGGAGCGGATCCGCCGCACCGGCGTGAGCTACGACGACCAGGAGAGCCAGCCGGGCCTGAACTGCGTGGCCGTGCCCGTCCTGGGGCACGGCGGCCGGGCGGTCGCGGGACTGTCGGTGGCCGGCCGCTGCGGCGAGTTCGACCCCCGCCGTCTGAGCGCCGACATGCGCCGCATCGCCGCGGCGGCCTCCCGCGCCTGGACGGTCCGCGGCTCCCGCCCCCGCGCCGCCCACCAGCCGGCCGACCTGCGCACCGCCGTGCCGACGGGGTGACGCCGCGCGTCGGCAGCCCGAGGGCCGACGTGATCAGGCCGCGCACCGCCGTCGGGGCCAGCCGTGCCCGACGGGGCCGGTGGCGTCCACCGGGCTGCCCTGGCCACCGCTCCGCGCCGGGCGCGACGGCCCCGGCCGTCGACTGACGCGCATGCCCCGGTCGTCGCCCCGGCCGTCGACTGACGTGCATGCTCCGCCCGCCGCCCGGCCGAAGGTCCGCCCCGGCCGGGCGCGGCTTCCGGCGGACATGAGGAGGTCCTGACGCCGGACGGGGCGGTCTCGCGTCGATCCGCCCGGACCGCCCCGACCGCCCCGACAGGCGCTCACGCCCCGGCGCTCTCGCGCCCGCCGCCCGTCGACCGGCCCGTCGACCGGCCCGCTTCGTGCCCGGCGGCCGGACGTCGCGCCGTTCCGCCGGACCGGCACAGCGTCCTCCGCACACCTGCCCTACGGTCCGGACGGCGTGCCGCCCAGCCGGGGTGACGGAATTCCACGCCCGACCGACCCCGGAGCGACCCGGGGCCGACCCCGAAGCGGCCCCGGCCGACCCCAGGACCGACCCCGGACCGGTCTCCCCGGACCCCGCCGATCCGCGCTCCGCGCGCCCGGTGTGACCGGTCTCTCATCCGCCCGACGCCGCCGCGTACCGTTCATCCGACGGAAACCGTCCGGCCAAGTTGACGCGGCGGCGTGGGTCCGGCGGCGTGGGTCCGGTCTCAGCCCACCGGGTCCGGGGCGATGCCGACGTTCATGTCCTGGCCGTCGGCCGAGCCGGGTCCGCGGAGTCCGTGAAGGCCGCGGTCACCGTGCCGAGTCCGGAGATCTCGGCGCGCACGGTGACACCGGGGGCGACGACGGCCATCGGGCCGAGCGCCCCCGACAGCACGACCTGGCCGGCCCGCAGCGGGTCGCCGTACTCGCGTGCCGTGCGGGCCAGCCACGCCAGCGCGTTCAGCGGGTCGCCGAGGCAGGCGGCGCCGTCGCCCTCCGAGACCAGGACGTCGTCCGCGTACATCCGCATCGTCGTCTCGCGGGGTTCGAACGCGCCCAGCGGCAGCCGCTCGGCGCCCAGCACGTACAGGCCGCTGGAGGCGTTGTCGGCGACCGTGTCGGTGATGGCGATGTCCCAGTCCGCGACGCGGCTGTCGACGATCTCCAGCGCGGGCGCCGCGTAGGCGACCGCCGAGCGGACCGCGGCCGCGTCCAGCCCGCCGGCGTCCAGGTCCGCGCCGAGGACGAAGGCGATCTCCGCCTCCACCTTCGGCTGCAGCAGACGCGACACGGGCACCCGCCCGGCGACGCCGGACACGTCCATGTCGGCGAACAGGACGCCGAAGTCCGGCTGGTCCACGCCGAGCTGGCGCTGCACCGCGGGCGAGGTGAGCCCGATCTTGCGGCCCGTCACGACCGCGCCGCAGGCCAGCCGGCGCGCGGTCAGCTCGCGCTGCACCGCGTACGCGGCCGCCACGTCCTCACGCCCGAGGAGGTCGCGCACCGGCGCGCAGGGCCGGCGCTCGGCGGCCGCGCTCTCCAGCCGGCGCACGGCCTCGCCGATCACTCCGGGGTCCGTGCTCACCGGCCCGTTTCCTGCCGCGCCGTCGCCACCGCGAAACCGGCGATCCACTCGGGGACGGGCGTGTAGAAGCGCGAGGTCATCCGGTAGGCGCCGGTGGCCGCGAGGGAGGCGAAGGCGGCGACCCAGGTGCGCACCTCGTGCGCGGAACCGCCGCCCTCGGCCGCCATCCAGTCCACCGTCCAGGAGTCCACCTCCGGCAGCCGCCCGCGGTCGGCCAGCGTGTCCAGGACGAGGTTGTCCCACTCCGGGGAGAGGGGGATCATCCGCGTCGAGCCCGCCGCGTAGTCCCGGCCGGCCTGGATGACGCGCTCCTCGCCGCGCGCCCGCTGCTCCGGCGTCGGCGGGTGCCCCTCGATGAGGGCGTCGGCGACCCGCGGCGGGGCGCCCTCCAGCACCGGGACCGGCGGGTCGTGGGACAGGCCGCCGGAGGCGACGAACAGCACCCGCCGGTCCAGCTCGGCCGCGGCCTCGCCGACGGCCGTGCCCAGGGCGCGGATGCGGCTCACCGGGCCGAGCGGGGTGGCGACGCCGTTGACGAAGACGGGCACGACGGGGACGTTGGCGATGCCGCCGAACAGCACCTCCAGCGGCTGGGTGAAGCCGTGGTCGACCGTCATCCGGGCCGACACGGTCAGGTCGACACCCCGGTCGAGCACTCCGCGCGCCAGGGCCTGCGCGGCCTTGGCGTCCACGGACAGCGGACCCGCGGACGAGCCGAAGTCGCCGACCGCGTGCGCCTCGGTGGCCAGGCAGAAGGGCGGCATCTCCTTGTAGAAGAAGCCGTTGTAGTGGTCGGGCGCGTACAGCACGACCAGCTCCGGGTCGAACGCGCGGACGAAGGCCCGCGCCTCGTCGACGGCGGCGTCCACGGCCGCGACGACGTCGGGGGCCGGGTCGTTCTTGCCGATGAGGGGGGAGTGGGACAGGCCGACAACGGCGGCGGTCATGACGGTGCTCCTCAGGGGGCCGAGGGGGAGGGGTGGACGACGAGTTTTCCGGTGAGCCGGCCGTCGATCATGAGCTGGAAGCCCTTGTGGATCTCGGCCAGCGGCAGCGTGCGGTCGACGACCGGACGGACGCCCGTGGCGTCCATCATCTTCAGCAGGGCCACCAGCTCACTGCGCGTGCAGCCGGTGGAGCCCAGGACGCGCTGCTGGAGGTAGAAGACGCGGCCCAGGTCGGCGGGCGGGTTCATGCCGCTGGTGGCGCCCGCGATCACCACGGTGCCACCGGGGCGCAGGGACTTCAGCGAGTGCGACCAGGTCGCCTCGCCGACGGTCTCGATCACCACGTCCACGCGCTCCGGCAGCCGCTCGCCGGTCGGTACGACGGCCCGCGCGCCCCACGACAGCGCCTCGGCCCGCTTCTCCTCGCTGCGGCTGGTGGCGTGGACGACGGCGCCCGCGGCCACGGCCAGCTTGATGGCGGCCGACGCCACACCGCCGCCCGCGCCCTGCACCAGCACCCGGTCGCCGGCCCGGATCCGCGCCTGGGTGAACAGCATCCGGTAGGCGGTGCCCCAGGCGACGGGCAGGCAGGCGGCCTCGTCGAAGGACAGCCACGACGGCTTGGGGATCAGGTTGCGGGTGGGCACGGACAGGAACTCCGCGAAGGCGCCGTCGTGCTGTTCCGACAGCAGCGCGCGCCCCGGGTCGAGGGTCTCGTCGCCCATCCCGGCGTCCGGGTCGGCGATGACGGGGTAGACGATGACCTCGTTGCCGTCCTCGTCCCAGCCGGCGGCGTCGCAGCCGAGGACGATCGGCAGCCGGTCCGGCGGGTGACCGACGCCGCGCAGCGTCCACAGGTCGTGCATGTTCAGCGAGGAGGCGGCGACCCGGACGACCGACCAGCCGGGCCGGGGCTCGGGCGGGGGAACGTCGCCGAGCACGAGGCCGGCCAGCGGGTCGGTCGCGCTCTGGGATACGGCAGTGGCGGCAAGCATGCGGCCACGCTCTCCCGCGTCACCCACCCCGCGTAAGCGCGTGTGCCGCTGTGCGGAACGACGCGTGGCTCGCCGCCCGGGGACTGCTGTTCCCTTGCGGCCATGACCTCGACGATCGAACCCCGGGGCGCGGCCACCACGGCCCCGAGCGGCGCCCTGCGGCGCCCGGCAGACCTGGCACGGAACATCGACGTCTCCGGCCTCGTCGACAACGAGGGCGGACTGCTGGACCGCGTCGTCTTCACCGACCAGGACCTGTACAAGCAGGAGCTGCGCCGCGTCTTCGCCCCGAGCTGGCTGTTCCTCGCGCACACCGACCAGTTCCACAAGCCCGGCGACTTCTTCACCACGTACATGGGCGAGGACCCGGTCATCGTCACCCTCGACCGCGAGGGCAGGATCCGCGCCTACCTGAACTCCTGCCGCCACCGCGGCGCCCGGGTCTGCCGCGCCGACGCCGGCACCACCCGCAACTTCACCTGCACCTACCACGGCTGGTCCTTCAACCTGGACGGCGCGCTGGTGAGCGTCCCCAACCAGGACGCCTACGGCGAGTCCTTCGAGACCGGCAAGTGGGGCCTGGTCGAGGTGCCGCACGTGGAGACGTACCACGGCCTGATCTTCGGCACCTGGAACCCGGAGCCGGTGCCGCTGCGCGAGTCGCTCGGCGACATGGCCTGGTACATGGACGCCATGCTCGACCACGACGAGCAGGGAACGGTCGTCGTCGGCGGGGTCCACAAGTGGGTCCTGGAGGGCAACTGGAAGCTGGCGGCCGAGCAGTTCGCCACCGACTGGTACCACGTGATCATGAGCCACGCCTCCGCGCTCATGGTCCTCGCGCCCGCCGGCAAGAAGCCCAAGGACGAGGTCGTGCACCGCACCGGCCGCCAGTACTCCGACGCGAACGGCAACGGCGCCGGCTTCCCCGTGCACCCGAAGAACCGTTTCGACGCGCAGACCGTGCACCAGTGGATGGACTACGACGCGCTGCGCGAGCGGCTCGGCGAGGCCCGCGTCGAGGGCCCGCTGACCAACGGCCACGCGACGGTCTTCCCCAACTTCTCCTACCTGCCGGTCAACGGCTCCATCCGGGTCTGGCACCCCAAGGGCCCCGACAAGATGGAGGTCTGGGCCTGGACCATCGTCGACAAGTCGATGCCCGAGGAGGTGCGGGAGGCGCAGCGCCTGTACAACCTGCGCACCTTCGGACCCAGCGGCATCTTCGAGCAGGACGACGGCGAGAACTGGAGCGAGGTCCAGGCGATCTCGCACGGCTTCATCACCAACAACGTGGCCCTCAACTACCAGATGGGGATGGGCACCGAGCGTGAGGACGGCCGTTACCCCGGCACCACCAGCGAGCTGTACAGCGACGCGGCCGGCCGCAACTTCTACGGGCGCTGGCGCGAACTGATGAACACCCCCGCCTGGCACGAGAACCGCGACGAGGAGCAGAAATGAGCGACGGCATCCGCGTCGCGGCCCTGGACGACATCCCCCAGGGCGAAGGCATCGCGATCGATAAGTCCGTGACCGGCACGGCCGACAACATCGCCCTGCTGCGCGACACCGACGACAGCGTGTACGCGCTGGACGACACCTGCACCCACGAGACCGCCTCGCTCGCCGAGGGCTGGGTGGAGGACGGGTACGTCGAGTGCCCGCTGCACTCCAGCAAGTTCTGCCTCAAGAGCGGCGAGGTGCAGGGGCTGCCCGCGACGAGGAACGCCTGCCCGCACCGCGTCGAGGTCCGCGACGGCGAGGTCTGGCTCTTCCCGGGAGAGACCCCGTGACCGAACGCGTGGTGATCGCGGGCGGCGGCATCGCCGGCGTCAGCACGGCCGGCGCGCTGCGCGCCGGCGGCTTCGACGGCGACCTCACCATCGTCGACCCCGGCGAGTTCCCCTACGACCGGCCGCCGCTGTCGAAGGACTTCCTGCTCGGCGTCAAGAACAGCGAGCAGATCGCCCTCCAGCCCCCGCAGTGGTACGACGACCAGCGCGTCCGCCTGGTGAACCGCACCGCCGTCACGGCCCTGCACCCGGCCGAGGGCAAGGTCGAGCTCTCGGACGGCACCGTGCTGCCGGCCGACCGGGTCGTCCTCGCCACCGGCGGCGCCGCCGCCCGCCCGCCCATCCCCGGCATCGGCAGCGAACGCGTCCACGTGCTGCGCACCGCCGAGGACGCCGACCGGCTGCGCCCCGCGCTGGCGCCCGGCGCCGACGTCCTGGTCGTCGGCGCCGGCCTGATCGGCGCCGAGGTAGCCTCCACCGCCGTCCGCCTGGGCTGCCAGGTCACCCTGGTCGACCCGGTGGCCGTCCCGCTCACCGCCGCCCTCGGCCCGGACCTGGCCGCCTGGCTGCACGGCCTGCACGCCCGGCACGGGATCACCGCCGTCCAGGCGGGCGTCGAAGCCTTCGCCGACCGCGGCGAGCGCATCGAGGCCCGGCTGGCGGGCGAGTCCGCGGCACGGTCGTACGACGCCGTCGTCCTCGGCGTCGGCATGGTCCCGCACACGGAACTCGCCGAGCGGGCCGGCCTCGAGGTCGACCGCGGCATCGTGGTCGACGCCGGACAGGTCACCTCCCACCCGCACGTGCTCGCGGTCGGCGACCCCGCCCGCACCCGCCACGACGGCGTCCTGCTGCCCCGCACCGAGCACTGGGAGGCCGCCCGGCACGACGGAGCCCGCGCCGCCGCCACCCTGCTGGGCGCCGAGGCGCCCGCGCCGACGGCCTCCTGGTTCTGGACGGACCGGCACGGCCGCCACGTCGAGGCCGTCGGCCGCATGGACGCGGCCGAGCTGACCGTCGTCCGCGGCGGCTTCGACGACCCGTCCTTCGCCGTCTTCGGCCTGCGCGACGGGTTCGTCGTCGCGGCCGCCGCGGTGGACGACTCCACGGCCGTCCGCGCCGCCCGCCGCATGATCGACCGCCGGGTGCCGGCGGACGCCGGGAAGCTGGCCGACCCCGCCGTGAACCTGCGCGGCCTGATGCGCGGATGACGCGCCGCACCGAGTGGAGAAGGGACCGAACGACACCGTGAGCACCACCACCCCCGAACAGACCCGGTCGCGTGCCGGCAGGCGCGCCGACCGCGACACCCACTTCGAGGTCGAGCAGTTCTACTACGAGGAGGCCGCCCTCCTCGACGACGGCCGCTACGCCGACTGGCTGGGCCTGCTCGCCGACGACCTCGAGTACTGGGCGCCCACCCGCACCAACCGGCTCCGGCGCCAGCAGTCGCTGTCGGTGTCCCCGCGCGGCGGCACGGCCTTCTACGACGAGACCAAGGACAGCCTGGCCTGGCGCATCCGCCGGTTCGACTCGGGCATGGCCTGGTCCGAGGACCCGCCGTCCCGCACCCGCCACCTGGTGACGAACGTGATGGTCCAGCACGTGGACCCGGCGGAGCACCCCCACTTCACCGAGGACGACCTGCAGGTGCGCTCCGCGTTCCTGGTCTACCGCAACCGGCTGGAACGCGAGGAGAACGTCTTCGTCGGCAGCCGCACCGACGTGCTGCGCCGGGTCGGGGACGGCCTGCGGGTGGCGCGCCGGACGATCCTGCTCGACCAGAACATCCTGCAGGCGAAGAACATCTCCACCTTCTTCTGAGCCGCCCCCGTCCCGCTCCCGCCCTCCTCCGAATCCCCTGACTCCTCCGATGGGAAATGTCGTGACCGACCTCGAACTCAAGCACCACCGCGTGGCGACCTCGCTGGGCGAGATCGCCGTGGCCGAGACCGGTGAAGGCCCGGTGCTGGTGATGCTGCACGGCGGCGGACCGGGAGCGTCCGGCGTCAGCAACTACCACCAGAACCTCCCCGAGCTGGCCCGGCACTTCCGCGTCGTCCTGCCCGACCAGCCCGGCTTCGGCGCCAGCTACCGCCCGACCGAGGAGGACCTGGCCGAGCGGTCGATCACGCAGATCACGGTCGACGCCCTGTACCAGGCCCTCGACTCGCTCGGCATCGACACCTTCCACCTGCTCGGCAACAGCCTCGGCGGCGCGGCCGCGATCGCCATGGCGCAGCAGCGCCCGGACCGCGTCACGCGCCTGGTGCTGATGGCCCCCGGCGGCGGCTGGCTGCCCTTCGGGCCCACGCCCACCGAGGGGCAGAAGGAGATGTTCCGCTACTACAACGGCGGCGGGCCCAGCGAGAAGAAGATGGCCGCGTTCATCCGCACCATGGTCTTCGACCACAAGCAGTTCGGCGAGGACGTGGTGCGCGCCCGCTACGAGGCGTCCCTCGACGACAGCCACATCGCCTTCTACCACCTCTACAACGCGGCCTTCGCCAAGCGCGGCGGCATGGACCCGCTCTGGCGCGACCTGCACAAGATCAAGGCGCCGACGCTGCTGCTGTGGGGCCGCGACGACCGCACCATCACCCTCGACGGCGCCCAGCTCATGCTGAAGCAGATCCGCGACGTGCAGCTGCACGTGTTCGGCCGCTGCGGCCACTGGGTGCAGCTGGAGCGGCAGCGCGAGTTCGAGGAGCTGGTCACCGGCTTCCTGGCGGAGCAGCGATGAGCGGCGGCTGGCTGGACGGGTACGCCGTCCTGATCACCGGCGGCGGTTCCGGTATCGGCCGCGCCGTCGCCGAGCGCTTCCTCGCCGAGGGCGCGTCCGTCACGG
The DNA here is from genome assembly GCF_035656535.1 of Streptomyces sp. H51. Classification (NCBI taxonomy): domain Bacteria; kingdom Bacillati; phylum Actinomycetota; class Actinomycetes; order Kitasatosporales; family Streptomycetaceae; genus Streptomyces; species Streptomyces sp. H51. The sequence goes on from NZ_JAYMHD010000048.1 coordinate 76,239, forward strand.
TCCTCGGCCGGGACGCCGACCAGCTGGACGACGTGGTGCGCGGCGCCGCCGACCCGTCCCGCGTCCACACGGTCACCGCCGACGTGCGCGACTCCGACGCGCTGCACGCGGCCGTGGCCGAGACGGTCGACCGGTTCGGCAAGCTGGACACGCTCGTCGCCAACGCCGGCGTGTGGGACTACCAGCGCCAGCTGACCCGGCTCGGCGCCAAGGAGCTCGACACGGCGTTCGACGAGATCTTCTCCATCAACGTCAAGGGCTACCTGCTGGCCGCCGAGGCGGCCTGGCCGGAGCTGGTCAAGACCCGCGGCAGCATCGTCATGACGCTGTCCAACGCCTCCTTCTACGTCAACGGCGGCGGGCCCCTGTACACCGCCAGCAAGCACGCGTGCCTGGGGCTGATGCGGGAACTCGCCTACGAGCTGGCCCCCAAGGTGCGCGTCAACGGCGTCGCCTGCGGGGGCATGAACACCGACCTGCGCGGCCCGGAGTCCTTGTCGCTGGACGGGCGTTCGATCGGCGCGTCCTTCGCCAAGCGCGGCCCCGACACCCCGCCCCCGCCCATTCCGCTGCACGACTCCAGCACGGACCCGCGGGACTTCACCGGCCCGTACGTGCTGCTCGCGGCGCGCGACCAGAGCGGACCCATCACCGGCCACGCGATCTCCGTCGACGGCGGTATCGGCGTCCGCGGATTCGGCAGTGCGGCCGGCGGCGACCACCTGTGACGACCGCAGCCGCGCGGACGAGCGGCTGACGGCCCACCCCGGGGGGACGCGTCCCCGCACGACGCGTCCCGCCGTCGACGCGATCCCCGTCGACACCACTTTCCGACCTCTGACCTCCGACCTGCTTGACCCCTCGATCCCCTGATGACCCGATGCCGTCGAGGCCCCGACGATCCTCCGACTCGACGGTGCTCAACGAGGAGCCGACCGTGACAAGACCCCACCCCCGCAACTCCGGCCTGCGGGTCGACCTCAATCCGGCCGCCGCGGTCGCCCGCAACGCCCGCCACCAGGGCGACAGCGTGGTGGTGCGCTACGCGGGGGGAGACCTCACCTACGCCGAACTCGACGACCGGTCGGCGCGCCTGGCGAGCGTGCTGGCCTCCGGCGGCGTCGGGGAGGGCGACCGCGTCGCCTACCTCGGTCTCAACAGCACGGCGTTCCTCGTCACGATGCTGGCCGTCTTCCGGATCGGCGCCGTGTACGTGCCGGTCAACTTCCGGCTCGCCGAGCCGGAGCTGGAGCGCGTCCTGGCCAAGAGCGGGGCCCGGGTCGTGGTCTGCGAGGAGGGCCACCGGGCCGGCGTCGAAGCCGTGCGCGAGGCGACGGAGCTGACCCGTTTCCTGCTGATCGACGACGACCCCGAGGTCCCGGCCGGCCCGGCGGAGGGCTGGGAGCTGTGGTCCCCGCTGATCGAGGCCGCGCCGCCGAGCCCCGTCCTGGTGCCGAAGGGCGCCGACGACCCGGCGATCCTGATGTTCACCTCCGGCACCACGGGAACCCCCAAGGGCGTCGTCCTCACCCACGGCAACGCCTGGTGGAACTCCGTCAACGTCGAGATGCGGCTGGACACCCGGCGCGGTGACGTCACCTACGCCGCCGCCCCGCTGTTCCACATCGGCGCCCTCAACAGCTTCGTGCTGCGCACCCTGGTGCGCGGCGGCACCGTCGTGGTGCGGCGCGCCTTCGACCCGGAGCAGTGCCTGGACGACCTGGTCACCCACCGCGTCAACTCCATGTTCGGCGTCCCGCAGATGTTCACCGCGCTGGCCCGCGTCCCCGGGGCGTTCGACCGCGACCTCAGCGAGCTGCGGGCGGTGGTCGTCGCGGGCGCGCCGGTTCCCCCCTCGCTGGTCCAGCAGTACGCCGACCACGGCGTCCTGCTGCAGCAGGCCTGGGGCCTGACGGAGACCGCGCCCTTCGCCACCCACCTGCCGGCCGAGCACACCCTGGACAAGCTGGGCTCCGCGGGCATCCCGATGCCCTACACCGAGGTGCGGGTCGTCGACAGCGTCACCAACGAGCCGGTCAAGCCCTTCGAACCCGGCGAGGTCGTGGTCCGCGGTCCCAACGTCACCGCCGGCTACTGGAACGACCCCGAGGCCGTCCGCGCCGCCTTCGACGACGAGGGCTGGTTCCACTCCGGTGACATCGGCTACCTCGACGAGGACGGCTACCTCTTCATCGTCGACCGGCTGAAGGACATGATCATCAGCGGCGGCGAGAACGTCTACCCGGCGGAGGTGGAGCGCGTCGTGTCGTCCATGCCGGGCGTGGTGGACGTCGCCGTGGTCGGCGTCGCCGACGAGCAGTGGGGCGAGGCGGTCGCCGCCGTGATCACCGTCACCGGGGACACCGTGATCACCCTGGAGGACATCCGCGCCTACGCGGGCGACCAGCTGGCCCGCTACAAGCTGCCCAGGCGTCTCAAGCTCGTTCCCGCGGTGCCGAGGAACGCCTCCGGCAAGCTCGACAAGACCGTCATCCGACGTCTGGCGACCGAGGAGAACTGACATGATCACGGTGCCCGCGCTTCCCGCAGGACCGGTGCTCGGGGCGGGCTGGGAGGTGCTGCGGGAGTCCCGCAGACGCCACTCGGCCGACCTCCTGGTGGCCGGCGAGGGTGTGCGCGTCGAGGTACGGCTGGAGCGCTGCGCCGCGGGACGGCTGCGCGACAGCTACCCCGTCGGCGCGCACGACGTGGAGGTGCGGGTCGGCGACGACTGCCCCCGCGCGCTGCTGCCCGGCCTGCTGCGCGTCCTCGCGGACGCGGTGCTGCGCGCGGACCGGGAGTGCCGCCGCGTCGTGCACGCCGTGCCCGCGGGCGACCCGGCCGCACGCTCGGCGGCCGAGGCGGCGGGGTTCCGGTACGCCGTCGACGTCGACCTCGGACGGCAGGAGCTCGGCCTCCTGGTCACCGAGCCGGACTGGGTCACCGGCACGGACATCGACCTGGACCGGGTACCGGGCGCCTGACCGGTGCCGGAGCGGGGAGCCGGCACCGCCTCGCGGGCCGGCTCCTCCGCCGTGGCACGGGGCACCGGCACGCGCACCCGTTCCGCCTGTGGGCCCGAGCGGCCGTCACCGGCGGTTCGCACGTCGGCGCGCCGCGAAAACGGCGCCCGCGCCGATCGCCACGGCTCCCGCGGCCGCACCCGCGAGGGGCAGCGCCGAACCCGAACCGGTGCTCGCCAGACTGCCGTCCGGGGTGGTGGCGGAGCCACCGGACGATCCCGTGGAGCCGGTGGAGCCGGTGGAGCCCGAGGACCCGGTGGAGCCGGTGGACCCCGAGCCGCCGTCGCCGCCGGAGGAGCCGCCGGCCGAGCCGCCCGTGGAGCCGCCGGCCGAGCCGCCGGTACCGCCCGTGGAGCCGCCGGTGACGTCGAGCACGATGCGGGCCGAGTCGTCGGACTTGTCCTCGTCGAACGGCCGGGCCGCGCCGGCGAGCTTCACCGAGCCCTCGGCCCCCGGCACCGCCTTGTCGATCCGCAGCCTGAAGGCGTACGTCTCGCCGCCGCCCTCGTCGACCCAGGACTGGGCGGTGCCGCAGGTGTACGTGCCGGCCCGCACCTTGTCGCAGAAGCCGGGGGTCTTCGTCACCGTCGTGCCGGCGGGCATCGTGACGCGCACCTCGGTCGCGGGCGTGCCCAGGTCCCGCAGCACCCAGCCCGGACCGTCGTTGGTGAACCTCACCTCCAGCCCCACCGTGTCCCCGGCCCGGCCCTTCAGCGCGGCCCCCGTCACCCGGAAGTCGGCCGTGTTCACCGAGGTCACCCGCACCTCGGCCGCGTCCCGGCCGGGGTGCTCCGCGGCGCCGCCCGGGGCGGGCGTGGCGTCCGGCAGCTCGGCCAGCCGCAGCGCCGGGCCGGTCCCGCGCACGGGCGCGGCGGCGCCGTCCCCGGGAGCGGGGTCGTCGACGGCGACGACGACGCGGAGGTCGTCGTACAGCGCGTGGTCGAGCGCCTTCAGGTTCAGCGCTCTCTCGGGCGCGTAGACGGTGCCGGGCTCCACCCGCTGGTCGAACTCGCAGACCGCGACCGACTTGCCCGGCTCCTCGTCGAAGGAGGAGACCTCGTAGCGGAGGCAGTTGGAGGGCAGTTCGGTGTGGCTCAGCCCGCGGGTGACGGAGTACGACAGATAGACCTTGGCGAGCGCCTCGGCGCCCGTGTTCGTGAAACTCGCGGTCACCGGCACGGTGCCGCCCGGCCGGACCCCGTCGATCGGGGCGATCCCGCCGAGCACCAGGCCGGGCGCGGGATCGTCGGCGGCGGCGGGTCCTGCGGTCAGCGCGACGAGGGCGACGGCCCCCATCGCTCCCGTGCACCGGCGGAGCGTGCGGCGGCCCGGGGCGGAACGGAACATGAGGTCCCCTGGTGATGCGTCGGCGGCGGTCGGAGGAACCGCGGGAGAACAACGGTTCCGTCGATGAGACCTCAGTCTGGCCCCAACGGTTGTACTGGGCCTCAGAGTTGGGGCCGTGCGGCGGGCCCCGGCGCGACCGTGACATCGGCCGGGGACAGCGCCGTGCGCTCGTCGGCGCACTCCACCACCACACGCACGGGGGCGCCGCAGCCGTCGTGCCGGATGTCCAGTACCGGCCCCTCCGGGTTCGCCACGTGCGTCTCGCCCCACTGCCGCAGGGCCACCAGGACGGGCCACAGGTCGCGGCCCTTGGCGGTCAGCCGGTACTCGTGCCGGGTCCGGCTGCCCCGCTCCTGGTACGGCGCCGTCCGGAGGATGCCCGCCGCGACCAGCTTGCGCAGCCGGGCGGCGAGGACCGCGTCGGAGAGCCCGACATGGCGCCGGAAGTCGTCGAAGCGGCGGACCCCGTTGAAGGCGTCGCGCAGGAGGAGCAGGGTCCACTTGTCGCCGATCAGGTCGAGCGTGCGCTGAACCGTGCAGTTCTCCGTGCTCATCTCCAGCCACTCCATGGCAGCCATCGTAGGCAGGCGGCCTGGCTTTGTCATTGACAGCCAGCTCGCGCCGAAGCTAGCTTCATCGAACGAAGTCAGGTGAAAGACGGAAGAGAGGGAGCGGAGCCATGGAACGGTCTCGTACGTACGACTGGCAGGACCCGGCGGTCACGGCGGCCGCCGTGGGCCGGGCCTCGGGCCTGGAGTTCCTGCGGGACATCCTCGCCGGGCGGCTGCCCGCGCCGCCGGTCGCCGCCACCCTGGGCATGGACCTGGAGGAGGTCGACCACGGGCACGCGGTGTTCTCCCTGGTTCCGGGCGAGGAGCACTACAACCCCATCGGCAGCGTGCACGGCGGGATGTACGCGACCATGCTCGACTCGGCGGCCGGCTGCGCCGTCCAGTCCACCCTCCCCCCGGGCACCGGCTACACCTCGGTCGACATCGCCGTGAAGTTCCTCCGCCCGGTCACCGTCGACACCGGCAAGATCCGCGCCGTCGGCAGCGTCCTCAGCGGCGGCCGGCGCACGGCGCTCGCCGAGGCGCGCCTGCTCGACGGATCGGACCGTCTGCTCGCGCACGCCACCAGCACCTGCATGATCTTCCCGCTGCCCACGCCCTGACGTCCGACCGGCCCGCCGGGCCGGTCGTGATAGAAGCGGACCATGAGCAACTCCCGCCCCGCATCCCGTGCGACCGGTGTCCGATGACCGCCGGCATCGACACCCCCGACCGCCGCGGCCGCACCGGCCTCGACCGGACCGGCCTCGACCTGACCCGCAACCCGCGCGTGAAGGTGCGGGACGTGAAACTGCTGTCCAGCCACTGGTACGTGGAACGCACCACCACCTTCGACCTCCGGCGCGCCGACGGCACCTGGACCACCCAGGAACGCGAGACCCACGACCGCGGCAACGGCGCCACCATGCTGCTGTACGACGCCGAGCGCGAAACCGTGCTGCTCACCCGGCAGTTCCGGTTCCCGGTGTACGTCAACGGACATCCCGACGGCATGCTGATCGAGACCCCGGGCGGTCTCCTCGACGACGAGGACGAACACCCCGAACTCGCCGTCCGCCGCGAGGTGGTGGAGGAGACCGGGCACACCATCGGCGAGGTCCGGCACGTCTTCGACGTCTACATGAGCCCCGGCTCGGTCACCGAGCGCGTCAGCTTCTACGCCGCCGCCTACGGCCCCGCCACCCGCACCCACGAGGGCGGCGGCCTCGACGAGGAGGGCGAGGACATCGAGATCGTCGAACTGCCCTTCCGCCGGGCCCTGGAGATGATCCGCACCGGCGGGATCAACGACGCCAAGACCATCATGCTGCTCCAGTGGGCCGCACTGGACGGCCCGTTCAGCAGGTAACCGAAACCCGGGACGGCCCGGGGAACCGGGGCGGCCCCCGACCAGGTCGTGCCGGCCCGGCGGCCGGGCGGCGGCCTGCCGGTCGTCCAGCCGGTCGGCGCGTCCCGCGTGGCCCGGATCGAGCGGAGCCCGGCCGCCGTCGACCTGGAACTGACCACGGACCGGCGGGCCGGGCTCGACGCGGCCCGCCGACCGCGCCGACGGGGCGCTGCCACCGGCCGTGCGGGCCGACACCGGACTCCTCGCCCGGCTGCCCGAGACCGAGTCACGGAGGCCGGGTCAGAGCGCGCAGCCCACGTGGGCCAGAGCCTGCTTCAGCAGCATCCCGTGGCCGCCCGGCATCTCGCTCTGCACCGCCGGAGACAGGGCCTCCTGCGGGCTGAACCAGACCAGGTCCAGAGCGTCCTGGCGCGGGCGGCAGTCGCCGGTGACCGGGACGACGTAGGCCAGCGACACCGCGTGCTGGCGCGGGTCGTGGTAAGGCGTGACACCCTGCGTCGGGAAGTACTCCGCGACCGTGAAGGGCTGCAGCGAGGCCGGGACGCGGGGCAGCGCCACCGGACCGAGGTCCTTCTCCAGATGGCGCAGCAGAGCGTCCCGGACGCGTTCGTGGTGCAGTACCCGGCCGGAGACCAGGGTCCGGCTGACCGTGCCGTCCGGTCCGATGCGCAGCAGGAGGCCGACGCTGGTGACTTCGCCGCTGTCGTCGACGCGTACGGGCACGGCCTCGACGTACAGGATCGGCATGCGGGCGCGCGCCATCTCGAGGTCGTCGGAGCTCAGCCAGCCCGGCGTGGTGTCGGTCATATCAGACATTGCTTGATCATACTTTCAGGACGGGTCGGACAGACGGTAGATCCGGCGGGCATTGTCCGCGGCCGCCCACCGGGCGATCCGCAGCGCGTCGGGCAGGCTCAGCTCGTCGGCGTCCACCCGGTCCTGCAGCAGATCCGCGAGCCCCCGGCGGAAGGCCAGCGCGCCCAGCCAGTAGAACTCGGCCAGACCGCAGGCGTCGGAGCTGTACAGCAGCTTGCGGAACGGGGTGATCTCCAGGGCCTCCTCCAGGACCGCCCGGGCCCGGGCGGGGCCGACGTGGTGCAGGGTGAGGCCGACGTCCAGGTACACCTGCTCGAACACCGCCGAGAGGTAGCCGGCCTGGCGCTGGTAGGGCCAGCAGTGCAGCAGCAGCACCGGGACCGTGCCGGCGGTCAGGTGCAGCCAGTCGGTGAGGTGGGTGGGGTCGGCCCGGTGCATGCGGAGGTCGTTGTCGCCGAAGCCGGTGTGCAGTTGCAGGGGCAGTCCGAGGTCGACCGCGGTCCACAGCAGGTGCCGGGTCAGGACGGGATCGGCCAGCCGGCCGCCGCGCGCCAGCCATCGTCCCGCCGCCCGCGCGACCTCCGCGTCCGCCGGGCGGGCCGGGTCCAGGTCGAACCCGGTGCGGTAGGCGGCCACGGATTTCACCGCGACCACGCCCGGCCGCCGCACCGCCTCCCACGCGGCCGCGACGAACGCGGCGCCGTACGCGCCGGCCTCGACACCCCGCGCCGCCACCGCCTCGGCCACGTTCTCCAGCCGCACCACCTCGTACGCCCTCCCGCCGCAGGCCGCCGCGAGCTGCGCGGGCGTGGTCAGGCGGTCCGCGGCGAACCCGGTGTCCACGCAGAACACGTCCGTCCCCGCGGCGGTCAGGAAACGGCGGTCGACCTCGCTCGCGCCCAGTTCGGCGCGCCGGGCCAGGTACGCGTCGGCCGGGGCGTGCGGCGGCAGGTCCAGCAGGGGAGCGCAGTGGCGGCGGACGGCCACCCCCACGGGGCTGTCGAACGGGGAGACGCCGGGCCACGCCCCGCCCTCGGTGAGCAGCGGCTCGAACTCCTCGCGGGGCAGCTCGGCGGCGACCACGCCGTGGCAGTGGTGATCCGTCAACGGCCACCCGTCCAGCGCCTCCCGTACCGCGCCCACGTCAGTACTTCCAGCGGTAGGCCGCCGCCACCCCGTCGTCGTCCAGCCCGTCGGCCGCCGCGATCTCGCCCTCCCGCACGGCGATCACGGCATCGGCCAGGACCGGGCCCAGGGCGGCGCGCACCACCTCGTCCTCGCGGAACTCCGCGACCGACTCGGCGAGCGAGGCGGGCAGTCGGCGCACACCCCGGGCCGCCGCCTCCGCGGCGGCCAGCCGGACCGGATCGCCGGTGACCTCGTCGGGCAGGGCGGCGGACGAGGTCAGGCCGTCCAGGCCGGCCGCGATCACGCAGGCCAGCGCGAGGTAGGGGTTGGCGGCCAGGTCGACCGGCTTCACCTCCAGGTTCGCCGCCCGCTCGCGCTGCCCCGTCGTACCGGTGACGATCCGCACCGCCGCCTCGCGGGTCTCGCGGCCCCAGACGGTGAACACCCCGGCCCACTGCGAGGGCCTGAGCCGCAGATAGCTGGCGGGGCTGGGCGCGGTCACGGCCAGCAGGGCCGGCAGCCGGGCCAGCACCCCGGCCGTGAAGGACTCGGCCTCGGCCGTCATGCCGTAGCGGCGCCCGCCCCCGCTGTGCAGGTTGACGCCGTCGCGCCAGGCGGAGAGGTGGAGGTGGCCGCCGTTGCCGACGCCCTGCCCGAGGACGGCCGGGGAGAAGGAGACGGCGAGACCGTGCCGGATGGCCACCGCCCGGATCGTCTGCCGCACCAGCACGCTGCGGTCGGCCGCCGCGACCGGATCCAGCGCGCCCACCGAGACCTCGAACTGTCCGGGCGCGTACTCGGGGTGCAACTGCTCCACGTCCACGCCCTGCGCCGCGAGCGCCGCCAGCAGGTCGGCCGCGTAGTCGCTCGACTCGACCTGGCGCACGGCGCCGTACGCCGGACCCGTGACCGCCGGCACGAACGCGCCGCCGGGCCGGTCTCCCCGTCCGACCGCCCACTCGATCTCGATCGCGGCCCGGAAGGTGACGCCGTGCCGCTCGGCGGCGTCGGCGACGATCCGGCGCAGCACCGTGCGGCCGCATCCGGGATGCGGCTCGCCCTCCTGGGTGATCCGGTCGACCGGCGCCCACGCCCAGCCGGGCTGCCCCGCCAGGACGGCGAGCCGGTCGAGGTCCGGATACAGCCGCAGATCCCCGTCCGGGGAGCCGAGGACGTCGGTGGTGACGATGGAGTCGTCCGCCAGGAAGGTGTCGAACACCGGGGACATGCCGACGCCCCAGGCCGCGGCGGCGGCCAGCTTCGCCGTGGGGACCGTCTTCACCCGGCCGATCCCGGCGGTGTCGACGTAGGACAGCACCACACCGTGCACTCCCCGGCCGGTCAGCTCGGCGCTCAGGGCGGTGGCCCGCTCGACGTCACCGGGTCGCCCTCCGGGGACGGGATCGGCAAGAGTGGTCAAAAGCGTCCTCCTCGACGGGCTCGGCCGGACCGGCGTCGGGCGTCAGGGTTTCACGGCCACCGCTCCGTACTGCGGTACCACCACGGGAGAGTCGGACTCGGCGCGCCAGCGCGAGCACGACACCAGCCCCGGTTCGAGCAGCCGCAGTCCCTCGAAGAACGCGGCGATGTCCGCGCCGCTGCGGGCGGTGATCGGGGGAGTGGCGTTCTCGTTCCAGAACTTCATGGCCGCGACCTGGCCCTCGCCGCCGACCTCGGGATCGGAGGTGGGGTGGGTGAGGACCAGGAAGCTTCCGGAGGGGACGGCGGCCATGATCCGCCGCACGATGTCCCGCGCCGCGCCGTCGTCGAGCACGAAGTTGAGGATGCCGAGCATCATGACCGCGACGGGACGGGTGAAGTCCAGGGTGGCCGCGGCGTGTTCGAGGATGGCGTCCGGTTCGCGCACGTCGGCGTCGATGTAGTCGGTGCCGCCCTCCCGGCTGCCGGTGAGCAGGGTGCGGGCGTGGGCGAGCACGATGGGGTCGTTGTCGACGTAGACGATCCGTGACTCCGGCGCGATCCGCTGGGCGATCTCGTGGGTGTTGTCGGCCGTCGGCAGCCCGGTGCCGATGTCCAGGAACTGCCGCACCCCGCTCTCCCCGGCGAGGAACCGCACGGCCCGGCCCAGGAACCAGCGGTCCGCGCGGGCGATGTCCCGGATGACCGGGATCATCCCGGCGACCTGCTCGCCGACCTGACGGTCGACCTCGTAGTTGTCCTTGCCGCCGATCCAGTAGTTCCACACCCGCGCGTTGTGCGCGACGCCGGTGTTCAGCCGGGCCGACCTGCCCGACGGGGTGTGGCTGTCCGTCACGTTCTCGCTCCTTCTCGCGCCGCTGTGGCCGTCGGCGTCATTGTGCCGTGGCGATGATCAGCCTGTCCCGGGATTCGCCACGGTCACCCGCCCGCACTCCTTGCTACCGGTGAGTACCCCACGGTCCGGGCCGCCCTGACGCTGGGATAGGGTCCCCCCGATTCGCGGTCGGTGTCGAAGGGGGCGGCGGACGGACATGGACATCCACCTGGTCGAAGACGGGGACGGAGCGACCGCGCGGCCGGACGCCACGCCGTTGGAGGACCTGGCCCCGCAGCCCCTGCTGACCCGGGACTACGAGAGGCGGCCCGACCTCGTCCACGAGCGGCTGCGGCAGCGCCACGGCCCGGTCGCCCCGGTCGACCTGCTGGGCGTGCCCGCCTGGCTCGTGCTGGGCTACCGAGAGTCGCTCCAGGTGCTCCAGGACGACGCCGCCTGGCCCAAGGGCCTGGAGAACTGGCGGGCCCGCACCGAGGGCCGGGTGCCCGCCGACTGGCCGCTCGCCCCCTCCCTGGAGGTCAACCACGTACTGATCCAGGGCGGCAGCGGCCACCGCGCGCTGCGCACCGCCTGGGACGCCGCCCTGCGCCCCTTCCAGGATCCGCGCCGGCCCCAGGCCAAGCGGCTGAAGGCGGCCGTCACCGGCTACGCCGACGAGCTGATCAGCCTGCTCGCGCGGGGCGGCGGCACGGGCATGGCCGACCTGTCCGCCCAGTTCTCGCGCCCGCTGCCGCTGATGGCGGCGAGCCACCTGCTCGGCTTCCCCGGGTCGCAGGGCGACGACGCCCTGATGGACATGTGGCGGGTGCTGGACGCCGGCCCGGACGCCGGACCCGCCCTCGACCGGCTGCTGGTGACGCTCACGGAACTGGCCGCCGCCAAGGCCGCCGAGCCGGGCGACGACTTCCCCTCCCACCTCCTCGCCGCCCACCCGGACCTCACCGTCGAGGAACTGGCCCGCGAGCTGTTCTTGCTGCTCGGCATGACCTCCGACCACGTCGGCATCCTGATCTCCAACACCGTCGTCGAGGTGATCTCCGGCGAGAGCGACGGCGGCGTGCGCTCCACGCTGTCCGTCGGGATGGTGCGGGAGACCATGAACCGCGTGGTCATGCGCAAGCCGCCGCTGGTCAACTTCGTGCCGCGGTTCGCCGCCGAGGACGCCCGGCTCGGCGACTACACCGTCCGCGCGGGCGACCCCGTCTGGGTCTCCGCCGCCGCCGCGCACGCCGACCCCCTCTTCGCCGCGCGGATGACGCCGGGCGCCGGCATCAGCAGCCGGGCCCACCTGTCCTGGGGCGCGGGCCCGCGCCAGTGCCCCGCCCGCGAGCTGGCGTCGGCCATCGCGTCGGTCGGCGTGAGCCGCCTGGCCGAACGGTTCGCGTACCTGAAGCTCGCCCTCCCCGCCGACCAACTGCCCTGGCGCTCCTCGCCGTTCATGCGGGGACTGCGCTCGCTGCCGGTGCGCTACGTCCTCGCCGGGCCGGCCGTCTCCCGTGCGCCGGAGCCCGAGGAGGCCGTACCGGCCGGGACCGGGGGCGTCGGTGTCGTACCGGCCGGGATCGAGGGCGTCGGTGTCGTACCGGCCGGGACCGGGGGCGCCGGTGTCGTACCGGCCGGGATCGAGGGCGCCGGTGTCGTACCGGCCGGGACCGAGGAGACCGGGTCGGGCGTGGCGGAGGAGGCCGCGCCTCACGCGCCTGACGTGTCTGACGCGCCAGCGGAGCCCGCGGCGCCCTCCGGGCCCGCGGCGGGCGGCCCGGCGGCCCGGCGGCGGTCGTCGCTGTGGCGGTACCTGGCCGGACTGATCCGCTCGGGCGGCTGACCTGGGCCCCGGAGCCCTCGCATAGGGTGAGGAGACCGATGCCGTCCCCTACCGGAAGCAGGTCATGTCCTCCGTCCCCGCGCCCCTCCTCGGCACCCCCGGCCCGTGCGTCGGCGCCACCGGCATCCGGCTGATCGTCACCGACATGGACGGCACGCTCCTGGACGACGCCAAGCGGATCCCGCCCGGGCTGTGGGACACCCTGGCCGAACTGCGCCGGCGCGGCGTGCTGTTCAGTCCGGCGAGCGGCCGCCAGTACGCCACCCTGGCGCGGGACTTCGCCGGCGTCGCCGAGGGCATGGTGTTCATCGCGGAGAACGGCGCGCACGTCGTGCGCGACGGCGTGGAACTGAGCTCCGACCCGCTGGAGCCCGGCGTCGCCGCCCGCGTCGTGCACGCCGTACGGCGACTGGCGGCGCGGGGCGTGGACGTGGGCGCCGTCGTCTGCGGGAAGCGGTCCGCCTACGTCGAGCGCGCCGACGAGGCGTTCCTGGCCGAGGTGCGCAAGTACTACGTCGAGCACCGCGTCGTCGAGGACGCCGCACAGGTCGACGACGACGTCGTCAAGGTGGCCCTCTTCGACTTCGGCGCCGCCGCCCGGACCACCGCCCCGGCGCTGGCGGACCTCGCCGCGACCCACCGGGTCGTCGTCTCCGGCGAGCACTGGGTCGACGTGATGAACCGCACCGCCGACAAGGGCGCCGCGGTGCTGCGGCTCCAGCGGGAGCTGGACATCACACCGGCGCAGACCATGGTGTTCGGCGACTACCTCAACGACCTGGGGATGCTGGACGCCGCCGAGTGGTCCTTCGCGGTGGCGGGTGCCCACCCGGACGTCGTCGCCCGGGCCCGCCACCTGGCCCCCTCCAACAACGACAACGGCGTCCTGCGCACCATCTCGCGAGTCCTGGACCTGCCCGTACGACTCTGAGCCCGCGGAGCCCGCGGAGCCCGAGGCGGCACCGGACTCGCCGGCGCCGCCGGCGCCGCGGGCGGTGAGGCCGTCAGGCGGCGAGCGGCGTCTCGGCGTGCCGGGGCGTCTCACGCTGCCTGCCGACGTCTCACACGGCGCGGCGGAGACTGTCCTCGGCCACTTCCTTGTCCCGCGCCGCCCGCACCAGTCCGGCCGCCAGCACGGCCGGCCGGACGTCACCGGCCAGCTCCACCAGCCGGTCGGGGTCGGCCGGCAGCCCGAGCCGCTCTGCCCCGGCCAGCGCCTTGCGGTCCAGGTACGGCGCGGTCTCCGGCCACACGTCCTGCACCTCGCGCAGGAAGATGTCCGCGCCGGTGGGCCCCATGCCGGGGACCTCCTGGAGCAGGCGGCGCAGTCCGGCGGCCTCGCCGTGCGCCTCCGCACGCATCCGGCGCAGATCGCCGCCCCACCGCTCGATCAACAGCTCCGCCCCGTCGCCGAGCTGGGTGGCCGTCCGCTCGTCGTAGCGCCGGTAGCCGCCCCGGCCCAGCGCGTCGACCCGCTCCTGCCAGTCGGCCGCCGCCATCCGGCGCGGATCGCGCAGCCCGGCCCGGTGCAGCTCACGGGCGGTCGCGACGGCGACGGAGGCGCGGATGCGCGCGCTGAGCAGCACCGCGAGGACCAGCAGCCGGTACAGCGGCTGCGGGGTGTCCCGCAGGGTGATGCCCGCCTCCTCGGCGAGCGTCGTCCCGTGGGCGCGGACGAGCTCCCGTACTACGTCCCGCTGCACTACGTCCCGCTGCCTGCTCATGGCGTCAGCGGGTCCTCGGTGAGGCCGGTGCGCCGCTTCCGGTTCCGGTTCGGTGTCCTCCGCGGCATCGCGGGCCGCGGCGCGTCGAGTTCGAGGGTGTAGGTCGGCACGGGCCCCTCCCGTGGGTCGTTCAGTCGCCGCGCGGCACGTTCTCCGCGGCGAACATCCAGCGCTGCTTCTCCAGGTCGGCGGTGACGGTGATCAGCAGGTCCTGGGTGACCAGGTCGGCCTTCTCGGTGGCGTCGATGCGCTCGCGCAGCCGCCCGATCGCGGCCTCCAGCGAGTCCACCATCAGCTGGACGACGTCGGAGTCCCGCAGCCAGCCCCGCGCCGGCACGGGAAGGCCGAAGTCCTTGGCGACGGTCTCCGGCCGGCCGTCCGGCGGATCGCCGAGCGCCGCGGCCCGCTCCGCCACCGTGTCGGCGTGGGTGCGCGCCGTGGCGACGATCTCGTCGAGCTGGAGGTGGATCGAGCGGAACCTCGGTCCCACGATGTTCCAGTGCGCCTGCTTGCCGGTCAGCGACAGCCCGAGCAGGTCCACGAGCGTGTCCTGGAGGGCGGTGCGGACCACCTGCCGGGCCTCTTCGGGCAGTGTGCTCTTCACGACGGTCATAGCGGGGTCCTCCTCCTCGCGTCGTCGGGGGACGTGTGCCCCCCGGAGGCGCGGAGCATCGTCACGCGCTCCTCCTCGCACGTTCCGCCCCACACGCCCGACGCCCGGCCGCCGCCCAGGGCGAAGGCCAGACACTCGGGGACCACCGGGCAGCGGGCGCAGACGCGTTTCGCGGCCGCGGCGTCCGTCCGGGCCGGTCCCGTCGTGCTCACCGGGAAGAACAACTCGGGGTCCTCGCCCACGCAGGCGGCGCTCCGCAACCACTCCATGCGGGCGCGGGTGCCCTGGGCGAAGTGGTGCAAACGCGGGTCCGTGGGCCGCGTGCTGCCCGCCCGCCGCCCGCCTTCAGCCCGCGAGGGCGCCGTCCAGGAACCGGGTGAGTTCCGCGAAGACCTCCGCCCGGTCCGTCTCGTGGAAGACCTCGTGCCGGGCGCCGGGACGGATCCGCTCGGTGAGACGGCCGCCACTGAGCCGCTCGACACCGATCCGGCTGCCGGTGAGCGGGACGAGCCGGTCGTCGTCGCCGTGCAGCCACAGCAGCGGGAGCGGTCCGACGTCGCCGCCCTCGGCCACGGTCCGCAGGGTACGGGCGAACGCCCGCACCGTCGGCCGCTTCATCGGCCCGTGCCAGACCAGCGGGTCCGCCGTGTAGGCCGCGCCCACCCGCGGATCACGGGAGAGCGCGGCGGGGCTGACGGGCGTGTCCGGGATCTCGTCGAGGGCGAGCAGCCGTCCCGGCAGTTCCCACGCGCCGATCACCGGACCGGACAGCACCAGCGCGGCGAGCTCGTCGCCGTACCGCTGGGCGTAACGGGCCGCGATCAGCCCGCCCATGGAATGCCCGAGGAGGACCACCGGCACGTCCGGGCAGTCGGCCCGCGCCAGTTCCGCCACCGTGCGCAGGTCGGCGACCACGTCCTCGAAGTCGTCGATCAGCACGCGCTCGCCCGCCGATCTGCCGTGGCCCATGTGGTCGGGCGCGAACACCGCCGCCCCGTGCCCGGCCAGGACGTCGGCCAGTTCTCCGTACCGGCCGGCGTGTTCCCCGTAGCCGTGCGCCACCAGCGCCACGTACCGGGGCCGTCCGCACGGCCACACGTGTACGGCGAGCGAGCCGCGGCGTCCCGGCAGGACGCGGACGCGGGAGTCGGCCATGTCTCCTCGTCTCCTCAGGCTGTGTCCGCCAGTGCCCTGCCGGGAATCTTCCCAGCGGGCGAGGCGGCGTTCTATAGTCCGAAACTAGCATCGCTAATTAATTGTCGCCGTGTGCCGTCGGTCAGGAGTCCTGTTCGTGCGTCCCGTCCACTTCGCGGCCGCCCGCCGCACCCCCATCGGCAGACTGCGCGGAGCCCTCTCCGGCGTGCGGCCCGACGATCTCGCCGCGGCCGTGATCCGGGGCCTCGTCGCCGACGTGCCCGCCCTCGACCCGGCGCGCGTCGACGACGTCTACTGGGGCGCCGCCAACCAGGCCGGCGAGGACAACCGCAACGTCGCCCGCATGGCCGCCCTCCTCGCGGGCCTGCCCGCGTCCGTCCCCGGCGCCACCGTCAACCGCCTGTGCGCCTCCGGCCTGGAGGCGGTCACCGCCGCCGCCCGCACCATCGCCGCGGGCGAGGCCGACATCGTGCTCGCGGGCGGCTCCGAGTCGATGAGCCGCGCCCCCTTCGTACTGCCCCGCCCGGACGAGGCCCTCCCGCACCGCATGGAGACCGCCGACACCCGCCTCGGCTGGCGTCTGGTCAACCCCGCGATGCGGGAGCTGCACGGTCTGCTGTCGATGGGCGAGACCGCAGAGGAGGTCGCCGAGCGGTACGGCGTGTCCCGCGAGCGGCAGGACGGCTTCGCCCTGCGCAGCCACCGGCTGGCCGCCGCGGCGCGCGCGGACGGCCACTTCGACGACGAGCTGCTGCCGGTGCGGCGCCCGGACGGGGATGTCGTCGACGCGGACGAGTGCATCCGCGAGGACACCTCCCCCGAGAAGCTGGCCCGGCTCAAGCCCGTCTTCCGCCCGGACGGCACGGTCACCGCGGGCAACGCCTCGCCGATGAACGACGGCGCGGCCGGTCTGCTGCTGGTCAGCGAGGAGGCCCTGAACGAGCTGGGCCTGGAGTCGCTGGGCCGGTACGTCGCCGGCGCCTCGGCCGGCGTCCACCCCGACGTGATGGGCATCGGGCCGGTACCCGCCACGCGCCGGGCGCTGGCCCGCGTCGGCTGGGGGATCGGCGACATCCAGGAGGCCGAGTTCAACGAGGCCTTCGCCGCCCAGGCCCTCGCCTGCGTCGACCAGCTCGGCATCGACCCGGACCTCGTCAACCCGAGCGGCGGCGCGATCGCCCTCGGCCACCCGCTCGGCTGCTCCGGCGCCCGCATCCTGACGACCCTGTTGCACCGCATGCGGCGCACGCGGGCGCGGCGCGGGCTGGCGACCATGTGCGTGGGCGTGGGCCAGGGCAGCGCGGTGCTCGTCGAGCGGCACTGAGCGGCAGCGAGCGGCACCGAGCAGCACCGAGAGGCAGCGCGCGGGGCGGCGCGGGGCGGTGCGGGGCGGCACTGAGCGGCACCGAGCGGGGCGGCGCGGGCGGTGCGGGGCGGCTGTGGCGTGGCTTCGGGGCCCGACTGGCGAGACGGTCCTGACCACGTCGGACGCCTGCGCATAGCATCGGTGCCCGCATGGACACGATGACGCTGTGGCACATAACCGGCTGGGGATTCGCCGCCCTCGCCTTCGCGGCCCTCCTGGTCGGCTTCTCGAAGACCGCCGTGAGCGGGGCCAACACCGTGAGTCTCGCCGTCTTCGCGGCGGTGCTCCCGGCCCGCGCCTCCACCGGCGTACTCCTGCCGGTGCTGATCGCCGGGGACGTGCTCGCCGTCCTCACCTACCGGCGGCACGCCCACTGGCCCACGCTGTGGCGGCTGTTCCCGGCCGTCGCCGCGGGCGTGGTCGTCGGCACGCTGTTCCTGGTGTGGGCCGACGACGCCGTCGTGCGGACCTCCATCGGCGCGATCCTGCTGCTGATGGCGGCGGTGACGGTGTGGCGGCGGCGCACCGCCGACGTCGGACGGGTGCCCGGACCGGTCACCGGCCGGGCGGGCCGGGTCAAGGCCCGCGCCTACGGCGTCCTCGGCGGCTTCACCACGATGGTCGCCAACGCGGGCGGCCCGGTGATGTCGCTGTACCTGCTGTCCGCGGGCTTCCGCAAGCTCGGCTTCCTGGGCACGTCGGCCTTCTTCTTCCTCATCGTCAACGTCTCCAAGCTGCCCTTCAGCGCCGGTCTCGGCCTGATCGACGGCCGCTCGCTGCTCCTCGACGCCGCGCTGGCGGTGTTCGTGGTACCCGGCGCGCTGCTCGGCAAATGGGCCGTGACGCGGATCAACCAGCGGCTGTTCGAACAGCTCGTCATCGCGGCGACCGTGGTCGGCGGTGTGCAGCTACTGCTGCACTGACCCCCGCAGCAGCGCGGGCAGCTGCGCGAAGGAGTCGATCACGTGGTCGGGAGTGCCGCCGGCCGCCCGGAGCGTGTCCGGCCGGTACTTGCCGGTCCGCACCAGCACCCCGGTGATCCCGGCCGCCTGTGCCGCCAGCACGTCCGACTCGACGTCGTCCCCGATCATCACCGCCTCGTCGGCGCGGGCCCCCAGCCGGGCCAGCGCCGCCTCGAAGAACGCGCGGGACGGCTTGCCGACGACCTCGGCCTCGACGCCGGCCGCCTTCTCCAGCCCCAGCAGGAAGGCGCCGGAGTCGAGCTGCAGCCCCTCGTCGGTGCGCCAGTACAGGTTGCGGTGCACGGCCACCAGCCGCGCCCCGCGCCGGACGTGCCGGAACGCCCGGTTGAGCGCCGCGTAGCCGAACTCGGGACCGGCACCCCCGACGATGACGACGTCCGGTCCGCCGGACGCGCCCTCCGGGTTCTCCGGATCTTCGACGGCCTCCGGGTCTTCGACGGCCTCCTGGTCGAGGAGGATCACGTCCCCGAGGTCCTCCGCGATGTCCCCGCTGTTCAGCAGCAGGCAGCGGGCCCCGGGAGCGTGCTCGGCGAGATGGGCGGCGGTGACCACCGGAGCCGTCAGGATGTCCTGCGCGTCCACCGGGAATCCCGCCTCGCGCAGCGTCCCGGCGATCACGGCCCGCGTCCGGGAGGTCGTGTTCGTGACCAGCGCGACGCCGAAGCCGGCCGCGCGGATCTCCCGCAGCGCCTCCACCGCACCCGGCAGCGGCCGCCAGGAGACGGTGAGGACCCCGTCGATGTCGATCAGGACGGCACGTACTGACTCCATGCCCGGACCATAACCGCGAAGAGCCGCCCGGGGCGGGAATGCGACGGCGGGGGCGTTGTTGGACCGGCTGTGAGTGACATGCCCGGATCAAAAAGATGGATCCCGATCCGCGGCGTGGGTGAAAGGAGATGACCCGCATGGCACGCAGCAAGGCGCGCCCCGTCGTCACGCTGAGGTCGACGGCCGGAACCGGCGTCACCTACGTGACCCGCAAGAACCGGCAGAACCACCCCGACCGGCTGGTCCTGCGCAAGTACGACCCGGTGGCCGCGGCGCACGTCCCGTTCCGGGAGACGCGCTGACGAACCTCCGCCATCCGGCGGACGGCCACGAGGAAGGAAACACCATGAAGCCCCGCATCCATCCCGTCACCCGTCCGGTGGTCTTCCGAGACCGCGCCGCGGACGTGGCCTTCCTGACCCGCTCCACCGCCGACTCGCCCCGGACGATCGAGTGGGAGGACGGCAACACCTACCCGCTCATCGACGTCGAGATCTCGTCGGCGAGCCACCCCTTCTGCACCGGGAAGCAGCGGGTCCTGGACACCGCCGGCCGTGTGGAGCGCTTCGAACGCCGCTACGGCCGCCGCACGGGCGCGGCCACGGCCCGGCACTGACGCCGCCCGGCGCCCGGGAGAGCAGAAGGGAATCCCGGCGAACCGCCAGGAACCCTGGGGAACCTCGGCAGACCTCCGGTGAGCCCCGGAGAACGAGGAGAGAGTCCACCCATGAAGGTGCGCAAGTCCGTGCGCGCGCTGAAGTCCCGCCCCGGCGCCCGGGTGGTCCGCCGGCGGGGCGTCACCTACGTGCTCGACAAGAAGGACCCGCGCTTCAAGGCCCGTCAGGGCTGACGACAGCGCGATCGCGGGCGTCCGTCCGTTCCGGGCGGCCGCCCGCCCGTGTCCGCGGCAGCCTCGGGGCGGTGGCCCTCGCCCCTGTCCGCCCGCGGACCTCGTACGCTCCTGGCATGTCCCCGCACGTCCTGATCCTCGGCGGCACCGCCGAGGCCCGCGAACTGGCCGCCGTCCTCACCGCACGCCCCGGCACGCGCGTCACCACATCCCTCGCCGGGCGCGTGAAACGGCCGGGCACGCTGGCGGGAGAGGTGCGCGTCGGCGGATTCGGCGGCGTGCCGGGCCTGGTCGGCTGGCTGCGCGAAGAGCGCGTGGACGCCCTCGTCGACGCCACCCACCCGTTCGCCGAGTCGATCACCGCGAACGCGGCACGGGCCGCGGCGGAGACCGGCGTGCCGGCCGTGGTGCTGCGCCGCCCCGGCTGGCAGCCCGGCCCCGGCGACCGCTGGTACCCGGTTCCGTCGCTCACCGCGGCGGCCGGCCTGCTGCCCTCGCTCGGCCGCCGGGTGTTCCTCACCACGGGGCGCCTGGGCCTCGCCGCCTTCGCCCACCTGGCGGAACTCCAATTCGTCGTACGCTCGGTGGAACCGCCCGAGCCGCCCGTGCCGCCGCACACCGAGGTGCTGCTCGCCCGCGGGCCGTTCACGGTGGCCGACGAGACCGCGCTGCTGCGGGAGTTCCTGGTCGACGTGGTGGTGACCAAGGACAGCGGGGGAGAGGCGACGGCCGCCAAACTGACGGCCGCGCGCCGACTCGCCCTGCCCGTCGTGGTCGTACAGCGGCCACCGCTGCCGCACGGCGTGACCGCGGTCCCCGACGTGGCCGGGGTGCTCGCCCGCCTCGGCCTCACCGCGCCGTGACCGGCGCCCGCCCGCTGCGCACTACTGACCGCGGTGCCGCCGCAGCAGATACGTGTCCATGATCCAGCCCTTGCGCTCGCGGGCCTCGGCCCGCAGCCGCTCGATCCGGCCGGCGGCCTCCGCGATCGGGCCGGAGACCAGGATCTCGTCCGGCGTGCCTATGTACGCCCCCCAGTAGATGTCGATGTCCTGGTCGGCGTACTGCCGGAACGTCTGGTGGGCGTCCAGCATCACGACCACGTCGTCCACGTCCTCCGGGAACCCCTCCGCGAGCCGCCGGCCGGTGGTGATCTGGACCGGACGGGCGACCCGGTTCAGGCCGACGCGGTGCCGGGCGACGAGCGCCGAGACGCTGCTGATGCCCGGCACGACGTCGTACTCGAAGGCGACCACGCCCCGCGCCAGCACCTCCTCCAGGATCCCGAGCGTGCTGTCGTACAGCGCGGGGTCCCCCCACACCAGGAACGCCCCGCTCTGGTCCTCGCCCAGCTCCTCGGCGATCAGCCGCTCGTAGATGCCGGCGCGGGCGCTGCGCCAGTCCCCGACGGCGGGGGAGTAGGCGGCCCCGCCCGCGCTGCGGTCCCGCTCCGGGTCCCGCGCCTCGACCACCCGGTACGACCCCTGCGGCAGGTGCGCGTCCAGCATGTCCCGGCGCAGCCGGGTGAGGTCGTTCTTCACCTCGCCCTTGTCCAGGACGAAGAAGACGTCCGTGCCGCGCAGCACCTTGACCGCCTGCAGGGTCAGCTGGTCGGGGTCGCCCGCGCCGATACCGATGACATGAATCTTTCGCACGCCCCGAGTCTGCCGCACGCCACCGACAACGCCCGCACCGCGTCCACCCCGGCAGGCATTCGCACCGCGTCCGCCCCGCCCGGCCGCCTCACCGCAGCCTGGGCGCCCGCGCCGCCGGATCCACGACCCCGCCGTCCCGCTCCACGGCGTCGGCCAGCTCCCGCGCCCAGACGTCCACCCCCGCGAGATCCATCCCGTACGGCCGCCGCACCCCCGAGCGCGCCGCCCACTCCGCGAGGTTCCCGGCGCCCCGCCGCAGCAGCCGGGCGCCGCCCGTGACGTTCCCCCGGGCGGCGTGCGTGAGCCCCACGGCGAGCTGGGCCAGGCCGCGCCACAACCCCCGCTCCTGTTCGGGCCCCGACTTCCAGGCGTCCTCGAACACCTCGTGCGCGTGGAAGGGCCGGCCCGCGTCCAGCAGCTCCTGGGCGTCGGCCACCGTCCGTTCCGGCGTGCGCACGACCCCCTCGGGCTGCCGGGCCACGCCCTGGGCCCCGTACGGCAGGGGCCGCCCGAGCCCGTCCCGGGGGCGCGCGCTGCGCGCCCGCCCCGCACCGTCCCGGTCCCGCACGCCCGCCTGCCGCCTGGAGCCCGTGTCATCCATGAGCCGATTGTCCCGCGCCCCCGCGCCCCCGCGCCCCCGCGCCCGCACGCCCCCGCGCCCCCGCGCCCGCTTCGGCCCGGGCCCGCGCGTGGGGTAAAGTAGGGCCCGCGCGATCACACGGCCGACCGTGTGCGACGCACCGGGACGTGGCGCAGCTTGGTAGCGCACTTGACTGGGGGTCAAGGGGTCGCAGGTTCAAATCCTGTCGTCCCGACAGGAGCTCCGCTCCGTAGTCGCAGATCGAAGGGCCCCACCCCGCACAGCGGGGTGGGGCCCTTCGACCATCTTCCGCCCGGACCGGTCGCCCCATGCGGCACATGCTCGGCACACGCGGCGGCCGACGCCGACAAACCCCCGACGATCACGAGAACCCAGCAGTCGTCCAGGCGGTGCGAGACGAGTCGGCGGGCGAGGCGCGCACCGCGTGGGGTCGAGGTGAAGCGCATGGTGAACTCGCGTTCGGGCGCGAGACGCTGTGGCACATGCTCGTTCGGGGGAGTCGCTGACTTCACGCAGTCAACGGTCGCGGACTCTGCGTAGCGTTGAACAGCGGCGACGTGCTGACCGGTGCGGGCTGTACACGCGACCGGCGCGCTTGTACGTGGTCTCGGGCGTGACCGGTTTTCGGGCTGTGCGTTCGCCCGGTGGAGTCTGGTGACGGGGATGGTCGTCCGGGAGGAGCTGCGGCGTGGACGAGCGCCGACGGCTCACCTCCGGCGGCGTCTTCGTCTTCTCCCAGCCGTCGGCCGTTCCTGGCGCGTACGGGCCGCAGGGCATGTACAAGGGAGGCTTCGCCGGCAAGGCGATGTTCACCTACCGCTACAGCTACCGACCGGCCGTCTGGGAGCGCCTGCTCACCCGGGCCGGGTTCGCCACGGCCGACGCGCGTGTCCTCGATGCTCCTGAGCCTGGGCACATCGGGACGTTCCTCGTGTGCGCGGTCGCTCCGTGAACGGCGACGCCGGTCATCAACATTCGTGCGGCGGTCCACGACGGCTGATGCGGCGCCACGTGGCAAGAAGAGGGCTCGGCTCTCAACGAGTTCCCGCAGCCCGGCCCTTGGAGTGCGAAGCCACTGTAGATTTCCGCCATGAAGCAGGGTAAAGAGGTCGAGAACCCCGAGTCGCGTTTCTCCGCGGTGCTGCTGGCGGCAGCGAAGCTTCCGGGTGTGCGTATCCACCGGGAGGCGTACCTCCGAAGTGCGCTGGCTCGCCACTGTTCCGAGGACGACATCCGACGAGCGATAGAAGAGACCCCCGCTGCGGCGGGCATCGCTCCCGAGGTGCTCGACAAGGTGGCCAACGATTCAATTCGCTACGAAACCGCCAAGGTGAGCGCTCTCTCAGCCGCTGCCGGCATACCCGGCATCCTCGCCCTTCCCGCCACTGTGCCCGCCGACGTGGCCCAATACTTCGGCCACATGGTGCGTATCGCACAGAAACTCGCATACCTTTACAGCTGGCCCGATCTGTTCTCCGACGAGGGCGATGACGTCGATGACGCGACCATGGGGGTGCTCACGCTGTTCTTCGGCGTGATGTTCGGCACCCAGTCGGCGAACGCCGCTGTCGGCAAGGTTGCCGGGATGATGTCGAAGCAGGTCGCCAAGAAGCTGCCCCAGAAGGCACTCACTCAGGGTGTCATCTACCCGATAGTCAAAAAGGTTGCGGCATACCTCGGCGTCCAGATGACAAAGCAGTCCTTTGCGACGGGGGTCTCGAAGGCCATCCCTCTCATCGGGGCCGTTGTCGCCGGCGGGCTCACCTTTGCGACCTACCTTCCGATGGTCCGGAGGCTCAAGAAGCACCTCGCCAGCCTGCCACTGGCGGAACCGTCGTACCGAGTGATGGATGGGGAAGTCGTGGACGGCGAAGTCGTGGAAGACAACGAGCCTTTCGTCACAGCACACGCTGAGCAGCACGGCGCGGACACCACTGTCGTCAGACTGGAGGAATCCCAGTCTTGACGCCGTGAGTGCCCTCCTGCACCAAGGGGGACGGGGCGGTCGCTGGTCAACCAGCGTTCGTTCGAGGGCGATCTGGGCGATCTCCAGCCAGATCTGGTTCTGCGAGCTGTCGTGGAGGGGAAGACTGCGCAGTCCGGTGGCGCGGGCTGCGCCGATGCGGTGTGGTCGGTGGCGGTGTCGCTGCCGGCCCTGCCCGGCCGCAGCAACCACCACATCTGACGCTTGCCCGGTCGGCGAGAGGGGAGGAGGGCGGCCTCGGTCCGGCGTCTGTCACCGCCGCGAAGTCGGTGCGGAAGTCCGCGTCCAGGGCGGCCTGTACCGCGAGTGCCGTGCGCGCTCGGCACCGCCCGTCCGAAGGGTGGGGTGACGGTGGGTGCTGTCACCCCGGTGCGTGGCGCAGCCCTTTCACTGATCCCGCATCATGATGCATCCGTCCTTGTCGGAGACCGGCTCCGCTGCCGTAGCGCTCGCCGCGCCGAGAACGGCGAAGGCGACGACCAAGCCGGCGATGACGGTGCAGATGCGCATCATCCTCACGTGAACAGCACTCTCCCTTGATCCATTATCAGGCCAGGGAGATTATCTGATGATCAGCTTCCTGTGAAATCGAAGCAAGTTCACTGTCTTTGCCGGTAGTTGCCGCTCAGGGCGCGTGTCAGAACGCTCTCCGCCCGCGCCTTCTCGTCGAGGTCGTGGGTGCGCTCGGCCATGGCGATCGCGGCCTTGAGGTGCTCCCTCGCCGGGCCGGGCCGGCCCGCGTCGAGATGGGCTTGCCCGATACCCCGCAGCGCCCGTATCTCCTGGTGCGCGGCGCCGATCAGGCGGGCGACGTCCAGGGCCTCCGCCAGATGCCGCACCGCCTCCTCCGCGTCGCCCGCTCTGCGGTGCGCCTCGCCCAGGCCGATCAAGGCGTCGGCCTGGCTCTTGCGGTCATCGAGTGCGCCGAATTCCGCGAGGGTCTCCCGGTAGAGCCGGAGTGCCGCGGAGATGTCGCCCATTTCCGTCAGCGCGTCGGCCAGGCTGCTGCGAACCGTGGCGCGGTCGTAGCGGTTTCCGCCGTGTTCGAGAATCGCGAGTGCCTCCTCCAGCGAGCGGCGGGCGGACCGCGGGTCTCCGCGGCGCATGTGCAGGTCGCCCATGTTGTTGAGCGTCTTGCCCACGGCCGCGTGATCGCCGGCCTCGGTGAATCCGTGCAGGGCCTTGTCGAAATGTTCCAGCGCGCGATCGTGGTCCCCGAGGAACAGCAGGGTGACCGCCATGTTGTTGTGCAGGCGCGCGCGGGCCTGGGAATCCCCGGACACCGCGACGATGGCGTACGACTTCTGGAAGAGGGCGAGTGCCGCCCGGTGGTCGCCCAGGTGCCAGTGCAGGGTGCCGAGCGTACGCAGCACCTCGGCCTCCGCCTCCGCGTCCCCCGTCGCGCGCGCGATGCGCAGGGCCCGGTCGCCGCTGTCGGCGGCCTCCTGGTAGCGGGCGGTATGCGCGTGGACCGCGCTGAGCTGGAGCAGGGCGCGGCACAGCGCGGCCTGCTCGCCGGTCCGGGACCAGTGGTCGACGGCGTTCTCCAGCACGATCCGGGCGTCGTGCCAGTGGCACTCCTCGTTGAGGTGGCCGGCCATGGCATAGGCGAGCCGGGCGGCGGGGCCGGGGTGGCCCTGGCTGCGCGCGTGCCCCTCCATGGCCAGCAGGTTCGCCCGCTCGGCGGTCAGCCAGGACCGCGCCGCGTCGGCGCCCGGCCAGTGCGGCGGCCGGTCGTGGCCGCGGTCTCGCGGCGGGGCGGTCCTGGTACGGCGGGGGTAGGCGACGCGGTCGGCACGGTCGGCGGCGTCGACGTAGAAGTCCAGCAGGCGCCGCAGCACGTCGGCGCGCTCCCGGTCGGTGTCGTCGGCACGGGACCTGGAGTGGCCGTACTCCCGCAGCAGGTCGTGGAACTGGTACCGGTCCGGGACCGGTTCGCGCAGCAGATGGCAGGCCAGCAGCGACTCCAGCATCCGTTCCGCGGCGGTGGGGCCGAGGCCCAGTGCGGCGGCCGCCGACTCCGTCGTGAGGTCCGGGCCGGGGTGCAGGCTGAGCCGGCGGAACGCGGCGCGCTGCTCCTCCGTGAGGGTCTGGTACGTCAGGTCGAAGGCGCGGACCATCTCCTTCTCCGTGTCCCGGATCTCGCCCAGCCTGCCCTCGGCGCGGGTCAGGCGGTCGGCGAGGGTGGTGAGCGTCCAGGCCGGATGGGCGCGGAAACGGCCCGCCACCAGCTCGATGGCGAGCGGAAGAAAGCCGCATAATCGCGCGATCAGGGCGGTCTGCTCGGCGTCCTGGGTCCGCTCCCGGCCGGCGAACGCGCGGAACAGGGCGATGGCGTCGTCCGTCGGCAGCACGTCCAGCGGGATGTGCCGGGCGTGCGGCAGACCGGGCAGGTGGCGTCGGCTGGTGATGATCGTCAACGAGGGCGAGCCGCCCGGCAGCAGCGGCCGGATCTGCGCGGCGCTCACCGCGTCGTCGAGGACGATCACCGCCCGGCGCCCGGCCAGCATGGTCCGCCACAGCGCGGTACGACCCTCCAGCTCGACGGGGATGGAATCCGCCGGGGCGCCCAGCAGTCTGAGCAGCGTGGCCAGGGCGGCCCCGGGCCCCAGCGGATCGCCGGCCGGGGAGTGGCCGCGCAGGTCCAGGTACAGCTGGGCGTCGGGGAACCGTTCCGCCAGCCGGTGCGCGCCGTGCACGGCCACGGCGGTCTTGCCGATCCCGGCCATGCCGCTGATGGTGCTGACGCACTCCAGGCTGATCACCGAGCCGTCCTCGGCCGCCGCCTCGACCGCCGCGCTCAGCGCCCGCAGTTCCGTGTGACGGCCGACCAGCGGCGGCTGGTGCGGCAGGTTCCTCGGAGCGGACGGAGGCGTAGGCGCGGACGGAGACAAAAGGACAGGCGCAGGACCAGGAACAGGAGCAGGAGCAGGAGCAGGCGGGGTCGGGGGCGCGGTCTGCCGGGGCGAGGGTGGTTGCCTGCCCCGGACCAGGTCGGCGACCGGGGCGCGGTCGAGAATGCCGCGGTGGATGCGGTTCAGCTCGGCACCGGGACGCGAGCCGTACTGCGTCATCAGCAGCCGGCGGATCTCCTGGTGCACCCGCAGCGCGTCGGTGTAGCGGTTGCCGCCGTAGTACGCCAGCATCAGCTGACCCGCCAGGGTCTCGTCACCCGGATGCCGGTCGACGAGCGCGCGCAGCTCCGCGCTCACCTCCGCGAACCGGCCCAGCCGCAGGGCGGCGGCGATCCGGGAGACGGTGGCGGCCAGCCGCCGTTCCGCCAGCGTCCGGCGCACGGTCCCGGGCCACTGGCCGGGCAGCCCGGCCAGGGCCTCGCCCCGCCACAGGCGTTCGGCGCGCTCCAGCACGGCGGTCGTCCGTTCGTCGTCACCGCTCGCGGCGAGGACGCCGGCCCGGGTCACGAGATGCAGGAACCGGTGCCAGTCCACGTGTTCGCGGCCGGCCTCCAGCGTGTAGGTGTGGGCCCGGCTGACGATGCGGGGCGCGGGCCCCGGCGACGGGTCGGCCGGCCGCAGCCGCCTGCGCAGCCGCGAGACATAGCTGTGCACGCTCTCGCGGGCGCGCGCCGGAGGTTCACCGTCCCAGAGCCGGTCCACGAGCACGTCCAGCGCCACGGGCCGGCCCACGTCCAGCGCCAGCAGGGCCAACAGGGCGCGCTCCTTGTCCGAGCCGAGTTCCACCCGCCGACCGTCCACCCGGAGCCCCACCGGGCCGAGTAGCTGGAAATCCATCAGTGCCTCCTGCTGGTCCGACCACGTCGACGAACTGTGCAGAGGGAATCGGGCATGTCATGGAGCGACGAGCATGACAGGCGGCGGAGGGTGTTTCCAGGTACGGCCGCGTGCTGGCCGAAAGGTGGCTCCGCGGCGCGGCCGGCCCGCGCGGTCCGCATCGTCCGGGGTGCGGCGGGGGTAGGACCGACTGGACCGAGGGAACGGGCGACCGGCCGGGGGGCGGACACCATGAGCGCGGCGGGGCAGGACGGCCGAGGGAGCCGGAGCCGTAATTCCATCAGTGGATCGGCCCAGCTCAACGGCCCCACCGTCCAGGCCCGCGACATCCACGGCGGCGTCCGGATCGAGAGCGCCCCGCCTCCGCCTCCGCCGACGCCGCGCCAACTGCTGCCCGTCCCGGCGCACTTCACCGACCGCCAGGACGAACTGGCCGCCCTGGACCGGCTCCTCGCACGGCACACGGACGCCGGCTCCACCCAGCCGCTGATCGTGGTCAACGGCCCGGCCGGCATCGGCAAGACCACCCTGGTCTCGCGATGGCTGCATCGGCACCGGTCCGACCTCCCCGACGGGCAGTTGTACGCCGACCTGCGCGGACACGTGGCGGACGGACCGGCCGACGGACGGGCGGACGGACGGGCGGACGGGCCGGCGGACCCCGGGGACGTGCTCGGGCGGTTCCTGCGGTCGCTCGGCGGCTGGGCGGTGCCCATGGAACTGGCGGAAAGGGCGTCCCTGTGGCGGACCGTCACCGCGGACCTGCGGTTGGCGGTCATGCTGGACAACGCCTTCTCCGCGGCGCAGATCCGGCCGTTGTTGCCCGGCGGGCCCGGTGGCCTCGTCGTGGTGACCAGTCGGCACCGGCTGACCGGACTGCGGCTGGACGGGGCCGAGTTCCACCGGTTGCGGGCGCTCGGACCCGACGCGGGCATGGAGTTGTTCGTTCGAGGTGCGGGAGAGGACCGCGTATCGGGTCAACTGCCCGCCGTCCGGCAGATCGTCGACCTCTGCGCGGGCCTGCCCCTCGCCGTGTGCCTCGCCTCCGCCCGGCTCGCCGCCCGCCCGAGACAGCCGGTCGCCGCACTCGCGGACGCGCTCACGCCCGACACCGGCCGCCTGGCCGCACTGGAAGTCGAAGGGGAGGCCACCGTGCGCAAGGCCCTGGACGCGTCGTACGCCGTGCTGGGCCCGGAGGCGGCCCGGACGTACCGGGCGCTCGGCCTGCTGCCCCTGCCCGACTTCGACGTCCGGACGGTCGCCGCGGCCTGCGCGGAGTCGTTGGAGTGGGCGGAACACCGGCTGGACGAACTCGTCGAGGCCAATGTGATCGAGGAGATCGGCCCGGACACGGTGCGCTTCCACGACCTGGTCCGCGTCCACGCCCACGACCGGGCAACGGCGACCGACACCGACGCCGACCGTGACCGCGTGCTCCGGCGGGTCGCCGACTGGTACCTCCGGGCCGCCACCGAGGCGCAACGCCGCATCACACCGGCCCAGTCGACCCTCCCCCGGGACTACGCCCACCCGTCCCGGCTGCCCGTCCCCTTCACGGACGAGGCCGGGGCGCTGCGCTGGCTGAACGACCGGCGTACCCACCTCATGGCGGTCCTGCGGCTGGCCGGCGAGCGTGACTGGCACTCCACGGCCTGGCAACTCGTCGACGCCATGTGGCCGTTGTTCCTCCGGCTGCGCCACTACGACCTGTGGATCGAGGCCCACCGCATCGGCCTGGAAGCCGCCCGCAGGGACGGACACCGGGAGGCCGAACGGCAGATGCTCAACTCCGGGGCCATCGGTCTGAGCGCCGCCCGCCGGCTCGACGACGCCGCCGAGTGGTACACGGCGTCCCTGCGGGCGGCCCGGGAGGCCGGTGACGCGCGGGACGAGGGGCAGGCGCTGCTCGGCCTCGGCGGCTGCCACTACGAGGCGGGACGCTTCGCGGAGGCCGTGCCGTACCTGAACCGCGCGGTGGCGACCTGGGAGAAGTGCGGCTACCGGCGCGGAGTCGCCCTGGCCCGAGTCCTGCTGGGCGAGGTCGCCCTCGCCCGGCAGGACGCCGAGCGGGCCGTCGCCTGCTTCACCCGGGCTCGGACCGAACTCCTCGCCGTGTCCGACCCGCACGACGCGGCCCGCGCCCTCGCCTTCCTCGGCCGGGCCCGCGCCCGGACCGGCGACCACGAGACGGGCACCGCGCAACTGGAGGAGGCGCTGGCGGTGTTCACCGCCTCCGGAGCCGTCCACTGGCAGGCCCGCACGCTGGAGATGCTCGGCGACACCGCGCGTGAACGGGGCGAGGACACGGCCGCCGAGGACTTCCACGGCCGGGCCCTCGCCCTGTACGAAACCACGAGCCCGGCGGACGCCCGCCGGATGCGGGGCTCGTAGGAGCCGCCTCCTCACGTGCCGTGCAGCACCCGGATGTCCTGGATCTCCTCCAGCGTGTGTCCCGCCGCCAGCCAGGCGTGCAGGCAGGACGCGAGCAGCGGCTCGTCCGGCCGGACCCGGTGGGCCAGCGGCACCACCGTCCGGCTCCTTCCCCCGGCGACCGCCCAGCCGCCCGCCGCCAGCGGCGCCGCCACCAGCCGGCAACCCGGATGAGCGGCCGCGATGTCGTCCAGCCGGCGCGCCGCGTCGGCGAACGCGCGCGGATGCCGATCGTGCAGCACGTCGGCGCAGACGGCGGGCCACCGGCTCCCGGGAGCGACCTCAGCGGCGACGTGCTCGTCCGTGTCGTCGGTGCCATCCGCGTCGTCGGTGTCGTACGGCGGGCCGTCGGCGGCGGGCGTCGGGCGGCCGACGTGGGCCAGCAGGTGGTAGTGCCTCCCGGCCGACCGCACCCGGAGCCACAGGTCCGGCACGGCGTCGTGCCGGAAGATCCCGGCGTGCGGCGGCGGTGTCCCCGGACGGGCCGAGCTGTGCGGCCGCGGCGCCTGCAGACAGGCCGAGCCGTGCGGCGGCGGCGTCCCCGGACGGACCCGGATGCGCGGCCGCGGCGCCTGCAGACAGGCCGAGCCGTGCGGCGGCGTCCCCGGACGGGCCGAGCCGTGCGGCCGCGGTGTCGCCAGACGGACCGAGACGATACGCATCACGCCGGCACCTCCCGGTGTCCGCGCGCCCACGCCGTCAGCGACGGCGGCTCCGGCAGGGCGGCCGTCTCCGGTTCGTGAGCGGGCCGGCCCAGTCCCAGCAGGCGGTACATGAGCCGCCGCATGTTGCGGTTGAAGCGGCCGGGCTCCGAGGTGATGCGCGCCGCGATCGCCGCGTACTCCTCCCGGTGGTATTCGTCAGCCGCGTAGTGCAGCTGGCCGAGGAGCGGATGGGCGGGGGACAGGAACGGCGCGGTCACGGCGAGCGCGGCGGCGGGCGAGGCGGGGTTGATCTCCCGCTCCGGCGCACTGGCCAGCAGGATGGGCGCGCCGGTGAGCGTGCCGTACAGCGTCACGGAACCGTGGTCGCCGATGATCCAGTCCGCCGCGATCAGGACACTGCGCCAGTCCGCCTCCGGGGGCACGAGCGTGACGCCCCGCCCGGCGCACCGCGCCAGCCACGCCCTGACCTGCCAGGCGCCGTGCCCTGACCACACGTTGGGATGAACCAGGACGACGCACCGGAACCGGCCGGGGGGCAGCTCCGCCACGAGCCGGGGCAGCAGGGCGTCGAGCCGGCCGAAGGACGAGCGAGTGCCCCACGTCGAGACCACGACCACCAGTCTCTCGTCGTCCGCGAGGCCCAGCGCCCGGCGGTAGTCCGCCCGCAGCGGCAGGCTCGCCGCGATCCGGTCGTGCACCGGGTCCCCGACGACGTGGGCGAGCGGGAGCGCCTCCGGGCAGTGCCGTGCCAGGACGGCCAGTTCGGCGTGGTGGGGCACCACGACGGCGGCGGGCAGCCGGCCCCCGGGGGCGAGGTCCTGCCGGCGCAGCCCGGCCACCCCGGTGTGCGGCCCCGAGTCCAGACGCTTGAGGTAACCGGCCCCGTGCGGCAGCGTGATCAGCGGGGCGGAGATCCTTTCGACACCCCGCGGCCCGGCCGCCAGGGCCAGGTCGAACGTCATCCGCACGGCCTCGTCCCAGGGCAGCACCGCGCCGCCCAGCAGTTGCAGGAAGCGCGGCACCTCGTCCCCGAAAACGTGCGGCGGGGCGGTGAACACCACCTGCACCCGGAAGTCGGCCTCCAGCAGCGACAGGACGTCGACCAGCCGCTTTCCGTAGGTGAGGGTGTGCACGACGACCAGTACCGTCTTGCGCTCGACGAGCGTCAGCCACTCCCGGCCCTCGGCCGACGCTTCCGTGCCTTTCCGCAATGCCGACATGATGTCCCCCGTTGTCCGTGCGGGCCCGGCTCGGCCCGTTCGGCGAGCCTCTGCCCCCGCCGGTGGACGGAAGACCTGCCGGGGCCTTGCGGAAACCTTGCAGCGGGCCGTCCGGCGTGCCGACCGCGGATCCCACCGCCGCGGCAGCCCTCGTCAGGCGGCGCTCGCCGGTGCGGCCGTGGTGCCGCGGACCTCCAGCGCCGGTGTGGCGAGGTCGACCCGTGCGGGGCGGTCCGGCGCGTCGATGCGCTCCAGGAGGCGCCGGGCGGCCCGCCGGCCCACCTCGTGACCGGCGTTGTCGACGCTGGTCAGCCACAGGTGCCGCAGGCGGGAGAGGTAGGTGTTGTCGTACCCGACCAGGGAGAGGTCGCGGGGGACCCGCAGGCCGCTCTCCTCGGCGGCGGACAGGGCGCCGACGCAGGTCATGTCGTTCACCGCGAAGACGGCGGTGGGCCGCCGCGGGCGGCTCAGCAGCCGGACGGCGGCCCGGTAGCCGCCCTCCTCGGTGAGGTCGCCCTGCTCCACGACCGCCGTGCCGGCCAGCCCGTGCTCGCGCATGGTGGCCTCGAAGCTGCG
Source organism: Streptomyces sp. H51 (assembly GCF_035656535.1). Classification (NCBI taxonomy): domain Bacteria; kingdom Bacillati; phylum Actinomycetota; class Actinomycetes; order Kitasatosporales; family Streptomycetaceae; genus Streptomyces; species Streptomyces sp. H51. The sequence continues at coordinate 108,918 of NZ_JAYMHD010000048.1, forward strand.
GCGGCGCAGGTCGCCGACCGCGCCCCGGCCGGCGATGTGGGCGATGTGCCGGTGGCCGAGGGTGATCAGGTGCTCGGTGGCCAGCCGGGCGCCGAGTTCGTCGTCGCCCGCGACCAGGTCCACGCCGGGCAGCACCGGTTCGCGGGTGCCGGCCACGACGGTGGGGACCCGCCCGGCGGCGGCGCGCAGCGCCCCCGGGTCGTGCAGGGTGCCGACCGCGACCAGGCCGTCGACGCGCAGTTCGGCGAAGGTGCGGGTGAGGTCCTCGCCGAGGCGCCGGTTGAGGTTGCCGTCGGCCAGCAGCGTGTGCAGACCGCTGTCGTACAGGCGGGAGTTCAGGCCGTCGAGCAGTTCCACGAACCAGGGGTTGCGCAGGTCGTTCAGCAGCACGCCGACGGTGCGGGTGCGCCGCTCGCTGAGGCTGCGCGCGGCCGCGTTGGGCCGGTAGCCGAGCTCCTCGACCGCGGCGAGCACCGCCGCCCGCTTCTCCGGCCGCACGCCCTCGGCGCCGCGCAGCACCAGCGAGACCAGGGACTTGGAGACGCCGGCCCGCGCGGCGACGTCACGGATGGTCGGAGCGGTCATGATGTGCACCTCATGGTGTGGACCGTTCCATAGACAGTGCTGTGCTGTAAAGCCCCTGGTGCAGGCCCTTGACATCCCACGGAAGCGCCGATCATGGTGAGCCCAGGCTTTTGGATCGGTCCAAAGAAGGGCTGTCATGGTGAATACGCTCGGCGTCGCCGTCGTGGGGTTCGGCTGGATGGGGCGCGTCCACACCCAGGCGTACAGCCGCCTGCCGCACCACTTCCCCGAGCTGGGGCTGCGGCCGGAACTGATCGCCGTCGCCGACGAGGTGCCCGGCCGCGCCGAGGAGGCCGCCCGGCGCTACGGCTTCGCCTCCGCGCTCCGCGACTGGCGCGAGATCGCCGCCGACCCGCGGGTGGACGCGGTGAGCATCACCGCCCCCAACTTCCTGCACCGCGAGATCGGCGTGGCGATGGCCGAGGCGGGCAAGCACATCTGGATCGAGAAACCGGTGGGGCTGACCGCCGAGGACGCCCGCGCCGTCGCCGGTGCCGCCGCCGCGGCCGGCGTGCACGGCACGGTCGGCTTCAACTACCGCAACGCGCCCGCCGTCGAGGCGGCCCGCGAGATGATCGCCGCCGGCGCGATCGGCGCCGTCACCCATGTCCGCATCCGGCTGTTCAGCGACTACGCCGCCCACCCCGAAGGTGCCCTGACCTGGCGCTACGAGCGCCGGCGCGGCGGCAGCGGAGTGCTGGGCGACCTCGCCTCGCACGGCGTGGACCTGGCCCGCCGCCTGCTCGGCGACATCGCCTCCCTGACCGCGGACACGGCCGTCTTCGTCCCCGAGCGGGCCCGGCCGGCCGGCGCCACCGCCGGGCACACCCGCGCGGCCGGCGGCGAACTCGGACCGGTGGAGAACGACGACTACGTCAGCTGCCTGCTGCGCTTCGCCTCCGGCGCCCGCGGCGTCCTGGAGGCCTGCCGGGTCTCGGTCGGCGAGCAGAACAACTACGGCTTCGAGATCCACGGCACGAGCGGAGCCCTCTTCTGGGACTTCCGCCGCATGGGCGAACTCGGCGTCAGCCGCGGCACCGACTACCAGGACCAGCCCGTCACCACCCGCTACGTCGGCCCGGGCGACGGCGAGTACGCCGCGTTCCAGCCCGGTTCGGCCAACGCCATGGGCTACGACGACCTGAAGGTCGTGGAGGCCCGCCACTTCCTGCGCTCCATCGCCGAGGGCGGCGCACACGGGGCGACACTGGACGACGCGGTCGCGAGCGCGGTGGCACTCGACGCCATGACGCGCTCCGCCGAACGGGGGACCTGGGTCACCCTGGACTGAGCCCGCAAAACCCCCGAAATCCCAGGTCGAGCGCGTACGGGCGGGTGCGGGACAGGCCACGTCGGCCGAGAAAAACGCATGGACCGCTTCAGCGGCGTCGCGGGACACTTCGAGGCCTTGCGGCGGCACGTGGCGGGCTGCCGTTACGACGTCTCGGGGTGGTCATGGGATCGGCTGAATCACGCGCGCCGGGCAAGGGCTCGGTGCTGCTCGCACTGCGGTACTACGGATGGGAGCTGACCCGGCTGAGGTGGCTCACGCTGCCGGCGCTGCTGTTACCCGCGCTCGGCAACATCGGCATCAACTACCTCGCGCCGCTGGCCGTCGCGAAGCTCGCCGGACGCATCGCCGACGGCGCGAGGCTCACCCTCCACGCGGCGCTGCCCTACGTCCTCGCCTTCGCCGGCGTGCTGCTGCTCGCGGAGGCGCTGTGGCGCGTCGGCCTGCACTGCCTCAACCGCCTCGACGCCCTCGGCATCGAGCACCTGTACGTGATCGGCATGGACGAGCTGTTCGCGAAGGACGCCGCGTTCTTCCACGACAACTTCGCCGGGTCGCTGACCAAGCGGGTGCTGAGCTTCGCCTCCCGCTTCGAGGTGTTCGTCGACACCGTCGCGTTCCAGATCGTGGGCAGCCTGGTGCCGCTGGTGTTCGGGTCGGTGGTGCTGTGGCGCTACGAGCCGTGGCTCGTCGTCGGGCTGCTGGTGATGATCACCGTCACGGCGCTGTGCGTGGCGCCCCTCATCCGGCGCCGTCAGACGCTGGTGCGCGGGCGCGAGGAGGCGATCGCGCGGGTGTCAGGCCATGTCGCCGACAGCCTGATGAACATGGACACCGTCCGGGCGTTCGCCGCCGAGGAACGCGAGGCGGCCGAGCACCGCTCCCGCGTGGCGCAATCCCGGCGCCTGACGCTGAAGTCGTGGGACTACGGCAACCTGCGCATCGACACGCTGGTAGCGCCGCTGTCCGTGCTGACCAACGCGCTGGGCCTGCTGCTCGCGATCGCGCTCGGCGGGGGCGGCCACAGCGTGGAGGCGGTCGTGGTCGCCTTCACCTACTACACCAACGCGACGCGGATCATGTTCGAGTTCAACCAGATCTACCGGCGCCTGGAGAGCGCCATGACGGAGGCCGCGCAGTTCACCGAGCTGCTGCACACCCCGCCGACCGTGCTCGACCCGCCGTCGCCGCAGCCCCCGCCCACCCGCGCCGCCGACATCCGCTTCGAGCGCGTCACCTTCGCCCACGCGGGCGCCGAACCGCTCTTCGAGGGCCTGGACCTGGACGTGCCCGGCGGGGCACGGATCGGCCTGGTCGGCAGGTCCGGCGGCGGCAAGTCCACCCTCACCCGGCTGCTGCTGCGGATGACCGACATCGACGCCGGCCGGATCCTGATCGGGGGCCGGGACATCAGCCGGCTCCGTCAGGCCGACCTGCGCGGCCTGATCGCCTACGTGCCCCAGGAGCCGGCCATGTTCCACCGCACGCTGCGGGAGAACATCGCCTTCGCCCGCCCGGACGCCACCGACGCCGAGATCCGCGCCGCGGCCGAGGCGGCGCACGTCACGGAGTTCGCCGACGCGCTGCCGGAGGGCCTGGAGACCATGGTCGGCGAACGCGGCGTCAAGCTCTCCGGCGGACAGCGCCAGCGCGTCGCGCTCGCCAGGGCGATCCTGCGCGACGCGCCGATCCTGCTGCTGGACGAGGCGACCAGCGCCCTGGACTCGGAGAGCGAGGTCCTGGTCCAGGAGGCGCTGTGGCGGCTGATGGAGGGGCGGACGGCGCTCGTGGTGGCGCACCGGCTCAGCACGGTCGCCGCCATGGACCGGCTCGTCGTCCTGGACCGCGGCCGGATCGTGGAGCAGGGCACCCACCAGGAACTGCTCGCGCGGGACGGCGCCTACGCGAGACTGTGGCAGCACCAGTCGGGCGGCTTCCTCGACGACAGCCCCGGCGCCTCCGTCACGGTCTGACCAGCAGCTGGAAGTCGAACGAGTACCGGGAGGCGCGGTAGACGTGCGTCCCGTACTCGACCGGCCGGCCGGTGTCGTCGTACGCGGTGCGCTGCATGGTCAGCAGCGCGGCGCCCTCCTTCTCGGCGAGACGGGCGGCCTCCTCCGCGGTGGCGCAACGGGCGCCGACGGTCTGCCGGGCGCTGTGCAGGGTGATGCCGGCGGCGCGCATCAGCCGGTACAGGCCCGTCGACTCCAGCCGGGCGGTGTCGAGTTCGAGCAGGGAGGCGGGCAGGTAGTTGCACAGGAACGCCACCGGATGGCCGTGCGTGCTGCGCAGCCGCTCCAGCACGACCACCTCTTCACCCTCCGCGACCCCGAGCGCGGCCGCCACCTCGGCGGACGCCGGCCGGTGCTCGTGGCGCAGCACCTCGGTGGTCGGCCCCTGCCCGGCCGCCTCCAGGTCGTCGTAGAGGCTGCTGAGTTCCAGCGGGCGCTTGACCTGGCTGTGCACCACCTGGGTGCCGACGCCGCGGCGGCGCACCAGAAGGCCCTTGTCGACCAGGGACTGGATGGCCTGGCGGACGGTGGGCCGGGACAGGCCCAGGCGGCCGGACAGGTCGACCTCGTTGCCCAGCAGATCGCCCGGGGCGAGGACCCCGTGCTCGATCGCCGCCTCCAGCTGCTGCGCGAGCTGGTAGTACAGCGGCACCGGACTGCCCCGGTCCAGGGCGAAGTCCAGCGAGCCGAGCGCGGCGGCGTTCTTGGCACGTGCGGAGCCACTGGTCCTCGCCATGGCCGTACCTCCCTGTGAGGGTGTGTCAGGAGTGGCTGGGGAAACCGAAGGGCCTCCTTTGGACGGGGAGTTCAGAGGTGGCGGCGGTCGGCGACCTGGCGGTCGTACGCCTCGCGGGCCCGCACCGCGGCCTCGCGGGAGGCGGTCTCGGCGACCGGCACGTCCCACCAGGCCTCGGCCGGGGGAGCGGCCGGGCCGGCGGTGCCGGTCTCCACGTACACGCACGTCGGCCGGTCGGAGGCGCGGGCCGCGGCGAGTGCCGCGCGCAGCTCGCCGACCGTCCCGGCGCGCAGCACGTCCATGCCGAGGCTGCCCGCGTTGGCGGCCAGGTCGACCGGGAGCGGGTCGCCGGTGAAGGTGCCGTCGGCGGCGCGGTAGCGGTAGGCGGTGCCGAACCGCTCGCCGCCGACGCTCTCCGACAGACCGCCGATGGAGGCGTAGCCGTGGTTCTGCACGAGCAGCAGGTTGACCGGCAGGCCCTCCTGCACGGCCGTGACGATCTCGGTCGGCATCATCAGGTAGGTGCCGTCGCCGACCAGCGCCCACACCGGGGTGCCGGGCGCGGCCTGCTGGACGCCGATCGCGGCCGGGATCTCGTAGCCCATGCACGAGTAGCCGTACTCCAGGTGGTACTGGCGCGGACCGCGCGCCCGCCACAGCTTGTGCAGGTCGCCGGGGAGCGAACCGGCCGCGTTGATCACCACGTCGTCGTCGCCGACGACCGCGTCCAGCGCGCCGAGCACCTGCGTCTGGGTGGGCACGGCGCTGTCGTCGTCCGAGCGGTAGGCGGCCTCCACCACCCGCTCCCAGCGCTCCTTGCCGGCCCGGTACCCGGCCTCGTGGCCGGCGTCGACGCGGTGCCCGGCGAGCGCCTCGGTCAGCCGCTCCAGACCGGCCCGCGCGTCGCACACCACGGTCCGCGCGGCCAGCTTGTGGGCGTCGAACGCGGCGATGTTGAGGTTGACGAACCGCACGTCCGGGTTCTGGAAGAGGGTGCCGGAGGCGGTGGTGAAGTCCGTGTACCGGGTGCCGACGCCGATCACCAGGTCGGCGGTGCGGGCGACGTCGTCGCAGACGGCCGTGCCGGTGTGGCCGATGCCGCCGAGGTCGGCGGGGTGGTCGTGGCGCAGCGAGCCCTTGCCCGCCTGGGTGGAGGCGACGGGGATGCCGGTGGCGTCCACGAGCGCCTTCAGCGCCTCCTCGGCCTCGCTGTGGTGGACGCCGCCGCCCGCGATGATCAGCGGGCGGCGCGCCGCGCGGATCGCGTCGACGGCCGCGGCCAGCTCGGCCGGGTCCGGCGCGGGCCGCCGCACGTGCCACACGCGCTCGGCGAAGAACTCCTCCGGCCAGTCGTACGCCTCGGCCTGCACGTCCTGGGGCAGGGCCAGCGTCACCGCGCCGGTCTCGGCCGGGTCGGCGAGGACGCGCACCGCGTTCAGCGCCGAGGGGATCAGCGCCTCGGGGCGGGTGACGCGGTCGAAGTACCGGGAGACCGGGCGCAGGGTGTCGTTGACCGAGACGTCGGCCTCGGTGGGGTGCTCCAGCTGCTGCAGGAGCGGGTCGGCGGCGCGGGTGGCGAAGTAGTCGCCGGGCAGCAGCAGGACCGGCAGCCGGTTGACGGTGGCCAGCGCGGCCCCGGTGACCAGGTTGGTGGCGCCGGGGCCGATGGAGGTGGTGACGGCCTGCGCGGACAGGCGGTTGAGCTGCCGGGCGTGACCGACGGCCGCGTGCACCATGGCCTGCTCGTTGCGGCCCTGGTGGTACGGCATCGCCGCGTCCGGCCCGATGCCCGCCTCCACCAGGGCCTGGCCGATGCCCGCCACGTTGCCGTGCCCGAAGATGCCCCAGGTGCCGGCGATCAGCCGGCGCCGTACGCCGTCGCGCTCGGTGTACTGGACGGACAGGAAGCGCACCAGGGCCTGCGCGACGGTCAGGCGGCGGGTGGGGGTGCTCATCAGGACTTCTCCGGTGCCGTGTAGAGGGGGAGACGGGGGTCGACGGGCTGTTCGGGCCAGGTGTCGCGGATCCAGGCGTGATCGGGGTGGTCGCAGATCAGCCAGGCGCGCTCGGCCTCGGGCCCCGCCATGACGTTGAGGTAGTACATGTGGTGGCCGGGCACCGCCATCGACGGCCCGTGCCAGCCGTCCGGGACGAGGACGACGTCGCCGTCGCGCACCTCGGCCAGGACGTCGGTGCCCCGGCCGTGGCCGGAGGGCGAGACGCGCTGGTAGCCGAGGCCGGGGACGGCGTCGTGGGCGGCGAACTCGAAGTAGTAGATCTCCTCGAGCACCGACTCCTCGCCGGGGCGGTGCTCGTCGTGCTTGTGCGGCGGGAACGACGACCAGTTGCCGCCCGGGGTGATCACCTCGACCGCGATGAGCTTGTCGCACTCGAAGGCGCCTGCCGCGCCGAAGTTGTTGACCTGGCGGCTGCTGTTGCCGGTGCCGCGCAGTTCGACCGGCACCGACGAGGCGGGCCCGTAGCGGGCGGGCAGCCGGCGGGTGCAGCGCGCCCCGGTGAGCGCGAACCGCCCGCCGCCGGGGGACGAGACGGTCACCCGGGCGTCCCGCGGCACGTAGGCGAAGTCGCTGACGGCCGTGAACACGCTGTCGCGGCCGGTGAGTTCGAAGGTGTCGTGGCCGAAGTCGTCGTCGGCGGCTACGGTGCAGCCGCCGGACAGCGGCAGCACGATCCACTCGCTGTCGCCCGTGTCGAAGGTGTGCGTGCCGCCCGGCGGCAGCCGGAGCACGCGCAGGCTGGAGTAGCCCCAGCCGGCCTTCTCGGGGCTGACGTCCACGGCGTACGGGCCGCTGCCGGCCTCTCCGGCGGGAAGGTGATACGTCATCGGTTCCTCCGGGTCACGACGGGCGGTCGGCGGTCGGCGGTCGGTCGGCGGGCGGATCTGCGGGTGGGCCGGCGGGTGGGCCGGCGGGCGGGACCGTGGGGCGCGGCACGGGGCGCGGCACGGCGGCGCCTCACAGCAGCCCCACGGCCGTGTCGACCGCGCTCTCCACACTGCCCTCGGCCGGGTACAGCAGCGAACGGCCGACGACCATGCCCATGACGGTGGGCAGCCGCAGGGCCTTGCGCCAGCGCTCGTAGGCGCCTTCCTGGTCGTCGCCCACCTCGCCGCCGAGCAGGACGGCCGGCAGGGTGGACGTCTCCAGCACCTCGCCCATGTCGTCGGGGTCCTCGGTGACGGGCAGTTTCAGCCAGGTGTAGGCGGAGGTGCCGCCCAGTCCCGAGGCGATGGCGATGGACCGGGTGACGGCCTCGGCGGACAGGTCGTTGCGCACCCGGCCCTCGACACGGCGGGAGACGAACGGCTCCACGAACAGCGGGAGCCGGTGCGCGGCCATCGCGTCGACGGCGCGGGCGGCCGACTCCAGGGTGGTCAGCGACCCCGGGTCGTCGTAATCGACGCGCAGCAGCAGCTTGCCGGCGTCGAAGCGGAGCCGGGCGATGTCCTCGGCGCGGTGGCCGGTGAAGCGGTCGTCCATCTCGAAGACCGCGCCCGCGAGGCCGCCGCGGTTCATGGAGCCCATGACGACCTTGTCCTCCAGCACGCCGAGCAGCAGGAGGTCCTCCAGGATGTCGGCGGTGGCCAGCACCCCGTCGACGCCGGGCCGGGACAGCGCCGTGCAGAGACGTTCCAGCAGATCCGCCCGGTTGGCCATGGCCAGGCGCCGGCCGCCCACGCCGAGGGCGCCGCGCGCCGGGTGGTCGGCAGCCACGATCATGAGGCGGCCGCTGTCGCCGAGCAGGGGCCGGCGCACCCGGCGGGCGGCGGCCTCGGCGACGGCCTCGGGGTGCCGGGCCCTGACCGAGACGAGGTCGGGGATGCTGATGGTCAAGACGGAAGCTCCGTTCGGGGAGGTCAGGCGGCGGCGCGGGCCGGCAGGTCGCCGACCTCCGCCGCGGTCGGCAGCCCGGTGCCGGTGATCCGCAGGATGCGGGCCGCGCGGATGACGGACAGGTCCAGTTCGTCGGCGTGTATCTCCAGGTCGGGCACGTTGGGCTGCCGGTAGAAGGACAGCGGGAAGTCGTCCGGCGGGAAGATCTCGCAGAACGTCACCGGTGTCGGGTAGGCGTCCACCGGCGTCACCCAGCGGTCGTCGACGCCGGGATCCCGCAGCGCCCGGTGCCGACAGGCGCCGAAGGGGTCGTTCCCGGTGCGGCTGATCAGCGCGGTGCGCCGGCCGAGCCGGGCGGCGGCGACCGCCGCGTTCGCGGCCGAGCCGCCGAGGAACCTGCCGAAGGTCTCCACATGCGTGAGGGGCACGCCCGGCTGCATAGGATGGAGATCGACTCCGAGACGGCCCATAGTGATCAAGTCGAAGGACTGGACGACGGACTCCAACGGCTCAGCCATGCGCGACGCTCCTCGAGCTGTCCTGGGGACGCGGGGGCCCGTGGGCCTCCCGCCTCCCAGGTGTAGGCCGCCGTGGCCGACGCTGTCAATAGTTTGTACGGACATTCGGACCTGTAAGTGAAATGATGTCTTAACAAAGTATTGACAGTGAGCGCGTCAAGGGATTGGATCCCGTCCCAGCACGACAGCCGCTTCCGCGGCTCACGACCCGGAGCTGCACCGCAGGTCCGGGCCCCGGATCCCGACGATCCGCCGGCATCCCCGTCTCCCCCCGTCGCACAGTGAGGTGCAGGACAGATGGAACGCTCTTCTCTCTCCCGCAGACTGGCCCCCGCGGTGGCCCTGGCAGCTGCGGCGGCACTGACCGTCGCGGGCTGCTCCAGCAGCTCCGGCGGCAAGAAGGCCGAGGAGAGCGCGGGCGGCGCCTCCGCGGGCAAGGCCACCACGCCCCGTATGACGGTCGCCCTGGTCACCCACCAGTCGCCCGGTGACACGTTCTGGGACATCGTCCGCAAGGGCGCCGAGGCCGCCGCCGCCAAGGACAACATCAAGCTCGTCTACTCCGCGGACCCCAGCGCCGGTGCCCAGGCCACCCTGGTCCAGAACGCCATCGACCAGAAGGTCGACGGCATCGCCATCACCCTCGCCAAGCCCGACGCCATGAAGGACGTCGTGTCCAAGGCGACCCAGGCGAACATACCCGTCGTCGGCCTGAACTCCGGGGTCAGCGACTGGAGGAAGCTCGGCCTGATGGAGTTCTTCGGCCAGGACGAGACCGTGGCCGGCGAGGCGTTCGGCAAGAAGCTCGACGAACTCAAGGCCAAGCACGCCGTCTGCGTCGTCCAGGAGCAGGGCAACGTCGGCCTGACCCAGCGCTGCGACGGACTGAAGAAGACCTTCTCCGGCAAGACCGACGTGCTGTACGTCAACGGCACCGACATGCCGTCCGTGAAGTCGACCATCACCGCCAAGCTCAAGCAGGACAAGTCCATCGACTACGTGGCCACCCTCGGCGCCCCGTTCGCGCTGACCGCGGTGCAGTCGGTGTCCGACGCCGGCAGCAAGGCCAAGATCGCGACCTTCGACCTGAACAAGGACCTGACCGGCGCCATCAGCAAGGGCACCATCGAGTTCGCCGTGGACCAGCAGCCCTGGCTCCAGGGCTACCTGGCGATCGACTCGCTGTGGCTGTACAAGAACAACGGCAACTACATGGGCGGCGGCGAGCAGCCCGTGCTGACCGGTCCCGCCTTCGTGGACAAGTCCAACGTCGACGCGGTCGCCAAGTACGCCGCGAAGGGCACTCGGTGATGAGTACGACCCAGGATGCCGAGCCGGCGGTGACCACACCGCCGGCCTCCGGCCCCGGCAAGGAAACCGACGGGCGCACCGCCCGTCGCCCCCTGGCGCTCAGGCTGCTGGCCCGCCCCGAGGTGGGCGTCCTCCTCGGCGCCGTCGCGGTGTACGTCTTCTTCCTCGTCACCGCCCCGCCGGTGCGCGACGGATCCTCCATGGCGAACGTGCTCTACCAGTCGTCGACCATCGGCATCATGGCGCTTCCGGTGGCGCTGCTGATGATCGGCGGGGAGTTCGACCTGTCGTCCGGTGTCGCCGTGATCACCTCGGCGCTGACCGCGAGCATGCTGAGCTACCAGCTGACCGTGAACGTCTGGGTCGGCGTCGTCCTCGCGCTCGCCGTGTCCCTCGCGGTCGGCTTCTTCAACGGCTGGATGGTCGTCAGGACCGGCCTGCCCAGCTTCCTGATCACCCTGGGCAGCTTCCTGATCCTGCAGGGCGTCAACCTCGCGGTGACCAAGCTGGTCACCGGCAACGTGGCCACCGACGACATCAGCGACATGGACGGCTTCGACCAGGCGAAGAAGATCTTCGCGTCGACCTTCGACGTCGGCGGCGTCCAGGTCAAGATCACCGTGGTCTACTGGCTGGTCTTCGCCGCCCTGGCCACCTGGGTGCTGCTGCGCACCAGGTACGGCAACTGGATCTTCGCCGTCGGCGGCAACAAGGAGTCCGCGCGGGCCGTCGGCGTACCCGTGAACTTCACCAAGATCTCGCTGTTCATGCTGGTCGGTTTCGGCGCCTGGTTCGTCGGCATGCACCAGCTCTTCACCTTCAACACCGTGCAGTCCGGCGAGGGTGTGGGCCAGGAGCTGATCTACATCTCCGCGGCCGTGATCGGCGGCTGCCTGCTGACCGGCGGCGCCGGCTCGGCGATCGGCCCGGTCTTCGGCGCCTTCATGTTCGGCATGGTGCAGCAGGGCATCGTCTACGCCGGCTGGAACCCCGACTGGTTCAAGGCGTTCCTCGGCGCGATGCTGCTCGGCGCGGTGCTGATCAACCTGTACATCCAGCGCACGGCGACCCGGAGGTGACCGACATGACGACAGCCGACGAAGCCGGCACCCACGGCGCCATCACCGCCGACACCGCCGCCGACGACGGGGACGGGGCGATCGTCGAACTGCGCCGCGCGGGCAAGTCCTACGTCAACATCCGCGCCCTGCACGGCGTCGACCTGAAGGTGTACCCCAGCCAGGTCACCTGCGTGCTCGGCGACAACGGCGCCGGCAAGTCCACCCTCATCAAGATCATCTCGGGTCTGCACCAGCACACCGAGGGCGAGTTCCTCGTCGACGGCGCCCCGGTGCGCTTCTCCACCCCGCGCGAGGCGCTCGACAAGGGCATCGCCACCGTCTACCAGGACCTCGCGGTCGTCCCGCTGATGCCGGTGTGGCGCAACTTCTTCCTCGGCTCGGAGATGACCAAGGGCCGCTGGCCGCTGCGCCGCCTCGACATCGAGAAGATGAAGCAGACGGCCGACCACGAGCTGCGCGAGATGGGCATCGTCCTGGACGACCTGGAGCAGCCCATCGGCACCCTCTCCGGCGGCCAGCGCCAGTGCGTGGCCATCGCCCGCGCCGTCTACTTCGGCGCCCGCGTGCTGATCCTGGACGAGCCGACCGCCGCCCTGGGCGTCAAGCAGTCCGGTGTGGTGCTGAAGTACATCGCCGCCGCCCGCGACCGCGGCCTCGGCGTCATCTTCATCACCCACAACCCGCACCACGCCTACATGGTCGGCGACCACTTCAGCGTGCTGCGCCTGGGCACCCTGGAGATGTCCGCGTCCCGCGACCAGGTCAGCCTCGAGGAACTCACCAACCACATGGCCGGCGGCGCCGAACTCGCCGCGCTCAAGCACGAGCTCGCACAGGTCCGCGGAGTCGACGTCGAGGAACTCCCCGAGAAGGACGCCCTCACCGCACCCGGCGCGGCCGCACCCGAAGGGAAGTCCTGACATGCCCGCAGCGCTGGACCGCATCCGGGTGGGCTCCGCCCCCGACTCCTGGGGCGTCTGGTTCGCCGACGACCCCCTGCAGGTGCCCTGGGAACGCTTCCTGGACGAGGTCGCCGAGGCCGGTTACTCCTGGATCGAGCTCGGCCCCTACGGCTACCTGCCGACCGACCCGGCCCGGCTCACCGACGAGGTGAACAAGCGGAACCTGAAGGTCTCCGCCGGCACCATCTTCTGCGGACTGCACCGCGGCCCGGCCGAATGGGACGGCACCTGGGAGCAGGTCAGCCGGGTCGCGGCGCTCACCCGGGCCATGGGCGCCGAGCACCTGGTCGTCATCCCGTCCTTCTGGCGTGACGACAGGACCGCCGAGATCCTGGAGCCCCCGGAGCTGACCGGCGAGCAGTGGGGCCACCTCACCAAGGGCATGGAACGGCTCGGCCACGAGGTGAAGGAGACCTACGGCCTCGACATCGTCGTCCACCCGCACGCCGACACCCACATCGACACCGAGGCGCACGTCGAGCGCTTCCTCGACTCGACCGACTCCGACCTGGTCAACCTCTGCCTCGACACCGGGCACTACGCCTACTGCGGCGGCGACAGCGTCAAGCTGATCGAGACCTACGGCGAACGCATCGGCTACCTGCACCTCAAGCAGGTCGACCCGGAGATCCTCGCCGACGTGCGGGCGAACGAGGTGCCGTTCGGCCCGGCCGTGCAGCGCGGCGTGATGTGCGAACCGCCCTCCGGCGTACCGGAGCTGGGTCCGGTGCTGGAGGCGGCGCAGCGGCTCGGCGTGGACCTCTTCGCGATCGTCGAGCAGGACATGTACCCCTGCGAGCCGGACAGGCCGCTGCCCATCGCGGTACGCACCCGCAAGTTCCTGAGGTCCTGCGGCGCCTGACCGCCCGACCGCCCGACCGTCCGAAGGGGGACGACCATGGCTCAGCCCGGCACACTGCGCGTCGCCGTCGTCGGCACCGGCAGGATGGGCGCCGACCACGTCCGCCGGATCCAGCAGGTCACCAGTGGAGCCCGGGTGACCGCCGTCGTCGACGTCGACGCGGAACGCGCCGAGGCCGTCGCGGCCGGCGTCGACGGCTGCACCCCGTACACCGATCCGGCCGCCGCGATGGCGGCGGACGACGTCGACGCCGTGCTGATCGCCTCCCCGGGGCCCGCTCACGAGGCGGCGCTGCTGACGGCGTTCGCGCACGACCTGCCCGTGCTGTGCGAGAAGCCGCTCACCCCGGACGCCGCCTCCGCCCTGCGCGTGCTCGAAGCCGAGCAGTCCCTGGGCCGGCGCCGGGTCCAGGTCGGCTTCATGCGGCGCTACGACGCCGAGTACCTGAAACTCAAAGCCCTCCTGGACAGCGGCCAGTTGGGCCGGCCACTGCTGCTGCACCACCGGCACCGCAACGTCGCCTCCCCGCCCGGCTGGCGCAGCGAGATGCTCGTCAACGATTCGGTCGTGCACGAGATGGACGTCACGCGCTGGCTGCTCGGCCACGAGATCACGGCCGTGACGGTGCTGCGCCCGACGCCGTCCGCGAACGCCCCGGACGGGATGCAGGACCCGCAGTTCGTGGTGTTCGAGACCGACGGCGGCGCGGTCGTCGACGTGGAGATCTTCGTCAACTGCGGCTTCGGCTACCAGGTCCAGGCCGAGGCGGTCTGCGAACGCGGCACCGCCCGGATCGGCGACGGCCACGCCATGGTCACCAACATGGCGGGCCGCTGGGGCGGCACCATCGCCCAGGACTACCTCGACCGCTTCGCCGACGCCTACGACCGCGAGGTCCAGGCCTGGGTGGACGCCACCCGCCGCGGCGAGGTCACCGGCCCCGGCGCGTGGGACGGCTACGCCGCGGCGGCGGTCAGCGAGGCCGGCGTGCGCGCCCTGGACCAGGGCGGCCGGGCCGAGGTGGAACTCGTGGAGCGGCCGCCGCTGTACCGGTGACGCGCCGGCCGCCCCGGCGCGTCACCGGCCGGCGGTGAGGCCCGCGAGGGGGCGGGTGAAGACGACCCGTGGCCGGCCGGGACCGTTGTAGTCCTCCACGACCCGGACGTCGAAGCCCAGGCCGCGGTGGAAGGCGAGGGAGCCCTCGTTGCCCACCGTGGTGATCGCCTTCAGGCGGACGGCGCCCTGCTCACCCGCGGCCTCGGCGAAGGCCGCGTACAGGGCGCGGCCCAGCCCGGCGCCGCGGGCGTCGTCGCGGGTCGCGACCAGGTGCACGTACCCGGTGCCGTCCGGGGTGACGAAGCCGATCAGGTAGCCGAGGACGCCGTCGTCCGACCGGGCGACCAGACAGGTCCGCCCGAACTCGTGCACCAGCGGCAGCAGATGCAGCGCCCGCAGATCCCGTGCGCCCCAGTAGCGGGCGTGCTCGTCGAGGGCCTGCTGGATGTCGGTGACCTGCGCGGGAACGATCCGGGCGGCAGCCGCGCCGTCGGCCACGCGGTCGCCGGTCAAGCGGCTGCTGGTCACCTGGCCGTCGGACATGCGGCCATCGGTCACGCGGCCGTCGGGCATGCGGCCGTCGGTCGTGCGGCTGTCCGTCCGGTGTCCGTGCGCGGCCGGGGTGCGAAGCCCGCTGCCCGGTAGCAGTCGTCGATCAGCGTCATCGTCACCACCGCGTCGTCCGCGTCCAGCGGCAGCGGCACCCCGTCGCGTACCCGGGCGGCGAAGGCGTCCAGTTGGTAGGCGTACGACGACCGGGTGCCGAGCCGTTCCGTCCGCTCGCCGTCCGCGGTGCGTACCACGACCCGGTCGTCCCGGTGCGGCAGCACGAAGTTCGGGGCTGCCGCCTCACCGCGGCTGCCGACGATCCGGCAGCTCATCTCCAGCTCCCCGTAAGCCATGTGGCAGCGCGCGGAGGCGGTGGCCCCGCCGGGGAAGGCCAGTTCGGCGTCCAGCCACTCGTCGCCGCCGGGCGCGCCCCCGCGCTCGCCGCCGCGCGCGGAGACGAGCCGCGGCGCGCCGCCCGCCAGGGGCGCGAGCATCCGCGCGGCGTGCAGGGCGTAGCAGCCAAGGTCCATCAGGGCGCCACCGGCCAGCGGCAGCGACCAGCGCGGGTCGCCGTCCGGCGGGGCGGGCGTCGCGACCAGGGCCTCGAACCGCCGCAGCTCGCCCAGTTCGCCGCTCGCCAGGATCTCGTGCAGGCGGCGGGTGACCGGGTGGAAGAGGTAGTGGAAGCCCTCCAGGAACACCGTGCCGGCCTTCGCGGCGGCCCGCCGCACCTCGGCGGCCTCCTCGGCGTCGCTCGCCGACGGCTTCTCGGTCAGGACGTGCTTTCCGGCCGCGAGGGCGGCGAGGTTCCACGGCCCGTGCAGGCCGTTGGAAGGGGGTTGTGGACCACCTCGACCTCGGGGTCGGCGAGCAGGCCGGCGTACGAGCCGAGCACCCGCTCCACGCCGTGCTCCGCGGCGAAGGACGCGGCCCGGGCGCGGTCCCGGGCCGCCACCGCGACGAGGCGGTGGCCGCCGGCCCGGGCCGGACCGGCGAGCGCGCGCCCGGTGATCCGCGCGGCTCCCAGGATTCCGATGCGCAGGGGCTCCCGGTCCGGTCCGCTCATGCGGTGCGTTCCTCCTCGGTCGTGGCGGGAGTGTCCTCCCGCCGGGTCGGTGTGCCGTCCGCCGCCGGGAAACGGCGGCGGACGAGGTCCTGGGCGTGCGCGACGACGCACTCGACCAGCTCGAACGCGGGCAGGCCGCCGACATGGTACGTGCGCGTCCGGCCCTGCAGCGCCGCGAGCCGGTCCAGGGCGCCGGCCGCCAGGTCGTCGCCGCCGAAGTGCGGCATGAACGCCCACCGGCGCCGCAGGTGCACCCGCTCCAGCCGGCCGCCCAGCTCGGCGACGTCGTCCGGCAGCAGCGCGGCGACGTCCTCGGGACGGCCGTAGGAGTAGAAGGTCCGCACGTCGCTGCCGGGGTAGCGGTGGTGGTACGCCACGCAGTGGCCGGCCGTCTCGCGGGTCGCCGTGTGGCGGTCGAGGAAGTAGAAGGCGTCCTCCGGCAGGCCGGGGGCGGTGGCGAGGGTGGTGTGGTAGGCGTTGCTGCGTATCCGCGCGGCGAGGTCGCGTTCCTCGTCGGTGGCGTCCAGGACCGGCAGGATCCGGTCCAGGGGGACGGCGAGCACCAGGTCGTCGGCGTCCACCGGGGCCCCGTCGGTGTGCACCCGCACCCCGTCCGCGTGCCGCTCGACCGACCCGACCCGCACCCCGCAGCGCACGTCTTCCAGCCCCTCGGCGACGCGGGTCCACAGGGTGGCGAACCCGCCGACGACCGTGAACGTGCCCGGGTGGCCCAGCAGTTCCGGCCCCTCGGACAACAGCCCCGTCATCTCGGCGTACTTGACGAAATACAGCGCGGGCACGTCGTCGTCGAGGTGGCCGTAGCCGGCCGCCGTGTACCCGGTGCCGAACGATTCGGCCATGGACCGCAGGCGGTGCTCGTCGAGCCACCGTCCCACCGGAGCGGCGAGCGCCTTCGCGGAGTGGGCGAGCCCGGGTTCGGCGACGCGCGGGAACTCGCGCTCGCGCAGCGCCCGGTAGCGGGCGAACGCCTCGTCGCGCAGGAACGGCATCGTCTGCCGGCTCGCGGTGCGCTCCGCGACGTTCAGCACGCGGTAGCGGGTGGTGCGCTCCGTCTTGACGCCCAGCTCGGTCACCAACTCCGCCAACCGCTCGTACCGGTTGGTGCAGATGTGGCCGCCCAGGTCGTACGCCAGGCCGTCGACGTGCACGCTCCGGCACTTGCCGGCCACCTCGTCCCCCTCCTCCAGCACGGTCACCCGGTGTCCGGCGCGCTCCAGTTCCCGGGCGGCGGTCAGGCCTCCGGGACCCGCGCCGATCACGACCACACGGCGCCGGCCGGGGCCGGGTGACCCGTCGGGTAACAGGGCAGGTCGGTGGACGGCGTGGCCGCTGGTCATGGTCGTCGCTCCTCGGTCGGTGGTGCGCGGACGGTCTCGTGGCCGCCGTGCGGGCGGACCACAAGACCGTAGACGCACTCCGGGAGGGCGGCCACGCCGCCCGGCCTCAGCCGGCGCGAACCTCGGCGATCGTCACCGGCCGGTGCGCGTGCAGCGACAGGGTGCACGCCTCCGCGATCCAGCCGGCCTCCAGCGCGTCCGCGACGGTGCAGGGGGAGGTCCGGGTGCCGGCCACGACCTCGGTGAACGCGGTGAGTTCGGCGCGGTAGGCCTCGGTGAAGCGGTCCATGAAGAAGTCGTGCGGGGTGCCCGCGGGGAAGGCCGCGCCGGGCTCGACGGAACGCAGCGGCAGCTTGTCCTCCAGGCCGACGGCGATGGAGTCCGCGAAACCGTGGATCTCCATCCGGACGTCGTAACCCCGCCCGTTGTGGCGGGAGTTGGAGACCACGGCGATGGTTCCGTCGTCGAGGGTGAGGATCGCGCCGGTGGTGTCGGCGTCGCCCGCCTGCTTGATGTAGTCGGCGCCCCGGTTGCCGCCGACGGCGTACACCTCGGTCACCTCGCGGCCGGTCACCCAGCGGATGATGTCGAAGTCGTGCACCGAGCAGTCGCGGAAGATGCCGCCGGAGGCGGCGACGTACGCGGCCGGCGGCGGCGCCGGGTCCAGGGTGGTCGACCGCACGGTGTGCAGCGTGCCCAGCTCGCCGCTGTGCACGGCGGCCCGCGCCGCGACGAAACCGGCGTCGAAGCGGCGGTTGTAGCCGATCTGGATCGGCACGTCGGCGTCCTCGACGGCCTTGAGGACCTCCACGCCCTCGGCCATGGTCTTCGCGACGGGCTTCTCGCAGAAGACGGGCACACCGGCCTGGACGGCGGCCAGGATCAGGCCCGGGTGGGCGTCGGTCGCGGCGGCGATCACCACGCCGTCCACCCCGGCGGCCAGCACGGCCTCGGGGGAGTCCGCGACCTCGGCGCCGAACCGCTCGGCGGCGGACTTGGCGGCCTGGGTGAACGGGTCGGAGACGACGAGGGAGTCCACCGCGTCGAGTCCGGAGAGGGTCTCGGCGTGGAAGGCGCCGATGCGGCCGAGGCCGAGGATTCCGATGCGCATGGGGGTGTTGCTCCTTGGGTGCGGGTCGTTGCGGGGGGAGTCGGGCGGGGGAGGTCAGTCGAGACCGCCGAGCACGTTCTGGTCCCAGTCGATCACCGATCCGGTGACCACGCCCGACCGGTCCGACAGCAGGAGGACCACGAAGTCGGCGATCTCGTCCGGCTGGCCGAGCTTGCCCATCGGCAGCTTGGCGGCGGCCTCCTCGCGCCAGTCGTCCCCGGCGCCGTGGAACCTCTTCTGCGTCGCGTCCTCGCCCTCGGTCGCCGTCCAGCCGATGTTCAGGCCGTTGACGCGGATCCGGTCCCAGCGGTGGGCGTGCGCCGCGTTGCGGGTCAGGCCGATGAGACCGGCCTTGGCGGCGACGTACGGCGCGAGGAAGGGCTGCCCGCCGTGCGCCGAGGACGTGATGATGTTGACGATCGTGCCCGGCGCCCCGCGGCTCAGCATGTCCGCCACCGCCGCCTGCATCGCGAAGAACGGCGCCCTGAGATTGATCGCGATGTGCTGGTCGAACAGGGCGGGCGTGGTGTCCAGGAGCGTGCCCCGGGAGGTCAGGCCGGCGGAGTTGACCAGGCAGTCGACCCGGCCGTACACCGCCACCACGTCGCCGACGGCGGACCGCGCCTGCTCGGCGTCGGACAGGTCGGCCCGTACGAAGGTGGCCTTGCCGCCGGCGGTGGTCAGCTCGGTCACCAGTGCCTCGCCCGGTGCCGTGCGCCGCCCGGTCACGGCCACGACCGCGCCCTCGCGGACCGCGGCCCGCGCGACGGCGGCGCCGACGCCCTGACTGCCGCCGTTGACGAGGACGACCTTGTCGTCGAGAAGTCCCATGAGGGGCAGTTCCTTTCAGAGTTCCCGCGGTCGGCTTTCGCGCCGCTCGGCGCCGGCCCGCAGCGCGTCGCGCAGGGCCTGCGGGGTCCATGTCTCGCGCAGGGCGCGCCGTACGACGTCCGCCTGCGCGGGCGGGGCGAGGCCGTCGACGGGCGGATCGCTGTCGAGGTCGGTGGGGAAGGGGTAGCCCTCGGCGCTCGCCGCGATCACGTTCTCCAGCCACTCCTCCCCGGCGCCCTCCGCCCGGCGCCTGAGCAGCACCGGGAAGACGGCGTCGACGACGGCCTCGCGGTCGACGGTCTCCATCGCCCGGCCGAACGCGGAGGACACCTGCAGCAGGTTGGCGGTGCGCCGGACGTCCGCGGAGCGGTTGGCGCCGGCCGCGTGGAACAGCGCCGGGTTGAAGAAGACCGCGTCGCCCTTGGCGAGCGGGAGCTGGACGTGGTGGGCCTCGAAGTACTCCCGGAAGGCCGGCAGCCGCCAGGCCAGGTAGCCGGGCTCGTACTTCTGCGAGTGCGGCAGGTACATCGTCGGCCCGGACTCGACGGGCATGTCGCAGTGCGCGACCGCGCCCTGGAGGGTGAGGACGGGGGAGAGGGCGTGCACGTGCGCCGGGTAGCCGGCCGCCACCTCGCCGGAGAGGAAGCCCAGGTGGTAGTCGCGGTGCACGGTCTGCGCCGCGCCGCCCGGGTTGACCACGTTGACCTGCGAGGTGACCTGGTAGGCGGGGCCGAGCCAGGCGGTGGCGGCCAGCGCCAGCATGTCGTTGGCGTAGTAGTCGGCGAACGCCTCCGGGTCGTGGAGGGCCGCCTTCTCCAGCGCGTTCCACACCCGGTCGTTGGCGCCGGGGGCGGCGAAGTGGTCACCGGCCCGCGCGCCCGAGGCCCGCTGCTCGGCGACGAGGGCGTCGAAGACGGTGCTCAGCCGGTCGACGACGGCCGGGTCGGGGAAGGCGCCCTTGAGGACCACGATGCCGGGCCCGTCGGCGAGCGCGCGGACCAGCTCGGCCCGCACGCCGTCGAGGTCGGCGGCCCCGCGCAGCCGGTCGCTGTCGTAGACCAGGACGCCGCGCTGCACGGCGGAGGCGTACGGGTAGTCGGCCCGGTCGGTGGAGGTCTCGACGAGCGCGCGGAAGGCGTCGAGGTCGCAGTCCCGCTCGGACAGCCACACCCGGCGTCGCGCGGAGCGGGAGGACGTCGAGGACGCCAAGGACGTCGAGGACGCCAAGGACGCCAAGGACGCCTTGGATGTCGAGGACATCGGGAACATCGCGGACATCGTCGTCCCTTCAGGGGCGCGGAGCGACACGGCTCTGCCATTCTTGTCAGTACAAACCCCTCGAACAACCAGCAGGAAGCCATCAAAAACCCCTCAAGGAGCCGTCCGTGGGCCACCCCTTCCCCATCCGGGAGATCGCACGTCAGGCGGGCCTGAGCGAGGCCACGGTCGACCGGGTGCTCAACGGGCGCGGCGGCGTGCGGGAGAGCACCGCCCGCGAGGTCCGGCAGGCCATCGCCGACCTGGACCGGCAGCGCACCCAGGTCCGGCTGGTCGGCCGCACCTTCATGATCGACATAGTGATGCAGGCGCCGGAGCGGTTCTCCACCGCCGTGCGCGCCGCCCTGGAGACGGAACTGCCCTCCCTGCACCCGGCGGTCGTCCGCTCGCGCTTCCACTTCCGGGAGACCGGCCCGGCCGCGGAACTGACCCGCACGCTGGACCGCATCGCCCGGCGCGGCTCGCAGGGCGTGATCCTCAAGGCGCCGGACGTCCCGGAGGTCGCGGCCGCCGTCGGCCGGCTCGCCGACGCGGGCATCCCCGTGGTGACCCTGGTGACCGACCTGCCGGCGACCCCGCGGCTGGCCTACGTCGGCATCGACAACCGGGCGGCCGGCGCGACGGCGGCGTACCTCATGGGTCAGTGGCTGGGCGACCGCCCCGGCAACGTGCTCACCAGCCTCAGCAGTGGCTTCTTCCGCAACGAGGAGGAGCGCGAGATGGGCTTCCGCAGCGTGATGCGCACCCACCATCCCGACCGCGCGCTGGTGGAGATCGCCGAGGGGCAGGGCCTGGACACCACCCAGTACGACCTGGTGCGCGCCGCGCTGGAACGGGATCCGGGCATCCGCGGCGTCTACTCGATCGGCGGCGGCAACATCGCCACCCTGCGCGCCTTCGCGGACCTGGGCCGCGAGTGCGCGGTGTTCGTCGCGCACGACCTCGACCACGACAACACGCGCCTGCTGCGTGAGCACCGACTGTCCGCCGTCCTCCACCACGACCTGCGCCAGGACATGCGCGAGGCCTGCCACCTCGTGATGCGCTTCCACGGCGCGCTGCCGCCCGCGGGACCCACGCTGCCGTCCGCCACGCAGGTGGTGACGCCGTACAACATGCCCGCGCCGACGACGAGCTGAGGAGCCGTGATGACACAGCTGACCGGGGGTGGACAGACCGGGGGTGGACAGACCGGGGGTGGACGGGCAGGGGGTGGACAGACCGGGCGAGTCCGGACCGAGCGCGTCGAGATCGAGGGCGTCGCGTTCCTCGTCACGCTGACGCCGGGCAGCCGCGTCGGGCTGCTGGCGCTGCACGCCGCCAACGAAGGGGGTACGGCCGAACTCGCCGAGTCGCTGGCCGCGCGCTGCGGCGCCACCAGCCTCGTCTTCGGCCAGCCGGGGGCGCGGCGGCCGGTGCACATCCCGTCGCCGCGCATGGCCGTGGACCACTGCGCGCTGCTGCGGGACTTCCTCCGCCACGTCTCGGTGACGGTCTCGCTGCACGGCCACCTGCGCGCCGCGGCGCCGCGCACCGTCTTCCTCGGCGGCGGCAACCGGTCGGCGGCCCGGCTGCTCGCCTTCGCACTGCGCGCGCTGCGGCCGGAGTTCGAGACGGTCACCGATCTCGCGGAGATTCCGCGCGGGCTGCGCGGGCTGCACGCGCGGAACCCGGTGAACCTGACCCGCGGGGGCGGCGTCCAGGTGGAGCTGCCGCTGCTCGCCCGCACCCGGCGGCCGGATCGGCGGGCGGGAGCGCCGGACACCCCGCCGGAGGCGGTCGCCGACGCCCTTGCCGAGGGCGTGCGCCTGCTGTCCCGCAGAGTCTGACGCGTTTCCCGGAACCGACGTGGTCCTCAGAGGTTGATGGCGTACGCCTTGCGCAGCGTCTCGTGGACCGTCCAGGTCGTGCGGTCGCCCGCGCGCAGCACGGCCATGTCGCCGGGCCCGACCTCCAGCGTCGGGCCGCCCTCCACCTCCACGGTCGCCGACCCGCTGATCACGACGAACAGTTCGTCGGCCTCCGTGTCGGTGACGACCCCGGGGGTGATCTGCCAGATCCCGCGGATCTGCCGGCCGTCCTGCGACTCCCAGACGACCTTTCCGGTCACCTCCGGAGTCCCGGACACGATAGTTGCGGGGTCGAGGGGCTCGGGCTCGAGCTCGGCGTCGGGGATGTGGAGAGCGAAGCTGTGGGTCATGGGGCGACCCTAGCCACCGCCCCCGCCCGGCCGGTGCCGACAGAGTGTGGGGTCTCGGCCCCGCCCGCAGGACACTTCGTCACGACGGACGGGCACGCGAGCACGGGACCGGGCGTGTCGAGCGGATCCGCAACCGCGGCTCGTCGGGCTGCCCGCCACGGCCGAGAGGAAGACGGCCGCCGACCGCTTCGACGCCCTGGTGGGCCTGTTCCGCGGCGGCGAGTGGGTTCAGACTCTGCTGTACTGGTCGGCCTCCTTCGGCGGGCTGCTGCTCGTCCACGGCGTCGCCACCTGGCTGCCCACCCTGATGCGCGGCGAGGGCTACCGGCTCGGCTCGGCCCTGACCTTCGCGGTCGTCTTCAACCTCGGCGGCATCGTGGGCATGCTCATGGGCCGCTTGACGGTCTTCATCGGGCTGGCGGCGCTGCGCGGCTCCGCGAGCGGCGCGAAGGACGGCGCCGGCCAGGAACTGGCCGCCGCCCACTGAGCGCGCCTCCGGCCGGGGCCCGGCGTCACGGTGTGCGCCACGCGGACGGGCGGACCCGGGCCTCCGGCGGCCGCGGGCGTCGCCCGGGGACGGCTCGGTACGACCGCCCGTATGCGGTAGGGTTGACCTGCACGATCACGCGGCTTCGGCCGGGTGACGCGCGCCGGGACGTGGCGCAGCTTGGTAGCGCACTTGACTGGGGGTCAAGGGGTCGCAGGTTCAAATCCTGTCGTCCCGACGGCGCGAAGGGGCCTTCGCGAGCGGAAGCTCGCGGGGGCCCCTTTTCCGTCACCCCCGGCCTCACGCGACCCCGCACCCGCAATCAAGGAATGTTGCGACAAGCGTGTGACATGGTCAGTGACGGAAGTGGTTCCTCGGGCTCGAAGCGGTAGGCAAGTGCGTCCGGCGCCCAGCTCATGAGTTCGTCATAAAGCGCGCCGGCAATGGGGCCGTTGGTGGCTCGGCGTCATCGGCGTCACCCGCTTGCCCACGGCGCCCCGCGAAGGAGAGCGCGATGCCGGTCAGTAGCGCCGGGCCATTCGCGGTGGTCGCGCTGGATCGCGGCGTACAACTCGACCTTCGACATCTGCGGCACGACCAGGGCATGCCGTGAGCAACTGACTTCACGAACCCGTGAACAGAGCCACGGTGTCACAGCCGCGTGAAACAGTCAGGCCCCTGACCACAGCGGTCGAGCGAAGGAGGAAGGTACACGTGTTGCCGGAGATCGTCGGACGCGATGAATTCGCTGCTCTGATCATCAGAACCGACTACGACGACGAGGCGGCATGGCGGGCGGTGGTGGCCGAGGTCTCTCGGCCGTGGGGATCCGACGGCGACTATGAGGCCGATGTTCACCTGGTCGACGACCCGGCGTGGGCCGGGGCTACGCCTGAAGCGGTCCTCATCGCGTTGAGGCCGGACGACGAACTCGTCGTGGTCTTCGTCGCCGACAGCGCCACGATGCAGTCCGCCCACCACGCCCTTCTCGCCCTCGACCTTGCCCACGAGGACGAGGATCTCGATCCGATGTACTACCAGGAACTCATCGACTCTCCGCCGGTCCGTGAGTTTCGGACGACTCCGGCCGCTGTGCATGACGTGCACGGGAATCTCTCGATCGGGAACATGGACTTCGAGGAGTTCGCCCAGGAGGCGTTCACCGATCCCGAAGGTGTCCTTCGCCCCATATGAGATGAAGCCGCCAGCGGCTGACCGAGGGCATATGCTGCCGGGCTTCTCCTCTGCGTCGGTCAACTTCTCCATGCTTGTGGACCTCCTGCCCGGCTTCCGCGGCCTGTTGCCGGGCCTGCTGCAGGCGCTCCCGCGGGTGAGCCTGCCGCAGCGCCTCACCCGTCCGGGCCGAGGCACGCAACCAGCGCCTCGGCCTGGTCAGCCGTCACCGAGCCGGAGCGCATGATCATCATTGACACCGGCCTCGGCAGGGCACGTCGGCAGGTCACGCCGCTGCCGCGTCTTCCAGCGGGGCCGGTGCGGCGGTGAGAGCGACCGGTGGGGACTGATCCGCTGCCGCGCCCTGCTAGTGGCCGGCCGCGCGGGCCTCCTCGACGGCTGTCAGGAGCGGGATGACGATCTTCCGTAGGGTGCCCGGCTCCCGGTCCCGGGCCAGCAGCCGCAGTCTGAACTCCGGTGCCGCGACCCGCAGGAAGTCGAGGGGCGTGTTGGAGCGCAGGACCGGAACACGGTTGTAGGGGCTGGGTTGGTCCGCTCCGCGATCCTGGTAACCCCAGCGTGACGGTACGCAGCGGCGTGCCACCTCTCCGATGTAGCGCACCGCGCCGGTGGTGAAGCCGGCGTTGTGCCCGGCGGTGACGGCCGCCTCGTCCCGGAGTCGTCCGAGGGCGACCGGTTCCAGGGCGTCCAGGGAGTCGAGCGTGAAGTCGTAGGGGAATCCGGTGGGCAGGAAGTCCGTTCTCCAGCGGTCGAGTTCGGTGTCCATCGAGGACAGCCACGTGTCGAGGAACGCACGCGCGGGCTCGGTCATGTGCACGCGGTCCTCGGCCATCTGCGCCTCGGTGCGGTCGTCGTCCTCGCTCGTGCCTGTCACCCGATGACCCCTGTTCTTCCTCCTGGACCACGTGCTGGAGCACGCGGCCGTGCCGGTCACTGTCATGGTCACGGACGGGGCCCGTTTCGCGGTCAGGGCACCGCGGTACCCACCGCCTTCCAGACCTTCCAGGGGATGTCTGCCTCGTCCAGCATCAGGCGCGTGGCGCGGGACGGCCGCTTGGAGAAGATGTAGACGACGCGCCAGCCCTGGCCGATGAGTTGCTTGTCCTTGGCCACCTGGTCCGCCTTGACCTTCGACGAACCGTACTTCATCTCGTACATGACCTTCTTGTCGAAGTTCACGATGTCGGGCATCCGGTCCACGCCGGTGATCTTGTTCATCATCTCCCGGGACGTGAGCTGCTGTGCGGAGTCCCCGTAGCGCCAGCCGTCGCCCGCCTCGAGCGCGTTCACCTGAGCGAACTCGCCTTCGAACGCCTCGCCCTTGTAGGGGTTGCCCTGGTTCTGCACGTAGTTGTTGCGCCATGTGGGCCAGGGCTGCACTGGCTTGTCCGCGGCGTCCTGCTTCGCCACGTACTTGCTCCACCTCTGGTACATGTGCTCGCGCGTACCGGAATCCGGATTCCTCACCTCCTGCGCGGCCTCGAGGTCGGCAGCGGACGGTTCGGGTTCATCGACTCGGGCGAGGGCGGGGTTGCGGTAGGCGAACTTGTTCGGCTGGTCGGTGCTGCCTTTGAAGGGTGACGACAGGCCGGGCACGCCGTAGTCGGGGCTGTGGCGTTTCCAGTCCTGGGTGACCTTCTTCAGGACGCGTTCGACTTCCTTCTGCACCATCGCGCGCGCCACGGCCTGTGCCTCCGCGCGCACGAGGTGCGTCCTCGGATTGCGGGACGGCGGGATGTAGAAGTTGCCGGGGCAACTCACGCTCGCGCTGCCGTTGGGCGGCATGGACACCGACCGGGAGCACTGGCCCACCGGCCGCCCGTCGAGCGTGACGCTGATGGTGACCTGAGCGGAGACCGGCCCGGCCGGCCGTGTGTCGTCCCCGGCGATGACCGAGTTGGTGATCGTCGCGTTGGCCACGCAACCGCTGGTGCCGCACGGGCTGAGCGTGACGTTGCCGGAGACGGAGAAGCTGACGCCGAGGTCGACGGACTTCTCCAGCTCCTTCACGGCCTTCTCGACCTCACCCTGGAGGCTCCTGCGCTGGGTGTCGTCGAGCGGTGGCAGGTCGAGGGCGTAGGAGGCGCCGGCGTCGCCGGTTGCGCTTCCGGCTCTTGCCGCGGCTCCGGGACGGTAGCCGGCCGGTGAGACCGGGGCCACCGACGGAAGATCGCTGAAAAGCGAGGACAAGTCACTCGGTGGCGAGGGCATTTCGCTGGGCGGCGACGGATACCCGGTGGGAAGTGAGGGCACACCGGTCGGCAGCGACGGCACCCCGGACGACGGCCGTGACACCTGCGCCGGAGCCATCCGTACGATCCGCAGCGGGGGCTGCGCCGTGATGTACAGGGTCCGCGTGGGTGTCGCGTATCTGCGGACCTTGACACCGCCGACGGTCGAGAGCCCACCACGGCTCACCAGCCGCTTGCCGGCTTCCCGCTGGAGCTCACCGGCGACGGTGCCGGGCGTGAGCGACCGCAGGGAGGCGCTGGTGTCGTATCCGCCCAGGGCCGGTGACTTGACCCACCTGTTCCTGTACCTCGACGTGTACTTGTCGGAGGAGCGGCCGTAGCCCTGCCAGAAGGAGGAGTCCGCCTTGACGAAGGTCTTGCCGTCGACGGCCAGCGTCCTGACCGTCATTCCGCCGAGGGTCGTCTCGGAGAGCACGGTGCCGCCGGACGTCACCTGCATCCGCGTGTGCGAACCGCCGAGGGAGCCCGGGTAACTCCCCTCGTAGACGACGGCACCGCTCGCGGCGAGGTTGACGGAGGCGGCGGTGACGTCCTCGGCCGCCTCGGCGGCGGCCCGCGCGGCAGCGTCCCTCCGCGCCCGGTCGTCGGACTGCGCGCCGCCGGGCCACAGGACGGCGAGCAGAGTGGCCAGCAGGGCAACGACGGCTCCGGCGGCGACGCCGGCCAGGACTCGGCGCCGGGTGCCGCCGAGAGCCCCGGAGCCGGGCGGCGTTGGCGGTATGGGCGGCATGGGGGGCGGGGGAGGCGGCGGCATGGCCGGTGGCGTGGATGGAGCGGGCGGCACGGGCGGAAGCGCCGGCTGCCTGCCTCCTGAGCCCCCCGTACTCCCTGCCCCCGGTTCCCCCGGCGGCCCTTGACCGGCCGATTCCGATCCGGATCCCGATGCTGACGCTGACACGCGGCCCCCTCCGAAGTGCCCGGTGCCCAGCCGCCCTTGGGATGGGCGGGGGCCCGTCAGCTCAGAGTGTCCGCCGGCCGGGGAGCCCCTGGAACGCTCTCCCGAAAAGCTTCACCGCATCAGTACCGCGATGCGGTGCTGCCACGGAACACGATGACCGGTCCGGCATCACTCAGGTGTTCTCGTCTCCGCAGGCACCCCTTGGACCACACCACCAGGAGGAACCGGTGTCGGGGCAGCAGCGGGGATCGAGCCCCGCGTGCGCGAGGATCCCCTCGTCGTACGACTCCGTCCCAGAAGCTACGCCCGGTCGCTGGGCGAGCCCGTGCGGTTCACGCACCCCGAAGTCGACCCGGACGCCCGACCGCCCGCTGCCACCTCCACAGCCAGGACCGGCAGCCCGCCGCCTGACCGTCCCGCACCCGCATCCCGCACCCGCATCCCGCACCCCGCGCCCGCACTCCCCGTGCCGCCCGGCCCGTCGCGCGGGGGCCGTACCCCTGCGAAGCCCTGCCGTGCCGCCGTGGTCCACCGGCGACGGCCACCGACGACGTGGCGTGGCCCCGGACGTCACCCTCCCCCGAAGGTGGCGTCCGGGGCCCCTCCCCCGGCGCCGGACAGTGGTCCGGCCGCCCGCGTGCCGCGGATCAGTGCTGTCACCAGCACATGACCGCTGTCTGTCCCGGTCCCCAGGCGGAGTACAGACGCACGCGGACGAAGTAGCGGCGGCCCTTGACGAACCGGGCCCTGATGGTGGCGTTGTGCGGGGTCCCCCCGTCGTCGTGGCCGGCCAGGTAGCGGGGTTCCCCGTCCCGCTCCTCGAAGACCACGACGACCGTGTCGCTGTCCCCGAACGTCCCCACGGTGTAGTCGCGGGTCTCCGGCGGCTCGACGACGAAGTCGGCCTGCTCACCCGGCTGGAGGCCGAGCGGCACGGACCGGAAGGGCACCAGCGCCGGCGGCGGGACGGAGGCCGGGCCGGCCGGCGGGTACCAGCGCAGCACGAACTCCTTGTCGGCCGGCGAGAGCGTACCCGGCGGGTGCAGGCCGCCGCGGAACTGCTCGGGCTCCAGGATCAGCCCCGGCGGGAAGGCGAACTCCATCACCGACTGCGGGTCCCAGACAACGGCGTTCGCCTCGTCCCGGTCCAGCTTGCGCAGGACGTTGAAGAACGTGGTGTCCCGGCTCCAGTGGTTCGGCGGACCCGCCAGGTCGGCGTAGACCGCCTCGTCGTCCCACAACAGACCCGCGTACGGGCTCTGGTGCTCGTGCAGCATCCCGAGCGCGTGCCCGATCTCGTGCAGGGCCGTCCCGCGCTCCCCGGGCGCGGTCAGGTCCCAGCCGAAGTTCATCGTGCGGTCGTTCACGCCGGCCAGCAGCGCGTCCCTGCCCACGGCGGACCAGGAGCCGTCGCCGGACTGGAACCCGATGCGCAACTCCGCCTCCGAACGGTCGCCGACCTCGACGAACCGCACCCCGATCCCCAGGCCCTGCCACTCCCCGAAGCACTCGCGCACCACGTCCCGCTGCTCCTCGGAGCCGACCCACGACACCCGCCGCGACTGCCCGGTCCCCGGTACCGGGATGACGGAGACGTCGGTGTCACGGTCGAGGAAGCAGTAGTGCAGAACCGTGCCGTTGACCCACATCCGGCTGCCGCCGACGAGCGCACCACGCCGCTCGGCGGTCAGCCCCGGCGCGAATGCGGGGGCCGACTGCTGCGTGAGGGAGCAGTAGCGTCCGGCCATGCGCACAGCCTGCCGTGGCCGGGCCCACGGGCACCTGAGTCGGGGGCTACTCAAGTCACCCTGTATCAGGCATGAGTAAGGATGCTCATACTTCCGTGACGACTTTCGAACGCGACGCGAAGACCCTCGCACTGCCCTGGCCGTTCACCGGACGTGAGGACGAACTCGAACTGATCCGCCGGTCCCTGTCCGGCGGCCGGCCGGGCATCGTGGTGACCGGCCCGACGGGCTGTGGCAGGACCCGCCTGATCACCGAGGCCGTACGGGGCGGCGACCGGGCCCGCGCGGCCGGCACGCCCGGGACCCGGCACATCCCCTTCGCCGCGTTCACCCACCTGCTGCCCGAGCAGGTCTCCCTGCACCGCGCCGTCCAACTGCTGTCCGGGACCCGGCTGCTGCTGGTCGACGACGCCCATCTGCTCGACGATTCCTCGGCCGCCCTCGTGCACCAGCTCGCCGTGCACGGCCGCACCCGTCTGGTCGTCGCCGCGGCCGACGACGCCCCGGTGCCCGGCGCCGTCGCCCGGCTGTGGACCGACGAGCTGCTGCCCCGCCTCGCCCTCGAACCGCTGCCCCGCCAGGACACCGAACAGCTCCTCGCCTCGGCCGTCGACGGGGGACTGGAACCGCTCACCCTGAACCGGCTGCACCGCCTGTGCCGGGGCGACCTGCGGCTGCTGCGCGACCTGGTCGACGCCGCGCGCGAACGCGGACTGCTGCGCCGGCTGCCGTCCGCCGGCGCCGACGCCGGGGCCTGGGCGATGCGGGGCCCGCTGCCGCTGACGGCGACCGTCCGCGCCCGCGCCGCGCGGGTCCTGGAGCGTCCCGGCCCGCAGGAGCGCGAGACCCTCGAACGCCTCGCCTTCGACGAGCCGCTCGCCCCGCACATCGACGACCTCGACCCGCGGGTCCTCGAACCGCTCGAGAGCGACGGCCTGATCCACGTCGACGACCGGGGCGCCGTCCGCCTCGCCCACCCCCTGCACGGCCCGGTGCTGCGGGCCGCGGCCGGCAGGCTGCGGGCGAGGCGGCTGGCCCGCACCCCGGACGACTGCGGCACGGCCCTCAAGACCGAGGAGACCGCGCTGGTCCGGCGGATCGAGCGGGCCGACGTGCGGGGCACGCCGACGCCCGTGGGGGAGTGGCTGGCGCAGGAGGGCGCCCCGGTGCCGGCCGGGTACGCGGCCGTACGCGCGCGGTACGCGCGGCTGCGCGGGGAACTGCGGGAGGCGGCGGCCTGGGCGCGGGAGGGGCTGCGCACCGCCCCGGACGACGCGGAGTGCCGCGCCGAACTCGCCCTGGCCGCCGCGCAGACCGGGGACACGGCCACCGCCCAGGAGGCCGTGGACGGGCGGCCGGACCTCGCCGCCGCGGCGGCATGGCTGGCCGCGGCCCGCGGTGACGTCGACGGGGCGCTGACGACGCTGGCCGACCTCGCCCACGCAGCCGACGCCGCCGACCTCACCGCCCACGCCGCCGACCTCGCTCATGCCGCCGACGCCGACGCCGACGCCGCCGACGCCGCCGACCTCGCTCATGCCGCCGATGCCGGGGAACGCGGGTACGGCGCCGGTCCGGCGGGCGGGGCACGCGCACGCCATGACGCCGTCCGTCATGACGCCGTCCGCTACGACGCCGTCCGCCTCGGCGCGCCGGAGAAGGGCGGCGGCCGGCTTCCGGCGGACAGCGTGTTCGCGCGGCACGCCGACGCCCTCGCACGCGGCGACGGGCCCGGCCTGGACCGGGCCGCCGAGGAACTGGAGGCGGCAGGTTTCCTGCTGTTCGCCGCCGAGGCGCGCGCCCAGGCCGTGGCGGCACACCGCGACCCGAGGGCCGCCCGCACCTCGCGCACCCGCGCCGTCGCCCTGGCCCACCGCTGCCAGGGCGCCCGCACCCCCGCCCTGTCCGGCCTCGTCCTGGGCGAACTGACCGCCCGCCAGCGGCAGATCGTCGCCCTCGCCGCCGCGGGCCTGAGCAACCGCCAGATCGCGGAACGGCTGACGCTGTCGGTCCGCACCGTCGGCAACCACCTCTACAGCGCCTACGCCCGGCTCGGCGCCAGCGACCGCGGAGCGCTGCCGTGGCTGGTGGACCTGCCGGACGCGCGGTCCGCCTGAACCGCCCCCGAGCCGGCGGTCTGACCCCCGTGATCGGGGGAGGGGTCAGGCCGCCACCCGCGTCGGCGCGGGTGGCGGAGACGGGCCGCTCAGGCCGCTCCGAACGCGGTGAACGCCCACCCCGTCGCCTGGTGCAGCGCGTCCCCCGGCAGCGCGGCCCGCGCGTCGCGCAGCGCCTCCGCCAGGGACAGGCCGCCGCTCAGGCCCTTGTGCAGGGCGAGCATCAACGACACCACCGCCTCGTCGTTGACGGGCGCGCTGCTCGCCACCACGCCCGCCGTGCCCAGCGGCAGCAGCGCGGTGACCAGGCCGAGCAGCTCGTCCGCCCCCACCGAGGCGAACCGGGCGGTGTCGCAGCAGGACAGGATGATCCGGTACGGGCTGCGGTCCAGGCGTTCGAAGTCGTGCACGACGATGGGCCCGTCGGCCATCCGCAGCGACGAGAACAGCGGGCTGTCGGCGCGGAAGGTGCCGTGCGCCGCGATGTGGGCCAGCGCGGCGCCGTCGAGCTCCTCCAGCACCCGCGGCACGCGCGCGTCGTCGTGCTCCAGCAGCGTCGCCCCGCCGTACCGGTCGGCCAGCTCCGGCACCTCCGCCCCGCCGCTGGCCAGGCCCGGCCCGCGCACCAGCACGTGCCGGCCGCCCGGCGGCGGCTCGGTCTCCCGGGCGCGCAGCCAGCTGCTCGCCGACGGCGACACGCTGAGCACCCGGTCCCGCAGCGACGGCAGCAGCGCCCACGGCACCCGGTGCAGCCGGCCCGGCGGCACCACCACGACCGGCCCGGACCCCAGCCGCGCGGCGGCCGGCCCCAGCAGCAGCTCCTCCAGGCGGCGGCCCGCGGCCTCCACCACCGGAAGCCGGGCGTCCGCACCCGGGTGGGCGAGCCGCCGCAGCCCGGCCTGTACGTGCTCGGCCTCCACCTCCGCCTCGGCGATCAGCCCCGCCTCGAACCGGCGGACCCGCCCGTCCCCGCACAACAGCACCTGCACCCGCCCGTCCAGCACGGCGAGCTCCACCAGCCGCGTCCCGCCCAGCCGCCCGAGCAGCCGGCCGACGTCGAAGCGTTCCTCGGCGCCCGGCGCGTCCCCGCGCATGTGCAGCGTCCGGGACCGGATCTCCCGCTCCAGACGGCGCTGTTCCCGCTCCAGGACCGGCACCGGCCGCCCCTCCGTGCGGGCCGCCTCGGCGCGGGCGGCGATCTCCCGGAACGCGGTCAGCCTGCTCTGCAGCACCGGGTCGGCCGGCGGACGGGTGGGCGGCGCCGACAGCACGGTGGCCCGCCAGCGCTCACTCCACGTCAGCAGCCGCCGCGGCCCGCCGGACTCCAGGCTGACCTGCTGGGCCAGCGCGGCCAGCTCGGCGCCCTGCGCGGTGGCACGCGCCCGCAGCTCCGAGGCGCCCAGCGTCATCCGGTGGTCGTCGAGCACGTCCAGACCACGCCTGCACGCCTCCAGCACGCCCCGGCCCGACCCCGCGGCCCGGGCGCGCAGCGCCTGCGCGGCCCAGCCGGTGATCCGGGCGAGCGGCGGCCCGCTGTGCCGGCTGCGGGCGGCGACCGCCAGATGCCGCTCGGCGTCCGCGGTCCAGCCCAGGGCGAGCGCGATCCGCCCGGCCAGCAGCGACGCCGCCGACGCGGCCGGCGCGCCGAGGGCGGCGAGCCGCTCGGCCACCGCGGCGGCGTCCCCGACCAGCCGTCCCGACCGGCGCCCGGCCGCCACCCGCGCCTCCAGCATCACCAGCCGGGCATGCGTCTCCCACCAGGTGCGCCGCTGGCCGGCGAACAGCCGCACGGCCAGCGCCGCGCGCGCTATCGCGGTGTGCGGATCGCCCGCTACGCGCGCCGCGTGCGCCGCGACCAGCAGCAGCTCCGCCTTGCGCGTCGACTGCCCGCCGATGCCGTCGAGCGTCCCGATGGCCGCGTCCGCCTCGGCCAGCGCCTCCGAGGCGAGCCCGGCGGCCATCAGCACCTCGCAGCGCCGGATGTAGAGCATGAAACTGGGCGTGCCGAGCTTGTCGTAGCGTTCCGCGGCCTCGTCGAACAGCCGCAGCGCGGCCGGCACGTCGCCGGCCCGGAACGCGGCCAGCCCCCGGCTCTCCACCACGTCGGCCTTGTCGTGCTCCTGGCCGGTGGTGTCCCACAGCGCCTCCGCGGCGGTGAAGTCGGCGTCCGCCCGGTCCACCGCGCCGACCGCGAGGTGCACGGTGGCGCGCAGGGTCAGCGCCCGCGCCGTCCAGATGACGTCGTCGGCCTGCCGCAGCACCGGGATCGACCGGCGCACGTCCTCCAGCGCCTCCCGATGGCGCCCCAGCACCCACGCCGCGTAGGCCCGCCGGAACAGCACGCGGGCGCGTGTGTGCCCGCTGCTGACCGCGACGCCCCGCTCCAGCGCCTCCAGGCCCTGCCGGGTGCGGCCGGCGTGCACCAGCGCGACGCCCAGCGCGGCCAGCACGTCCGCCTCCCGGTCGGCCGACCCCGAGCGCGCCGCGAGATCGCGGCCGCGGCGCAGATGGTGCAGGGCGAGCCTGAGATCGCCCCAGTCCCGCTGCCAGATGCCGATCACCTGGTGGGCGACCGAGGCGGACCAGGGTGAGGGACCGGAGTCCAGCACGTCCTGCGCCCGTGCCAGAGCCTCGTTGGGGGCCGCGAACACCATCGGCAATAGTTCGAGAACCGACTCGCTTCCCGCTGTCACCCCACGGATGGTAGTGGCTTGTTGCCGTTTACACAGGTTCGGTGCTGTATCAATCACCGACTCCGCCGCTCTGACTGACGAACGCCGCCTCAACCGGAGGACACGCACATGGCCCCTCAGCGATTCCACGAGCAGTTCCACCAGATCCAGCGCTCCATGCCGGACGTCCCGCTGGCGATGGGACCTGACGACTCCGCCGAGTTCCTCTACGAGAAGGGCGTCGTCCTCGCCCGCGACGGCGAGGAGGCACGGGTCGTCGAGGACGCCGTGCGCAGCCACTTCACCGCGGCGCCGGAGCTGACCGCCGACCATGTGCGAAGAGCGGGTCCGGAGACCAACCGCTCCGGCATCACCCGCATCCAGGTCGGCGACCCCGGCCAGGGCGACCGGCGGGCCGACCGGGCCGTGGCGCACGCCCTGCGCGCCCTGCGCGAGCACGAGGGCCGCGCCGGACGCCGGCTGGTCAGCCGCAACCACGTGGTGTCGATCGCGGTGAACTCCTGCCCCGGCGACGAGCCCGTGCCCGTGCCGCTCACCGAGGGCCCCAACCCGGCCCCCGCGCAGGGCGTCCACGACCCGGCCACCGCCGTCCGCGTCCTCGTCGTCGACAACGGCCTCACGCACGACTACGCGTCCCTCCCGTTGCTCGCCCGCGTCCAGGGCGACCTGCACGGCACCGAGACCGACGGCGACGGCAACCTCCTGCAGTACGTCGGCCACGGCACGTTCATCGCCGGCCTGGTCGCGGCCGTCGCGCCCAACACCGACGTCACCGTGCGCAACACCCTCAACGACGCCGGCGCCGTGCTGGAGTCCGAGTTCGGCGAGCGCCTCTTCGACGCCGTCGACCGCGGCGGCTGGCCGGACGTGCTGAGCCTGTCCGCCGGCACCTCCAACGGCCGCACCGACGGCCTGCTCGGCGTGGAGAGCTTCATGCAGGAACTGCGCACCCAGCGCACCCTGCTGGTCGCGGCCGCCGGCAACAACTCCAGCGCCTCCCCCTTCTGGCCCGCCGCCTACGCGTCCCTGCCCGACTACCAGGACGTCGTCCTGTCCGTGGGAGCGCTGCGCGCCGACGGCGAGTACGGCGCCTGCTTCACCAACTACGGCCCCTGGGTCAACGTCTACGCCCCCGGCGAGCGGCTCACCAGCGCGCTGACCGGCTTCGACGCGCCCGTGCCGTACGTGTACCAGCACACCACCTACGACGCCTGCCGCTACGGCTTCACGTACGCCTGCACCTGCCAGTACCCGCCCCACACCGGAGTGCTCAGCGAGAGCGGCGACCCCGCCTCCGGCAAGGCGGACCAGGTGGTCTTCGAGGGCCTCGCCAACTGGAGCGGCACCTCCTTCGCCACCCCGGTGGCGGCAGGTCTGGTCGCCGCCTGCATGACGGCCGGCGGGCAGACCGACGCGCGGGCGGCCCGCAAGCAACTCCTCGCCGTGAACGACGCGTACGCGGAGGTGCGCGGCGCGCACGTGCCCGCGCTGCTCCCCGCCACCTGGCGCCCGACCGCGCTCACGCAGCAGGCCGGTGGGGCATGAGGTCCGGAACCGCCCCCTCCACGGCGTACGATGTCTTGCCGTACACGAGGGGTGGGGCCGTGGACCGTGCAGATGTCGGCGCGCTCGTCCGGTCAGCCGTCGACGGTGACGCGGCGGCCTGGAAAGCGTTGGTGGAAGGGCTGAGCCCGCTGGTGTGGTCCGTCGTGCGCGCGCACCGGCTCTCCGACGCCGACGCCCACGAGGTGTACCAGACCGTGTGGTTCCGCTTCGCCCAGCACCTGGGACGCATCCGCGAACCCGACAAGGCGGGGTCGTGGCTGGCGAGCACCGCCCGCCACGAGAGCCTGAAGGTGCTCAAGAGCCTCAAGCGGCTGACCGTGACGGACGACCCCCAGCTGCTCGACCGGGTCAGCGAGGACCGTACGCCCGAACAGTCGCTGCTGGACTCGGAGGACGCGGCCGCCGAGACCGAGCGCATCCGGCACCTGTGGCAGGAGTTCGAGGAACTCGGCGAGCGGTGCCGGCAGTTGCTGCGCCTGCTGATGGCCTCGCCGCCGCCCAGCTACCAGGAGGTGTCCGCCGCCCTGGGCATCGCCGTGGGCAGCATCGGACCGCTGCGCCAGCGCTGTCTGCGGCGCCTGCGGGCACGACTCGAGGCACGGGGTGCGGTATGAGCGACAAGAACGGCACGAACGGCGACGGCCTCTTCGACGGCGGTTTCTTCGACGACAGCGGTCTCGACGACAGCGGTCTCGACGGCGGCCCGGACGGTGACGAGTTCGCCGACGACCTGCTGGAGGAGGAGCTCCGCCAGGCCGCGGCCGTCCTGGACCCGGTCCCGGCCCAGCTGCGGCAGCTCGCCGTGGAGGCCTTCGCGCTGCACGACCTGGAGGCCCGCGTCGCCGAGCTGACCTTCGACTCGGTGGTCCACGCGCTCCCCGTCAGAGGAGCCACGGACACACCTCGGATGCTGACCTTCGAGGCGGGCGGCGTCACCGTCGACGTCGAACTGACCGGACACGGGCTGATGGGACAGGTGCTGCCGCCGCAGTCGGCCCGCATCGAGGTCCTCGGCGGACCGCACGGGGGCGCGCCGCTGACGGCGGACGCCATGGGCCGCTTCACGTCCCAGGAGGCGCCGGCCGGCCCGTTCGCGCTGAAGCTGCGCACCGGCGAGGGCGTGATCGTCACCGACTGGCTGACGGCCTGACGCACGTCACCCGGCGACTCGCCGACCCCGCCGGTGAGCGGCGGGGTCCGCGGTCCCTCGCCGCCCGCGGCGGGCCCGTGCCCGGCCGGGCTCAGGCGGTCACCGCGTCCACCAGCGCGGCCAGCGCCGACGCCAGCCGGCTGAGCCCGTGCCCGGCCGGGCCGCCCGGCTCGCTCATGTACGTGTCCCGGCGGATCTCCACCATCAGCGCCCCGACCCGGGGCTCCTTCGCGTAGAACTCCAGCGGCACGTACGCGCCGCTGAACGGACTGTCCAGCCCCGTCTCCCCGCACCCGGCGAACGCCTCGCGCGCCGCGGCGAGCAGTCCCGGCGGGGTGTGGAAGGGGTCGGTGCCGAGGCACACCGGCGGCCGGGGTCCCGTACCGTGCAGCTCGTAGGGGAGCGGCGCGCCGGGGTAGGAGTGCACGTCGATGATCAGTGCCCGGCCGGTGACGGCCAGCCGGTCCGCCACCGCGTCCGTCATCGCCTGTGCGTACGGCCGGAAGTACCGCTCGATCAGCGGCTCCGGGTCGGTGTCCGCGGACCGCAGCGGCGCCCGGTGCGTGGTCCGGGTGTACACCGCCCCCATCCCGACCGACAGCATCTCCTCCCGTTCGTCCGGGAACCGCTCCGGGTCGACGACCAGCCGGGACAGCCGGTTGACGAACCGCCAGGGAGTCACCCCGGCCAGTTCGGCCGCCGCGCCGGCCAGCTCCGCGGTGTGCGCGTCCGTGATGTGGTCGAGCTCCCGCTCCAGCGCCGCGTCGTCCAGCACGATGCCGGCGCGCGCGTCGGCCGGTATCGCCCGCGCCGAGTGCGGCACGTGCAGGATCACGGGGGAGCCGTCCGCGCCGGGCAGAAGCTCGAAGGACGGGGCGGCGGGGTGCGGCATGGGCTGCTCCGGGGCGTTGTCAGTGGCGTGGTGCATGATCAAGGTGCCACACGGGACCGACAAGCGGTCCGACGAGCCGAGCACGGGGGGGAACCGCATGCCCATCGACAACCAGCAGGTGACCGCGCACCCGTTCCTGGCGGCGCTGTACCGGGACGACTACTTCCCCGACCACGTGGTGGACCGCGGCAGAGCGGTGCTGCTGGCCCTGTGCGAACGCATCGAGGCCGAGCGGCCGGCCGGCCTCGCCGCGCTGTACGCCCTGACCCACGCGGCCACCGAGGAGTTCAACACCCTGCAGGCCGACTTCGAGGCGGCCGGCAGCGAGATCGAGACCGTGGCCCGGGAGGAGACAGCCCGCGATTTCCGCTTCGTCGCCCACGCCTACGGTTTCACCGGCGCCGACGTGGAGGAGCTGATCGCCACCCGAGACTGGTGACCGCGCGACCGCTCAGCCCTCCTCCGTCAACTCCCGCACCAGCGCGGCGACCTGATCCGTCTCGATCAGGAACCCGTCGTGCCCGTACGGCGACTCGATCACCCTCAGCCGGTCCGCGGACGGGATGTGGGCCGCCAACTCGGCCTGCTGGGTGAGCGGGTAGAGCCGGTCGGAGTCGACGCCCGCCACCAGCGTGCGGGCGGTGACCCGGCGCAGCGCGGCCCGCACGCCGCCGCGGCCGCGCCCGACGTCGTGCGCGTTCATGGCCTGCGTCAGCACCACGTAGCTGCCCGCGTCGAACCGCCGTACCAGCTTGGCGGCATGGTGGTCGAGGTACGACTCGACCTGGTACCGGCCGCCGCCGAACGGGTCCTCGGCGCCCTGCGGCGTACGGCCGAAGCGGAGCTGGAGCTCGGGCTCGCTGCGGTAGGTGACGTGGGCGAGGCGACGCGCGAGGCCGAGCCCGGCGTGCGGGCCGCGCCCGGTGTCGTGGTAGTCGCCGCCCTGCCAGTGCGGGTCGGCCCGGACGGCGTGCAGCTGGACTCCGGCCCAGGCGATCTGCTCCGCGCTCGCCGCCGCCGCCGTGGCGAGCAGCAGCAGCGCGCCGGTGCGCTCCGGGTGCGTGACCGCCCACTCCACGGCCCGCATCCCGCCCATCGAGCCGCCGACGACCAGCGCCCACCGCTCGACGCCGAGCGCGTCGGCCAGCGCGGCCTCGGCGGCGACCTGGTCGCGCTGGGTCAGGAACGGGAAGGCCCCGCCCCAGCTGCGCCGCCCGTCGGGACGCGGCGAGGCCGGTCCGGTACTGCCCTGGCAGCCGCCCAGCACGTTCGGGGCGACGACGAAGAACCGGTCGGTGTCGAGCGGCAGGCCCGGCCCGACCAGCCCCTCCCACCAGCCCGGGGTCGGATGGCCGGGGCCGGCCGGACCGGCGACGTGACTGTCGCCGGTGAGCGCGTGCAGCACCAGCACGGCGTTCGAGCGGTCCGGGGCCGGCCGCCCCCACGTCTCGAACGCGAGCCGTGCGCCCGGCAGTTCACCGCCGGCCTCCAGCGGCAGCGGCCCGTCCAGGACGTGCCACCGGCGCCGCCCCGGCGGGTCCCCCGCCCGCCAGGCCCCGGTGGCCGGCGGGAGAGGGACCGTGGGACGCGGGCCCGCGGGGACGGCGTTCAGGACGCGCCCTTGGCCGCGCGGAAACCGGCATCCAGGTCGGCCTTGAGGTCCTCGAGGTTCTCGATGCCGACCGACAGGCGCACCAGGCCAGGTGCGGCCCCGGTGGCCGCGAGCTGCTCCTCGTCGAGCTGGCTGTGCGTCGTGGACGCCGGGTGGATGATCAGGCTGCGCACGTCGCCGATGTTGGCGAGGTGGCTGAACAGCCGCACCGCGTCCACGAACCGCTTGCCCGCCTCCACGCCGTCCCGCAGCTCGAAGGAGACCACCGCGCCCGCACCGCGCGGCAGGTAGGTCCGTGCCGCCTCGTGCCAGCGGCTGGACGCCAGGCCCGGATAGTGGACGGCGGCGACCTCGTCGCGCTGCTCCAGCCATTCGGCGAGCGCCAGGGCGTTCGCGGAGTGCCGTTCGATGCGCAGGCTCAGCGTCTCCA
This sequence comes from Streptomyces sp. H51, assembly GCF_035656535.1. Lineage (NCBI taxonomy): Bacteria > Bacillati > Actinomycetota > Actinomycetes > Kitasatosporales > Streptomycetaceae > Streptomyces > Streptomyces sp. H51. The sequence continues at coordinate 148,619 of NZ_JAYMHD010000048.1, forward strand.
CGCCCTGCAACAGCAGGAAGGCGGAGTGCGGCGACAGGGCCGGACCCAGATCGCGCAGCAGCTGCACCCGCAGCTTGACCGCGAACGCGCCCGGGCCGAGCGCCGGCCAGTACCGCAGCCCGTGGTAGCTGGGGTCGGGCTCGGAGAAGTCGGGGAACCGCTCGGGGTGCGCCCCGAAGTCGAAGGTGCCGCCGTCCACGACCACGCCCGCGATGGTGGTGCCGTGCCCGCCGAGGAACTTGGTCGCCGAGTGCACCACGACGTCCGCGCCGTGCTCGATCGGCCGCAGCAGGTACGGCGTCGGCACCGTGTTGTCCACGATCAGCGGCACGCCCGCCGCGTGGGCGACGTCCGCGACCGCCCGTACGTCGAGCACGTTGCCGCGCGGATTGCCGAGCGTCTCCGCGAACAGCGCCTTGGTGTCCGGCCGGATCGCCGCCCGCCAGGCCTCGACGTCGTCCGGGTCCTCGACGAAGGACACCTCGATGCCGAACCTGGGCAGCGTGTGCCGCAGGAGGTTGTAGGTCCCGCCGTACAGCGAGGCGCTGGAGACGATGTGGTCGCCGGCGCCGGCCACGGTGAGGATCGCCAGGGTCTCCGCGGCCTGCCCCGACGCCAGCGCCACCGCGGCGACACCGCCCTCCAGGGCGGCGATCCGCTGCTCGAAGACGTCCTGGGTGGGGTTGTGGATGCGGGTGTAGATGTTGCCGGGCTCGGCGAGCGAGAACAGATCGGCGGCGTGCCCGGTGTCCCGGAAGACGAACGAGGACGTCTGGTAGATCGGCGTGGCCCGGGCGCCGGTCGCCGGGTCCGGCACGGCCCCGGCGTGGATCTGCTTGGTCTCGAACGACCAGGCCGGGGCTCCGGACTCGGTGGAGGGCTGGCTCATGATGGATGACTCCTGGTGCTGGGTGCTGGGTGCTGGGTGCTGGGTGCTGGGTGCTGGGTGCCGGCGGGACGCGGACCGGGATCCGCGCCCTGACGGGTACGGGGGCGGCCGGACACGGCTGCGGCCGGGCACGGGTACGGGGCAGGGCACGCCGGAGGGCGGGACGAGCGGGGGAGATGTACGGGCCGGGGCGGAGCGTCAGCTCACGGCGCGACAGCCCGTGGTCGTCACGCGCCCGTGGTCGACGTGGCGGCGGCTCACGAGCACGGTCATGCGACGAGGGAAACACACGCGCCCACCGCGGACCAGCCCGGAGCCGCCGCTGACATGTGAATTTCATGAACGGCACACGCCCGTCACGCCGGGCGGCGGAAGACCGCGGTCGGAACCGGTGCCCGGCCTCGTGCCACGACTGTCGTCGTGGGACCCGGGGGAGCTGACCCCGGCGCTGGAGAAGCGGGAGCCGCTGGAGCCGATGATGCGGCGCGGGGAGGTCGCCGTCGCGGGCCGCGCCGGCCGCACCGGCTGTGGGACCGGTGACGGCTCTGCCCGGTGACGGCTCCGCCCCGGCAGGCGGTGGTGGGCCGGCCGGGGCGGAGGTGGGGCGGGGACCCTGGAGGTCAGGGTCCGTCGGGCGTCAGCTCAGGGTCGCCAGCGCCTCGTTCCAGGTGGCGGACGGGCGCATGACCGCGGAGGCCTTGGCCGGGTCCGGCTGGTAGTAGCCGCCGATGTCGGCCGGCTCGCCCTGGACGGCGATCAGCTCGTCGACGATGCGCTGCTCGTTCGCGGCGAGCGTCTCGGCCAGCGGCGCGAAGGCCTTGGCCAGGTCGGCGTCCTCGGTCTGCCCGGCCAGCTCCTGCGCCCAGTACAGGGACAGGTAGAAGTGGCTGCCGCGGTTGTCGATGCCGCCGACGCGACGGGTCGGGGACTTGTCCTCGTCGAGGAAGGTCGCCGTGGCCCGGTCGAGGGTGTCGGCGAGTACCTTCGCGCGGGCGTTGCCGGTGAAGTCGGCGTACTGCTCGAGGGACGGCACCAGGGCGAAGAACTCGCCGAGGGAGTCCCAGCGCAGGTAGTTCTCCTTGACCAGCTGCTGGACGTGCTTGGGCGCGGAACCGCCGGCGCCCGTCTCGAACAGGCCGCCGCCCGCCATCAGCGGGACGACCGACAGCATCTTGGCGCTGGTGCCCAGCTCCAGGATCGGGAACAGGTCGGTCAGGTAGTCGCGCAGCACGTTGCCGGTCACGGAGATGGTGTTCTCGCCGCGGCGGATGCGCTGCACCGACAGCTTGGTCGCCTCGACCGGGTTCAGGACGCGGATGTCCAGGCCCTCGGTGTCGTGCTCCGGGAGGTACTGGTTGACCTTGGCGATCAGGTTGGCGTCGTGGGCGCGGTTCTCGTCCAGCCAGAACACCGCCGGGTCGCCGGTGGCGCGGGCGCGGGTGACGGCCAGCTTGACCCAGTCCCGGATCGGGGCGTCCTTGGTCTGGCAGGCGCGGAAGATGTCGCCGGCGGAGACGGTCTGCTCCAGGACGACGTCGCCGTTGCCGTCGACCAGGCGGACCGTGCCCGTGGTGGGGATCTCGAAGGTCTTGTCGTGGGAGCCGTACTCCTCGGCCTTCTGCGCCATCAGGCCGACGTTGGGCACCGAGCCCATGGTCGACGGGTCGTAGGCGCCGTGGGCGCGGCAGTCGTCGATCACGGCCTGGTAGACGCCGGAGTAGGAGGAGTCCGGCAGGACCGCGAGGGTGTCGTGCTCCTGGCCGTCCGGGCCCCACATGTGGCCGGAGGTGCGGATCATGGCCGGCATGGAGGCGTCCACGATCACGTCGGACGGCACGTGCAGGTTGGTGATGCCCTTGTCGGAGTCGACCATCGCGAGTTCCGGGCCCTCGGCGATCTCGGCGTCGAAGGAGGCCTTGATCTCGGCGCCCTCGGGCAGGGCCTGAAGGCCCTTGAGGATGCCGCCCAGGCCGTCGTTCGGGGTCAGGCCGGCCGCGGCGAGCGTCTCGCCGTACTTCGCGAACGTCTTCGGGAAGAAGGCCCGCACCACGTGACCGAAGATGATCGGGTCGGAGACCTTCATCATCGTCGCCTTCAGGTGCACCGAGAACAGGACGCCCTCCTGCTTGGCGCGGGCGACCTGCGCGGTGAGGAACTCGCGCAGCGCGGCGACGCGCATCACGGAGGCGTCGACGACCTCGCCTTCGAGCACGGGTACGGACTCGCGCAGCACGGTGGTCGTGCCGTCGTCGCCGACCAGCTCGATGCGCAGCGAACCGGCCTCGGAGATCACCGCGGACTTCTCGGTGGAGCAGAAGTCGTTCTCACCCATGGTGGCGACGTTCGTCCTGGACTCCGCCGACCAGGCGCCCATGCGGTGCGGGTGGGTCTTGGCGTAGTTCTTGACCGAGGCGGGAGCGCGGCGGTCGGAGTTGCCCTCACGCAGGACCGGGTTGACGGCGGAGCCCTTGATCTTGTCGTAGCGGGCCTGGATCTCCCGCTCCTCGTCGGTCTTCGGGTCGTCCGGGTAGTCCGGCAGCGCGTAGCCCTTGCCCTGCAGCTCCGCGATCGCGGCCCGCAGCTGCGGGATCGACGCCGAGACGTTCGGCAGCTTGACGATGTTGGCCTCGGGCTTCTTGGCCAGCTCGCCCAGCTCGTGCAGGGCGTCCGGGATGCGCTGGTCCTCGGTCAGGTACTCCGGGAACACGGCGATGATGCGTCCGGCCAGCGAGATGTCGCGGGTCTCCACGGCGACACCCGCCTGCGAGGCGTAGGCCTGGACCACCGGCAGGAAGGAATACGTCGCCAGGGCCGGGGCCTCGTCAGTGTGCGTATAGATGATGGTCGAGTCAGTCACCGGGTGCTCCGCTCCACGTCTGCAACATTGCTCGACATCAAGATATCTCGTGAGGGGGGCCTCCTCGACAGCGGCCCTCGGTCACTTTTCACGCCACCCGGCCGACGTTCGGGCCACGCGCCCGCAGACGTCCGCCCGGGCGCAACCGAGAGGCCGCTCGCGGGGTCCTGGAAAGAGATCGTGCATCTGATCGTCGACGCGGCCGGAACCGACCACCCGGCCGCCCGAACGAAAGCCGACCATGAGATATCGCACCAGAGTGACGGGCCCGGCCGCCCTGCTCGGCACCGCCACGGCACTGACCGTCGGCGCGTCGGCGCAGGCGGCGGAGGCCGCCACCCCGGCCCCCGGAACCCTCGACGACACCGCGACCCCGGGCCCCGGAACCCTCGACGACACCGTCTTCCCCGCCCTCGGCAACGACGGCCACCGCGTCTCCCACTACCGCCTCGACCTCGCCTACGACGCCACGACCAGGCTCGTCGAGGCCACCGCGACCTTACGCGTCCGCACCACCCGGGCCCTGACCCGGCTCTCCCTGGACGCCCTCGGCCTGGACATACACGCCGTCCGCGTCGACGGCGACGCCGCCGCCTTCGAGCAGGCGGGCGAGAAGCTGCGCGTCACGCCCGCCGCCCCGCTGCCCGCGCGGGCAGCGGGGCGGCGGTCCGCGTCGACTACACGGCCGACCCCGGCCGCACCCTGTCGCACACGGCCTGGGTCGGCACCCCCGACGGCTTCGCCGTCTGCCCGCAGCCGGACTCGGCGCACACCGTCTTCCCGTGCAACGACCACCCCTCGGACAAGGCCCGCTTCACCGTCCGCATCACGGTCCCGGACGGCCTGCGCGGCGTGGCGAACGGCCTGCTCACCGGCGTGGAGACGCTCTCCGGCGGCCGGACGGCGTACACGTACCGCTCCCGCGGGCCGATGGCCACCGAACTGGTGCAGATCACGGTCGGCGACTACCTCGTCAAGGACCGCCGGGGCCCGCACGGGCTGCCGCTGCGCGACGTCGTGCCGGCCGCCCGCGCCGCCGCCCTGGAACCGGCGCTGGCGCTGACCCCGGACCTGGTGGGCTGGCTGGAGGCGCGGCTGGGCGCCTACCCGTTCGAGACGTACGGTCTGCTGCCCGCGAACACCGACGCCCCGAACGCCTTCGGCTTCACCGGCCTGGAGACCCAGACCCTCACCCTGTACAAGCCGAACTTCCTGCTCCAGGAGGAGAGGAAGATCGGCTCGCACATGATGCACGAGCTGGTCCACTCCTACTTCGGCAACAGCGTCTCGCCCGCCACCTGGGCCGACCTGTGGCTGAACGAGGGCCACGCCGACTTCTACGGGCTGCTGTATCGCTACGAGCGCGGCTGGGCCGACTCCCTCGGGCTGACCAGCCTCGAGGCCCGCATGAAGGACACCTACGCCCGCGGCGACCAGTGGCGCGCCGACTCCGGCCCGGTGGCCGCGCCGAACGCGGTCAACCTGTTCGACAGCCAGCGCTACCTGGGCGGCGTCCTGGTCCTGTACGCCCTGCGCCGACTGGTCGGCGAGGACGCCTTCGACGCCCTGGAACGCGCCTTCCTCGACCGCCACCGCAACTCCGCGGCGACGACGGAGGACTACATCGCCGTCGCCTCGGAGGTGTCGGGCCAGGACGTGTCCGGCTTCCTGCGGGAGTGGCTGTACGGCACGAAGACGCCGCGGATGCACGGCCACCCGGACTGGACGGTCAACCCGGTGGGCTCGTCCCTCGTCGCCCCGCACAGCCGCAGGGGCGGGCACCGCCACGAGAACTCGGCGACCCTGTGAGCCGCCGGAGCCGCTGACCCGGCCGGCCTACTCGAGGCGGGCGGCGTTCACGTCGCCCGCCTCCGTGTGGACGCGCTGCTGCGGGATCGCCACCGAGCCATGCTGCAACGCCACCGTGCGCGCCGGCGCCGGGATGCTGATGCCCTCGGCCCGGTAGCGCCGGTGCAGCCGCTTGATGAACTCGTGCTTGATCCGGTACTGGTCGCTGAACTCGCCCACGCCCAGGATGACCGTGAAGCCGATCCGGGAGTCGCCGAAGGTGTGGAACCGGATCGTCGGCTCGTGCTCGGGGACGGCGCCGGCGATCTCGGTCATCACCTCGGCGATGACCTCGTTGGTCACCCGCTCGACGTGGTCGAGGTCGCTGTCGTAGGCGACGCCCACCTGCACCAGGATCGTCAACTGCTGCTCGGGGCGGGTGAAGTTGGTCATGTTCGTCTTCGCCAGCTGGCCGTTGGGGATGACCACCAGGTTGTTGGAGAGCTGACGGACGGTCGTCTGACGCCAGTTGATGTCGACGACGTACCCCTCCTCGCCGCTGCTGAGCCGGATGTAGTCGCCGGGCTGCACGGTCTTGGAGGCGAGGATGTGGATGCCCGCGAAGAGGTTGGCGAGGGTGTCCTGCAGCGCCAGCGCGACCGCCAGACCGCCCACGCCCAGTGCGGTGAGCATCGGCGCTATGGAGATGCCCAGCGTCTGCAGCACCACCAGGAAGCCGATCGCCAGCACCAGCACCCGGGTGATGTTGACGAAGATCGTCGCGGATCCGGCGACGCCGGAGCGGGACTGGGTGACCGTCCGCACCAGACCGGCGATGACCCGGGCCGCCGTCAGCGTCACGACGAAGATGAGGATCACGGTCAGGACCTGGTTGAGGTGGTGCTGGACCGCCTTCGTCAGCGGCAGCACCCCGCCCGCGGCGGCCGCCCCGCCGACGATCGCCGACCACGGCACCACCGTGCGCAGCGCGTCCACGATGACGTCGTCGCCGCTCCAGCGGGTCCGGTCGGCGTGCTTGCCCAGCCAGCGCATCAGCATGCGCAGCAGGAAGGCCGCCAACAGGCCTGCGGCCAGCGCGATTCCGGCGAGGACCAGGTCGTCGACGGTGAGCGTCCGGGTCAGCACGGTGAGCGTTCGGGTCACCGGTCACCTCCGGGGAGCGGTTCTGCGGCGGGCGCCGCCGCGGAAGGCCGGATGTGAAGTGTCGTCACGTTGTTGCCACCTGCTCGGTCTCGGGATGTGCGACCCCTCATCCTGCCGTATCCGGCAGGGCGGTTCGCCTAGGCCCGAGACCGCGCGGTGGTGTGCGGGGACGTCAGATGACCTTCATGCGCACCAGCGCGCCCAACGTCAGCGCCCCGGGCAGCAGCGGCAGCCAGACGGTGATGACGCGGTAGGCGACGACGACCGCCGTGGCCACGGCGGCCGGGCCGCCCGCCGCGACCAGCGCCAGCACCAGCGCGGCCTCCACCGAGCCCACCCCGCCCGGCGTCGGCACCAGGGCCACCGCGACGGTCGCCGCGAGGTACGCCACCGCCGTGTGCACGGCGGGCACCGGCAGTTCCAGCGCGCGGCCGACCAGGGCCAGCCCGGCCGCCTGCAGCGCGGGGAAGGCGAGCGCGCCGCCCCACAGGGCGAGGGCGCGGGACGGGCGGGCGTGCACCGAGCGCAGTTCGCCCAGCGCGGTGCGCAGGAAGGACGCCACGGCCGTCCGCAGCCGCCGTACCCCCGCCAGGACCGCCGCGGCCGCGGTCACCACCGCGCCGGCCGCGTACAGCAGGGGGCCCATCGCGTCGTGCGGGAGCAGGGGGCCGAGGCGCAGCGCGCCCGGGAAGGCGAGCAGCAGGCCGGCCAGCAGGGCGAGCCGGGTGACCGACTCCGCCAGCAGGTACAGCGCGAGCGCGGCGGAGGAGCGGGCGAGCGGGATCCCGCAGACGGTCATGAAGCGCAGGTTGACCGCGCTCGCGCCGAGGCCGGTGGGCAGCAGGTGGTTGGCCGCGCCCGCGGCGAACTGGGCGGCGAGCAGCCGCCGTCGGGGCAGCCGCTCCACGACCGCGCCCTGCCGGGTGAAGGCGGCCGCCACCCAGGTCAGACAGGTCGCGCCGCTCGCGGCCAGCAGCCACGGCCACTCCGCCGCGCGCAGCCGGGAGAAGCCGTCGGCCAGGACCCCGTGGTGCCGTACGGCGACGACGGTGACCAGCAGCAACGGCACCAGGCACAGGATCCGGCGGACCGGGACCCGCCGGGGGAGACGTCCTCGGGAGGGCCGTCCTTGGGGGAGACGGTCTTGGGGGAGGCGTCCCTGGTCGAGCGGTGCTTCGGGGAGGTGTACCGCGGTCACATCGGACGAGGGTGCCCGCTCACCGCCAACCGCGGGTTGCGGGATCGCGGACGGCTGCTTACGGACGGGCAGCGGGTGGGGAGACGGAGCCATGGGGTCCTTCGGCGAGGGGACGGTGCGAGGGGGCGGAGCGGGGGACGAAGCGGGGGGAGTGTTGACCTCGACAACGATCGAGGTTCTACCTTCTCTCCCATGAGCATGGAGACCACGGCGTGGACACAGCTGCACAGTGTCATGAACGCCCAGCAGGAGCGTCGGCCCCTCGCGCGTGCCACGCTGCGCCGTATCGGCGCGTTCGCCCGCCCGCACCGCGCCCGCATCGCGCTGTTCGTACTGCTCGGAGTCGTGACGGCGCTGCTCGCCGTCGCCACCCCCGTGCTGGCCGGGCGCGTGGTGAACGCGATCGTGTCGGGCGGCGACGAGGGCACGGTCGTACGCCTGGCCCTGCTCATCGCGCTCATCGCGCTCGCCGAGGCGGCGCTCGGCGTCCTCGGCCGCCGGCTGTCGTCGACGCTCGGGGAGGGCCTGATCCTCGATCTGCGGACGGCCGTGTTCGATCACGTGCAGCGGATGCCGGTCGCGTTCTTCACCCGTACCCGTACGGGCGCGCTGGTCTCCCGGCTCAACAACGACGTGATCGGCGCGCAGCGGGCGTTCAGCAACACGCTGTCGGGCGTGGTGAGCAACGTGGTCACGCTGGTGCTCACGCTCGCCGTGATGCTCACCCTCTCCTGGCAGATCACGCTGCTCGCGCTGGTGCTGCTGCCGGTGTTCGTCGTCCCGGCCCGGCGGATGGGCAGCCGGATGGCCCGCATGCAGCGCGAGGCGGCGACGCTGAACGCGGCGATGGGCACCCGTATGACCGAGCGCTTCTCGGCGCCCGGCGCCACGCTGGTCAAACTGTTCGGGCGCCCGGACGAGGAGTCGCGGGAGTTCGCCGAGCGGGCCCGCCGGGTCGCGGACATCGGCGTGCGCACCGCCACGGCCCAGTCGGTCTTCATGACGGCGCTGACCCTCGTCTCCTCCCTGGCCCTCGCCCTCGTGTACGGCCTCGGCGGCTGGTTCGCCCTGCGCGGCAGCCTGGAGCCGGGCGCCGTGGTGTCGCTGGCGCTGCTGCTGACCCGCATGTACGCGCCGCTGACCGCGCTGGCCGGCGCCCGGGTGGAGGTGATGAGCGCCCTCGTCAGCTTCGAGCGCGTCTTCGAGGTGCTGGACCTGAAGCCGCTCATCGAGGAGCGGCCCGACGCGCGCGCCGTCCCCGAGGGCCCGGTCGCCGTCGAGTTCGACGACGTCCGCTTCGCCTACCCGTCGGCCGACAAGGTCTCCCTGGCCTCCCTGGAGGAGGTGGCGTCCCTGGACACCCGGGGCGGCGCCGAGGTCCTGCACGGCGTCTCCTTCCGCGCCGAGCCCGGACAGACCGTCGCGCTCGTCGGCTCCTCCGGGGCGGGCAAGTCCACCATCGCCGCCCTGCTGCCGCGCCTGTACGACGTCGACGAGGGCGCCGTGCGCATCGGCGGCGTCGACGTCCGCGAGCTGAGCGCCGCCTCCCTGCGGGCCACCCTCGGCATGGTCACCCAGGACGGCCACCTCTTCCACGACACCGTCCGCGCCAACCTGCTGCTGGCCCGCCCCGGGGCGGCCGAGCCCGAACTGTGGGACGCGCTGCGCCGCGCCCGCCTCGACGACCTCGTACGGTCCCTGCCCGACGGCCTCGACACCGTCGTCGGCGAACGCGGCTACCGGCTCTCCGGCGGCGAGCGCCAGCGCATGACCATCGCCCGGCTGCTGCTGGCCCGTCAGCGCGTCGTGGTCCTGGACGAGGCCACCGCGCACCTGGACAACACCTCGGAGGCCGCCGTCCAGGAGGCGCTCACCGAGGCGCTGGAGGGCAGGACGGCGGTGGTCATCGCCCACCGGCTGTCCACCGTCCGGTCGGCGGACCTCATCCTGGTCGTCGAGGACGGCCGCGTCGTGGAACGCGGCACCCACGAGGAACTGCTGGCGGCGGGCGGGCGGTACGCGGAGCTGTACCGGACGCAGTTCGAGCGGGTGGACGGGCAGGCGGAGGTGGCGGCGGGGGACGCCGTGGTGTGAGGGGCGTGGCGGGCCCCGTGGCCCGCCACCGCCCAGGACCGACGCTTCGTCGAACCTGCTGCGCCGCAGCGGCGTGAGACCGCTGTGAGGGTGGGCTGTGCCGAACCATTGCCGACGGCAACGCGCCTCGCTATGTTAATCAGAAATCACATCAGTGAGGCGACGTTCGTCATGCACCAGTCGCGCAATTCGCCAGTCAGCGGCGGCACTTGAAATCCTCTGGCCCATCAGGGAAGCAGGTAAGTCAATGGAGAACCTCAGTAGGCGAAGGCTTCTGTCGCTCGGTGCCGCACTCGGCCTGGTGGGCGTGGCGAGCTCCGCCCCGGCGTGGGCGTCGGCAGGCTCGGCGACGGCGGACGCCGCTGCCGGAACCGGTCCGCAGTGGATCTGGGACGACCTGGCGGACCCGCTGATGGCGTCGATGCTCGACAACGGACACGTTCCGGCGATCAACACCGCCTGGGCGTCGTGGGTGAACAACAACGACCCGCTGCCCGGCGGCCTGCCCGCCGAGTTCGCCGCATACCTCGGTCAGGTCGACAAGCTGCCCTCCTGGGCCGACCGGGCCAAGCTGACCCGTGCCGCCGACTTCAACCGGCGCCGGGACACGTACCTCTTCATGCTGTACGGCCTCGGCAGCGGGATCATGAGCACCGTGATCCCGCGCGAGGCCAGGAGCGTCTACTGGTCCGCGGGCGGCGCCGACATGCAGGACCGCGCGGCCAAGACGTTCACCTTCGGATACGACCTGTCCCAGCTGGGAGCCTTCGAGCCGACCGGACAGTTCGTCGTCACCGCCAACAAGACGCGCGTGGTGCACGCCGCGGTGCGGCACCTGCTGCCGCAGTCGCCGCACTGGCGGGCGGTCGCCGACCAGTCCGTCCCGATCAGCGCCGCCGACATCCTGGTCACCTTCCACAGCCTGGGCACCTACGTGCACCGGAAGCTGCTCGAGTGGAAGGTCCCGTTCCCGGCCGCGGACCAGGAGGCGTTCCTGCACTCCTGGCAGGTCGCCATCCACCTGCTCGGCGTGCCGGACGAGTACATCCCGCAGACGTGGGCGGAGGCCGACAAGCAGTCGGCGCAGGTGCTCACCCCGATCCTCACCCCGACGACCGAGGGCATCGAACTGGCCGAGGACCTGCTCGGCCTGACCGCACAGATCGACCTCGGCGTCACGCGCGGCTTCCTGAACGAGTTCGTGCGCTACGTCCTCAGCGACGAGGTCGGGGACTGGCTGGGACTGAAGCGCGACTACGCGGCGGCGGCCCTGGTCCGCACCGCGTGGCCGGCGTACATCCTGTTCCGTGAGGGGCTGTCGCCGGTCGTGCCCGCCACCTTCTACATGGTCGACCAGTTCGTGCGCGCCCTGGCCATGCTGTTCCTCAACAGGGGCAGCTCCGGGACCAGCACCCCGATCACGATCCCCACCGGGAACCGGCCGGACTGAGCCGCCGGTCCGACACCGCCGCTGCCCGCCCCACGGCAGCCGGGCCGGGGGCGGGCGCCGTTCACAGCCCCAGGGCGCCCACGACCAGCGCGGTCACGGCCGCACGATGGTCAGCGCTGTCCCGCCACCGCAGTCTGCGTCCCGCCTCGACCACCACGCCGAACCCCGCGTGCACCAGCACCCGGGCCCGGCTCGGGTCCAGCTCGGGACGGGCCAGCCGCAACTGCTGCTCCCACACGGCGATGTGTTCGCGCTGCGCGAGGACCAGCGGCCGCCGCAGGTCGTCCGGCAGGCCGGCGACCTCGGCCTCGGCGACGCTGTTCAGCTCGGTGTACTCGAAGCTGTAGGCCACGTACGTCGCCGCCAGCGCGACGACGGCGTCGTGCGGGTCGGTCACCTCGCGCAGACTCCGCTCCACCCCCTGGGCCAGCAGTCCCGCCGCCTGGAGGCATGCCGCCGCCAGGATGTCGATCTTGCCCGGGTAGTGGCGGTAGAGCGCGGACGGGGTCAGCCCCACCGCCTCCGCGATCTGTCCGTTCGTGACGTTGGCGAATCCGTCCCGGGCGAACAGCGGGATGGCCGCCGCGAGTATCTCCGAACGCCGGGTGCGCGGCACGGGCCGGGCGGGCAGCTCGACGGGGTGCGCGCCCGGCCGGCCCGCCGACGGATCGGTCGCGGCCACCCGCAGCGCGGATGCCAGCAGCAGGTCCTCGGCCCGGCGCTGGGCGATGGAGGTGTGGTGCATCGTGATGGACCCGATCGCGCCGAGGGCCGCCATGGCCCGCAGGCGCTCGTCGGGCAGTGGGTACTCGCGCTGCACCGCCTCGTCGACCCGCTCGACGAGGCGGCCGAACGTCACCCCGAGGCGTCGGCGGTCCTCGCGGTTGAGGTAGCGGGCCTCCCACCGGTACACGCCGCCCGACGCGCGCTGGGCGATGGTGACCCGGGCCACGGCGGTGAGCACGTCCGGCAGGGCCGCCCCGGGCGGCACCTCGTCGAGCGCGGCGACCAGCCTGTCCGCCATGACGTGGGCGCACTCGGCGAACAGCGCGTACTTGTTCGGGAAATGCCGGTACAGAGCGGCCGCGGTGATACCCACACCGGACGCGACCTCCTCCATGGACGCCTTGTGGTAGCCGCGCTCGCTGAAGACCCGCCCGGCCGCGTCGACGATGAGCTGCTTGCGGTTGCGGGGCCGAGTGGCGGTGACCGGATCGGCGGCCGCGGCCGATCGGGCGGATGGGGAGGCGGGAGCCATGCGGATCAGTCAATCACACGCCGCCGGAGGGGCCGGCTCCCTCGGGGCGCGGACCGTACGGCGGGGAGCGCGGGGAGCGCGGAGACCTCTGGGAGCCGGAGGCAGCGGCGCGGAACGCGGCGCGGGGGACACCTGAGGCGGTCCGCACCGGCCGGAACCGTACCGGTGCGGGCCGCCTCTCAGCCCTGGCGTTCAGCCGTGGCGCTTCACTTCTCCAGGTCGGCGCGCATCGCGACGATCAGCTTCTCGGCCTCGGGAACGGTGCTGTTGGGGAAGTGGACCACGCCGGCGGTCGTGTCGTCGGCCCAGCCGCAGACGACGTCGCCGTCCTCGACGAAGGAGGCCAGCATGCACTCCACCGAGCCGCCGAGCGGGTCGGTGGTGCTGATCGGCTGGGCCTGCGGCGGGGTGCCCTCCCACTTGAGGTAGTCCAGCATGCCCCGGAACAGGTACTCCCGGCGCTTGCTGGTGTCCTCCGGGACGTTGTCCACGGCGACGACGAGCACGTTCGCCTGCCGGCCCTGCGAGTCCTTGCGCAGGTACTTCTGCTCCACCATGTTCATGTTGTCGCGCACGTCACCGGGATCGACGGGGACATCCGTGAGCTGCGCCTTGCCGGTCGCCTTGGGCAGACCGCCCGCCCGCGGCGCGTCGACGACGCGCCGTGCCGAGGAGGGAGAGCCGTCCTGGGACGGGGGCGCGTCGGGCGCGGGCGACCGGTCGTCCGACGGCTTGGACGCGGCCGGCGAAGCACCCGCGGTGAGGCTGGGGTCGGCCTCGACGTCGTTGGGCTGGCAGCCGGTGAGCAGGGCCGCGCCGATGGCGGCCACAGCGATGACGGGAACGCGTCGGACGCGCATGGATGACTCCCCCGTGAGGACCGAAGTCCTCGTCGTTCGAATGGATTTCATGGACTTTCCGTAGATCGTCCGGACTCGGTTGACTGGACGACCCGGTGGGCATGGATGGTTCCGGGACATGTGATGTCGCTGCTGTTCCGCGACGCGCCCATGATCCGCAAGCCGGCTTGGAATCCGCTGGAAACCGTCGGCCGGAGCGTCAAGGGCTCCTCGCGTGGCGTGGGGGTGGCGCGGTGCTCAGTCGGTGACGAGGACGTAGTCGTGGCTCTTCTCCACGGAGACCAGCTTCAGGTGGACGCGGCCCTGGTCGTCGGTGGTGCGCTGCCATCCCCAGCGCTGCGGGGAGTGGTCCTGCTCCGCGTCCATGTCCGAGTCGCTGTTGCAGCCGCCCTGGTACGCCTGGCGGTTGATCTCCGGCTCCAGGATGATCGTCTGTCCGTCCTGGGTTGCCTTGCCGCGCTGGTAGGTGAGCGCCCGGCTGTGGCAGGCGCTGCCGCTGATGTTGGTCGCGGTGTAGCCGGACCAGACGTAGTGGCCGTCGGCGGTGATACGGATGCCGCTGCCGGCCCGGACGGCGTCCGGATCGGACGGCCAGCCCGACTGCGGGTCGTAGATGTCCAGGTTGCGCTTGCCGAGCGTCAGGTAGTCGGACGGCTCCTGCCATTCGCCGACCAGTTGGGCGGAGACCTTGCCCGCGGGTTTGCCGGCCGCGGTGGTGGAGGCCGCGGCAGCGGGGGTCTTGGCGCCCGGTGTCGCGGCGCCCGATCCGGCGATGCCGTCCACGTCCCCGGTCGGGCCGCAGCCCACCAGGAGCGCGGCGAGCGAAAGACCCAGGGCGGCGGCGACGCGGCGGGGACCTCGACGGGACGGGGCGGTGGGGACGGTGCGCATGGGTCTCTCCCTGGAGACGGAACGAACGGATCAAGTGGCAGGCCGGGCGCCGGCCTTCGAGGCGTGGCCCGGGTCCCGACGAGTGTCCGGCCACCTGCTGCAAGGCGGCTGCAGAGGACGGCCGTCCGCTGCCGCGCGGCTTGCAGCCGGCTTCAAGGCCCCAGGGCCGACGGCCCTCCGCCGCGAACGCCCGGGTCGCGGCATCGGCTCACGCCCCCGCCGCGGTCGCGGTGACGGGGACTCAGCCGCTGTCGCTGAGGAAGCCCCAGTCGTTGTCGGTCAGATCGATGCCGTCGCCGCGGCCACCGGAACCGGCGGCCTGGAGCAGTTCCCTGGTGGCGTCCGCGATCGGCAACTCGAAGGCGAGGTCCATCAACGGATCGACCAGGCCCCGGTCCCGGAACGGCGCGGGCAGCCGTTCCACGAACGCGCTCGCCCCGATCAGGGCGGCGAGATGGAGGTCGCGGGCGTCGGACGGCCCGGCCGCCGGTCCCCCCTTCCCGGACCGGACGGCGACCCCGGCCCGGGAGGCCAGCCGCGCGGGCCAGCCCGGGTCCGCCCGCAATCGGTCGCCGCCGACGTCCAGGACGCCCAGCAGGCGCCGGGGCCGTCGGGCCGCGAGGCCGCGGGCGGTCAGCAGCTTGAGCCAGTCGGCGTCGGGGCTGGGCGAGGCCGCCTCGCGCACCCAGCGCTCCAGGCTCGCCGAGCGGGATCCGCCACCGGCGTCCCGCAGCCGCCGCAGCAGGTCCGCCGACAGCGGGTCGCCGGACAGCGGGTCGCCGGACAGCGGGTCGCCGGACAGCGGGTCGGCCGCCGCGGCCTGCCGTTCCAGCGTGACCCGGGAGTCCCGCACGGTGATCGCCCCGCGGAGCAGCAGCTCGGTGAGCATGGCTCCGGCCAGGAGCAGACCGGTGTGACGCGGTGGCTTCAGGGCTCCGGTCCTGGGATGCGTGTGGAGCAGCAGCAGGTCCTCGGGAAGGGTGGTGGACGGCGCGGCGGGCATGTCGGAGCGGCTTGGCTCCCTCATCGGGACTCCATTCGGGGCGGGCGCGGTCAGGCGGCGTACGCGGCGACCGCCGGCGCGAGGCCGGCCGGACGCGTCCGCCCGGTCGTGACGAGCGGCCCCCCGTGCGATTCCACGGGACCCTGCCCCGTCCGCCGGACCGTCACCGGCAGTACCGGGGCCTCGGCCCACCGCACGGTGCCGACGGCGTCCCGCGCGCACACGGCGCCCACCACGGCCCCGGGACGGTGCCGGACGGGCGGGCGGCGGCCGGCGGTGTCCGCGCCGGGTCCGGGGCCGCCCGGGACGAGGACGGGACCCGCCGCGCCGGAGCGCGGCGCGGCCAGGCCGTCGAGGGACGGCACGCGGGTGTTCGGCACGGCGATTCCTTCCTCCGTCGGGCGGCAGGTCCGGCGTTCGGACCGTGCGACGCCCGGGGCGGGTCGGACACCCGCGCCGTCCGGGCGGCCGTAGCGGAGCATGGAGATCCACTCTGCAAGGCCACTGGAACCGGCCCACGGCCCGCCGGTCCCGGCTTCCCAGCGAACTCCAAGCCGATGGAGCCAGCATCGTGTCCGGGAAAAGGGATGCGTGACGGTGGCTGGGTACGGGGGTGCCTCACCGCCGGGCGCACCACCACCGGGAACGGGCGCACAGACGCCCGGATCCACGGGGACGCATGACGGTGGTGGGGTACGGGGGTGCCTCACCACCGTCGGCCGCGTCGCAGCCGGGGACGGGCGCCCCGGCGGCCGGACCGGTGCCGGTCACGGACGAGGGCGCACGTCGGCTTCCGCTCCCGCTTCCCGGTCCGCGCCCGCCCCGAGAGAGGTGACGGAGCGATACATGTACTCGTTCATGTCCGCGGGCGACATCTTCCGGCCCGCCTCGTGGCAGCGGACGAAGTCCTCCGTGGACAGCGCGTCCCGGACGAGCCGGGCGTGCCCCGGCCCGTCGACGGGGTCCATGAGGACCGGCGAGTACCCGATGCGGGAACCCTGTTCCTCGACGACGCCCAGGAGCATGGCACCGGCCTCCCGGTGCCCGGTCAGCGTCAGCGCGGCGGCGGTGGCGTGGGCGATCGCCAGCCAGCCGGTGACGTCGCCCTCCTCCTCGATCACCCGCAGGGCGGTCACGCCCGCGGCGAGCGCCTCGGCCGGGCGGCCCTCGTCGATGTCGCTCTTCATCAGCAGCCACGCGGACGACGCCTGGACGAACCGGTGACCGCAGGCCCTGGCCAGTTCCCTGGACCGGGTCAGGATCTCCCGTGCGCGGTCGCTCGGTCCCGTCATGCGCAGCAGCATCCCGAGGACCATGAGCGTCTCGGACTCCAGCCAGGGTTCCTGCGACGCGCGGGCCAGTACGACCGCGCCCTCGGCGATCTTCTCGCTGCCCGGCTTGCCCAGCAGCCCCTCGAACAGCGCACGGTAGGCGAGCGCCCCGGCCTCGGACCTGAGGTCGTCGGCCTCCCGGGCGTGCCGGGCCGCTTCCGCCGACGCCTGGGCCGCCGTCGCGAAGTCGCCCAGCAGGTAGGACAGCGCCCCCATCCCCATCAGCGCGCGTGCCCGCGGACCCGGCGCGCCCTCGGGGCAGATGTCCAGGGCCGCCTTCAGCCAGCCCAGGCCCTCGGCGATGTGACCCCACCGGTACCAGTACCGGTGCAGGGCGCCGGCCAGGCGGAGCGCGTACTCGGAGTCCCTGGCGAGCAGCGCGGAGGTGAACGCCGCCCTGATCTCGGGCAGGTCCCGGGTCGTCTGTTCCATGCCCGCCCGCGCGTGCTTGCCGTACAGCAGCTGCTCGGCCGCCTCGGCCCGGCCCAGCACCCACGACCGGTGCGACGCCTGGGCGGCGGTCAGCACCGCCGGATCGGCCTTGCGGCGGGCGAAGTCCTTGAGGGTCTGGAGCATGCGGTAGCGCCGGGGCCGGCTGCCGGCCACCGTGGCGAGCAGGGACTTGCGGACGAGCGCGGTCAGGTCGGAGAGCACCGGCCTGCCGCCGACCGCGGTCGCGGCGTCCAGGTCGAAGCCGCCCGCGAACACGCTGAGCCGGTAGAACAGCTCACGCTCGGGCTGGTTCAGCAGCCGGTGGCTCCACTCCACGGTGGTCTGCAGCGCCCGGTGCCGGGCGGGGCCGGTCTCCGGTCCGCCGACGAGCACCGCGAAGGGATCGTCGAGGGCCTGCGCGATCTGGTCCACCGCCAGCATGCGGCACTGGGCGGCGGCCAGTTCGATGGCCAGCGGCAGCCCGTCGAGTTCCTGGCAGATCGCCTCGCCGGTCGCGATCTCGTGGGTGTCCGGGACCCAGCCGGGAACGGCGGCGGCCGCCCGGGCGAAGAACAGCTCCCGGGCCGCCCCGGGCGGCAGCGGCCCGACCTCGTACACCACCTCGCCCGCCACGCTCAGCGGCTCGCGGCTGGTGGCGAGGATCCGCAGGCCGGGGCAGTGCGACAGCAGGTGGGCGACGGTGCTCGCGGCGGCGCTCAGCACGTGCTCGCAGTTGTCCAGGAGCAGCAGTGTGCTGCGCGCGCCGAGCACCTGCGCCAGGCGCTCCGCCGTCGTGGCGTCGCGGAAGCCGAGCACGTCGGCGATGTCGGCGACCAGCAGCTCGGGATCGGGGGTCTCCAGGTCGGCGAGCTCCACCAGCCACGGCCCGTCCTCGTCGTCGCGCGCGTGGGCCACCTCGAGGGCGAGCCGGGTCTTCCCGATGCCGCCGGCGCCGGTGAGCGTGACCAGGCGGTTCTCCCGGAGCAGGGCGCCGATGCGGGCCCGCTCCTCGTCCCGTCCGACGAGTCCGGTCAGCGCCAGGGGCAGCCGGCGACCGCGCCGTGCCGGGGACGCGGGCTCGAGGTCCACCGGCTGCACCGGGCCGGTGACCGGCGGCGCGGCGGAGGAGTCCTGCTCCAGCAGCGCCACCTCCAGGCGGCGCAGCGACGGTCCCGGGTCGACGCCCAGTTCCTCCGCGAGCACCCGGCGGGCCGTGCGCAGCGCCGACAGCGCGTCGCCCTGCCGCCCCGACCGGTACAGGGCCAGCGCGAGCAGTTCCCAGCCCCGTTCGCTGAGCGGCTGCTCGGCCGTGTGCTTCTCCAGGTCGCCGATCACCGCGGTGTGCCGCCCCCGGGCCAGTTCGGCGGTGAACAGGTCCTCCTGGGCGGACAGCCGAAGACCGTGCAGCCGGGCGGCCTCGGGCACGGCGAAGGCGTACTCGGCGAACTCGTGGTACGCGGGTCCCCGCCACAGCCCGAGGGCCTCACCGAGCACGGCGGCGGCCGCCTCGGGGTCCCCCGAGCGCACGAGACGCTCGCCCTGTGCGGCGAGTTCCGTGAACCGCTCCGCGTCCACCTGATCCGGCTTCAGGCGCAGGGCGTACCCGAGGCCCTCCCGGACCAGCACCCGCGCCGAGCCCCCGGTCGCGCGTCCCGGCTCCAGTACCTTGCGCAGGCCCGCTATGTACGAGTGCAGGGTGGCCGTGGTGGGGTCGCTCTGGCCGTCCCACGCATCGTTGATCAACACGTCCTGCGGCACCAGCCTGCCGCGGGCGGCCACCAGCACCGCGAGCACGGCACGCTGCCGTATCCCTCCCAACGCGACCGGCCGGCCGTCCACGCTGGCCGAAACAGGCCCCAGTACACCGATGCGGACCTCGTGCATTCTTCGCCCCGTCCCTCAATTGGACCAAGAGAATGCCAGAAAAGGTCGCCAAAGCAGAACGGCTGCCGCCCATCCGGACATATCCGTGACATTACTGTCCGGCCGACTGCGCGGTGGCGGGCCGGCGCGAGGCCGTGCCACGGCCGCACCCCGGCCCGCTTCCCGGGTCTCCACCGGCCGTCACCTCGGCGTTCGCCGGGACCGGACCGTCGCCTCGGAGCCCACCGCGACCGGGCCGTCGCTTGACGGCCGCTGGAGTCCGGCCGACGCCTTGAAGGTCGCTGGAAACCCGTCGCCGCCCTCTGGAACACCGTTCCAGCTGCCTTGCAGAACCGGCCCGCAGGATCGGTTCCGGCCACCCGGTCAGGCGCTCCACGAGGAGACCTGCCGACGGGCCGGCCGAACGGTTCGAAGCCCTTCTCAGGACTGGAGACATACCGATGCCCACGCCAGTGACCCCCCACCGCTCCCTCACCGAAGACGACGTACGGCTGCTGCGCTCCGGGGTCTCGGGCCAGGTGTACCTGCAGGGCGACCCCGGACTGGCCGAGGAGGCCGCCGGCTTCAACCTGGCCGTCGTGCACCACCCGGTCGCCGTGGTGGCGGCCGGCCACGCGCAGGACGTCGTGGCCGCGGTGCGCTGGGCCGCCGAGCGGGGCGTCCCGGTCGCCGTCCAGGCCACCGGGCACGGGAGCGCGCCGTGCGACGGCGGGCTGCTCATCAGCACCCGCGGCATGCGCGGAGTCGTCGTCGACCCCGAGCGGTCCGTGGCGCGCATCGAGGCGGGGACCCGCTGGCGCGAGGTCGTCGACGCCGCCGCCGGGCACGGCCTCGCCCCGCTGTGCGGCTCGTCCTCCGGTGTGGGAGCGGTCGGCTACACCCTCGGCGGCGGCATCGGTCTGCTGAGCCGGGAGTACGGTTTCGCCGCCGACCACGTGGTCGCGCTCGACCTGGTGACGGCCGACGGCCGCCTGCGGCACGTGACGGCCGACGCCGAGCCGGACCTGTTCTGGGCCGTCCGCGGCGGACGGGGCCAGTTCGGCATCGTCACCGCCATCGAGGTCCGTCTCTTCCCGGTGACCACCCTGTACGCCGGAGGCATCTTCTTCGACGCCTCCTCGACGGCCTCGGTGCTGCACGCCTACCGCGCCTGGGCGCCGACGCTTCCCGAGACGGCGCACAGCTCCGTCGCCCTGCTGCGTCTGCCGCCGCTGGAGGAGATCCCGGAGCCGCTGCGCGGCAAGTTCGTCGTCCACCTGCGGTACTCGTTCAACGGCCCGGCCGAGGAGGGCGAGGCGCTGCTCGCGCCCATGCGCCGGAGCGGCCAGGCGGTGCTGGACCACATCGGGCAGCTGCCGTTCACGGAGACGGACTCGGTGTGCCAGGACCCCACGCACCCCATGCCCGGCTGGCACCAGGGCAGCCTGCTCCGCACGCTCGACGAGGACACCGTCGACGCCCTGATCGCGGCGGCGGGCCCGCAGGCCGACGTGCCTCCGCTCGTCGTGGAGATCCGGCAGCTCGGCGGTGCCCTGTCCCGTCCCGCGACCCCGCCGAACGCGGTCGCCGGCCGTGACGGCGCCTACTGCGTGCACGTGGTCGGCCCGCTGCTGCCCGGCCTGGAGGAGGCGGTCCCCGCGGCCGGGAACGGCGTCGTCGACGCGCTGAAGCCCTGGTCGACCGGTGGCGCGCTGCTCAACTTCGCCGCGGTCTCCACTCCGGAGGACGTGGCCGCGGTGTGGGGCGCGGAGGACCACGCCCGGCTCGTCGCCGTCAAGCGCGCCGAGGACCCGGCCAACCTCTTCCGCTTCGGGCCGGCCCTCTCGGACGACTGACCGGCCCCGCCCCACCGCCTCCGCACGGGCACCCGCCCCCGCACCCCGGGGTGCCCCGTGCCCGGCCGCCGCGATCCGCCCGCCCTGGACACCGGTCTCAGGTGTCCAGGGGGCGCGCTCCGGTACGGGTGGGCAGTCCGGCGGCCTCCGCGCCACGGCGCAGGACGTCGCGGAGCATGGCGGGTGTGAGGGTGCGGGTGGACATGTTGCGCCGGCTGGGGTGGTAACCGCCGATCAGCCACACCTCCCGCTCGCCCGCCGGATCGACGACCGGCGCTTCGGCGCCGTGCCCGAAGACCGGGCGCGGTCTCGGCAGCCGCCATCCGGCGCCGGCCAGCACGGGCAGCAGCGCGTGCCAGGCGAACGCGCCGAGGACCACGACCGCCCGCAGGGTCGGCCGCAGCAGCTCCAGCTCGCGGGCGAGCCACGGACGGCACGTGTCGCGTTCGGTCGTGGTGGGCCGGTTGGCCGGGGGAGCGCAGTGCACCGGCACCGTGATCCGCACCCCGTACAGCTCCATCCCGTCGTCGCGGTGCGCGGCGACCGGCTGGGAGGCCAGCCCGATGTCGTACAGGGCGGCGTACAGCGCGTCGCCGGACGGGTCACCGGTGAAGATGCGCCCGGTGCGGTTCCCGCCGTGCGCGGCCGGAGCCAGCCCGACGATGACCAGCGACGCGTCCGCCGGGCCGAACCCGGGCACCGGACGCGCCCAGTACTCCCAGTCCCGGAACGCCCTGCGCCTGACCCGCGCGACCTCCTCCCGCCAGGCCACCAGCCGCGGGCACGCCCGGCAGGTCGTCACCGCCGCGTCCAGCTCGCCCGGTGAGCGCGTCCGAGGCGCCGTCCGCGCGGGAAAATCAGGTGCCTGGGCCGAAGGCCGTCTGCCGGGCATGTGCCCTCCTCGTCGATACGCCGTTCCGGACGCCGCCCCTGCCGGATCGGCCCGACCGACCCGGCGGCATCCCGGCCGATGCGCACGACCGCTCGATAAGATGGACGGGTCGGGTCCACGCGCTTCGCGGCAGCGACTGGAGCTGCCTGTCCGGGCCGGGAGTCCCGACCGATCTGGAAGGGCACGGTCATGGCCGAACAGATCACCTGTCGCAGAATCTACGAGGAAGCCACGCCGCAGGACGGCAGGCGCGTGCTGGTCGACCGGATCTGGCCACGGGGCATGCGCAAGGAGGACGCGCATCTGGACGAGTGGCTGCGCGATGTCGCACCGTCGAACGAACTGCGCAAGTGGTACGCCCATGAACCCAGCCGGTTCGCCGAGTTCCGCCGCCGCTATCTGGCGGAACTGCGCGACGCCGGACACCGCGAGGCGGCCGGACACCTGCGTGACCTGGCAGCGCACGACAAGCTCATGCTGCTGACCGCCACCAAGGACGTCGACCACAGCCAGGCCGCCGTCCTCGCCGAATGGCTGACCCGGAACAGGTGACGGCAATGCGAGCGAACATCGTCCGGCACGAGAGCATGACCGTGAGCTACACCGTGGTGAACGGCTGGACCGTCGTCGAACTCGACGGCGACGTGGACGCCCACACCGCCCCCATGATCCGGGAAGCGGTGATCAAGCTCATCGACGACGGACACCACCACTTCGTCCTGGACCTGGGTTTCGTGCCCTTCATGGACTCGATGGGGCTGGGCGTGATCGTGGCGATCACGAAACGCATCCGGCAGCACGACGGCTCACTGCGCGTCGCGTCCGCCTCCGGCCGGACCCTGAGGATCTTCGACCTCAGCGGCCTGCGTGAGTCCTACGAGATCTGCCCCTCGACGGAGGAGGCCACACGAACCGCCCCCTCGTTCGGCAGCCTCGCACACTGGCCCCATGTCGCCGACTGAGGGGCGCATCGCCTTCGCCGTGCACCGGCGTACGACGGGTCCCACGGCGTTTCGGCCTGGCGGTGCCCTCGGAAGAGGGCTTAGCGTAATCCACAGAGCAGTCGTGGTTCCGAAGTCGTTCGCCCGCGGTCACCTTGCCTGCGGGCGCTTTGCCGTGCAGCCCTCTCCGGACCAGGGCGATCACCTCCGGACCCGCAGCACCGTGCGGGCCCGAACACCCTCGAAGGAGACAGACATGGCCAAGGGCACTGTGAAGTGGTTCAACGCGGAGAAGGGCTTCGGCTTCATCGAGCAAGAGGGCGGCGGCCCGGACGTCTTCGCCCACTACTCCAACATCACCGGTCAGGGCTACCGCGAACTGCGGGAGGGCCAGCACGTCGAGTTCGACGTCACGCAGGGCCAGAAGGGTCCCCAGGCGGAGAACATCCGCGTCGTCTGATCCGGCGGTCCGGACAAGCCCGGCACGAAGCGTGCCGGGCTTTCCGTGTCCGGCCCGGCAGGGCGCCGCCCGCAGGCGAGCGGAGAGACCGCCCGGTGCGCGGGGCGGCGAGGACCGCTCGGGGTTCCGGTGTGCCCGCTGTCGTCAGTGGGGTCCGGTCTCTCCCATCGCGTGCAGGGCGAGCGTGGAGTGGGCGTAGGCGCCGCCGGCGCGCATCTCGGCGGCGACCCAGATGGCCTCCATGATCTCTTCCGGGCTGTTGCCCTTCCGCCGCGCGAGGCGGGTGTGGCCCTGAATGCAGTACGGGCACTGCGTGACGTGGGCGACGGCGACGGCGATCAGCTGCTTGGTCTTCTCCGGCAGCGCCCCCTCGGCGAACACGGCCCGGCTGAAGTTCTCGAACGCCTCGTTGACGGCCGGAGCGAGCCGGGCGCGGCGCCGGCCGATCTCCGGGGTGGCCGGGTGGTACACGGCTTCGGTCATGGTCTCGCCTCCACATGCTGTTGCACGACGCGTCTTCCCGTCCTACCACCGGGCCGGACGTGTCGCTCCGGGCGCAGCGCGTCCGCGACGCGTCCTCCGGGCGCTGACACGCGGGGTGAGGCACCGATCGGCGCAGAGCGAAAGAGGTCCGGTCGGGTGATTCCGAGGCACTCGGGCGGGCGGCCGCGTCCGAGCCGGGCCCGGCCCGCCGGCGGTGAATCATGGAACGCCGGCCCGAGCTCTTCCACGGCCGGGGCGGCATCCGGGTCGCGTGGCCGTCAGCGTGCCGGGCCGTCGGAAGGGGCACGCAGGACCAGCAGGGCGACATCGTCGTCGAACACCTGCCGGCTCCGGCTGATCAGGGTGTCGCACAACTCCTCCAGCGGGGCCGCGGACAGACGCGCGGCCTGCTCGGCAAGGTTGCCCAGCCCGGTGTCGATGTCCTGGTCACGGCGCTCGACCAGCCCGTCGGTGAACAGCAGCAGCGTGCTGCCGCAGGGGAGCGGGTGTTCGTGGCTGAACCGGGAGACGCTCGCGTCGATGCCCACCGGGATCCCGTGCCGGGCGGGCGCCAGGTAACGCGCATCGCCGCCCGCGCCGACCAGCAGCGGCGGCAGGTGCCCGGCGTTGCTCCAGCCGAAGCTGTACCCACCGCCTCCTGCTCGGCCGCGCTCGATACGGCCGAGGACCAGGGTGGCCGTGGGCGGGTCGGTGAACCTCGTCAGCGCCTGGTCCAGCCTTGACATGACCAGGCCGGGCGGTTCGCACCGGTCGAGAGCGATGGCGCGCAGCATGTTGCGGACCTGTCCCATCAGCGGGGCGGCCTCGACGTCGTGGCCGGTCACGTCGCCCACCACGACACAGGTGGCGCCGTCGGGCAGGACCATGGCGTCGTACCAGTCCCCGCCCAGCCGCACCAGTTCGGAGGCGGGTACGTAGCGGGCCGCGGCCTCGAGCGGCGAGAGGTCGGGAAGCACGGGCAGCATGCGGCGCTGGAAGTGCTCGGTGGCGCGTTTGAGGTGCTGGTACAGGCGGGCGTTCTCCAGACTGACGCCCGCGGCGCCGGCCAGAGCCGTCAGCAGGTCCTCGTCGTCGTCGTCGAAAGGCGTACCGTCCAGCTTGTCGGCGAGGTAGAGGTCGCCGTAGACCGTGCCGCGCACCAGGAGCGGGACGCCCAGCAGCGTCCGCATCACCGGATGCCCGGGCGGGAAGCCGATCGAACGGGGGTGCGCGGCCACGTCCGCCACCCGCAACGGCCGCCGGTCGTCCACCAGGGTGTGCAGCAGCCCGTGGCCCTGCGGCAGGCCCATGGCGGCGCGGGCCGCCTGCGGGTCGTCGATGCCTACGGTGACCAGGTCGATGACCTTGCCGCTCTCCGAGAGCACGCCCAGCGCCCCGTACCGCGCGGCCACGAGGTCGGTGGCCGCTTCCACGATGCGGTGCAGCACCGTGCGGGTGTCCATGTCGGTGCTGACCGCCCCGATCGCGTCCAGCAGGCGCCGCAGCCGGTGCCGGTCCAGCGCGAGCTGCGGCGACCACGCGGTTCCCCGGTCCCCGGCCTGGCCCCGCCCCCGCTGCTGCCACGGGCTGTGAGCCATGGTGCTTCCTCCCGGCGCCGTCGGACGCCGTCGTTGTTCCGCCCTGCTTTGTCACATTACGCGCCGAACCGGGCCTTGAGCAGGCCATTGTGGGGCGCCTGTCCGTGCCCGTCAGTGCCCGCCCGTCCGCGCCCGTCCGTGCCCGTTCGAGGAAGTCGCTGCACCCGGCTTCCCCCTGCCGCGCGGCCCTACACGCGGGCCATGTGCGGGACGCGAGGACGGCGGGCGATGCGCGTGGCGGGCCTCGGCGGCCGGTCCGGACGGCCGGACATCATGCTGTTCGTCCTGGTTTGGGTGTCGGGCGGTCCGGGGAAGCCCCACCTGCCCGTGCGAACCGGCGGCCGGGGAGCCGGGACGGAGGTGATGGCGTGGCCGCGGTGTCCGGCAGGCCGACACGTGCGTGGCGCCGTGCGGCGGAGGACCTCAGCCCCGGAGCGTTCGACTTCGTCATGGCCACCGGCATCGTGTCCATCGCGCTGGCCGAGCACGGCGCGTCGGTCTCCGGCACGGCCCTGCTGTGGATCGCGGCCGTGGCGTACCTGGCGCTGTGCGCGGGCCATGCGTGGCGCCTGGTGTTCCGGTGGGAGCGTTTCCGCAGCGACCTCCTCGGGCCTGGCGGCTTCGCCTTCCTCACCTTCGTCGCTGCCTCCGACGTGCTGGCCGGACGCCTGGTGCTCGACGGGTACTACGCCGCGGCCACGGCACTGACGGCGGTCGGCGCGGCCGGCTGGCTGGTCCTCGGCTACGGTGTGCCGCTGCTGCTGATCCGCTCCACGCGTCCCCTGTCGCTGCGACAGGTCGACGGCACCTGGTTCGTCTGGGTGGTGGGCACGCAGTCCGTCGCGGTCGCCACCGTCGCGCTCGCCCCGCACGGCGGCGGCCGGGCCCTGGGCGTCCTGGCCTCGTCGTGCTGGGCCGTCGGGCTGCTCCAGTACCTGCTGGTCGCCGCGCTGGCACTGGCCCGACTGCTGCTGGAACCCGTCGAGCCGAGGGAACTCGTCCCGCCCTACTGGGTGTTCATGGGCGCCGCCGCGATCAGTGTGCTGGCCGGTGCGCGGCTCCTGCGCCTCCCGCCCGCGGACGCGCTGCTGCCCGGGGCGTTCGTGCTGGGCGTCTCGGCCGTGGCGTGGTCGTTCTGCACCTGGCTGATCCCGCTGCTGATCGCTCTGGGCCTGTGGCGGCACGTCCTGCGCCGCGTGCCGGTGCGGTACGAGACGGGTCTTTGGAGCATGGTCTTCCCGGTCGGCATGTACGGGGTCGCGACCCGGGAACTGGGCGAGGCGGCGGGCTTTGGCTGGATGACCGCGGCCGGTGCGGGCGAGGTGTGGGCGGCGCTGGCGGTGTGGGCGGCGGTCTTCGCCGGGATGCTCGCCGCGCTCGTCATCGGGCCGCGGGATCCCCACCGGCCGGGAACCGACTGACGGGCTGGACGAGCACGGCGGCGGCGGTCCGGTCCCACGACAGGGACCTCGCGCGCCCCACTCCCATGCTCGTTCCACGCACCGGCCTGCGTGCTCCGGCCCTCCTCCCTGGTCCGGCCGGTCACCAGCACCTTCGCGATCATCGAGTCGTAGCAGGGCTGGATCCGGTCACCCTGCTCCAGGCCGGTGTCGATGCGGACGCCCCGACCGCCCGGCCACTTCAGCCGGGTCACCTGCCCCCGCCCGGACACGCAGCGCCTCGGCGCCCGGTGCCGAGTGGACGGCGACGGCCTCGATGCCCAGGTCGTGGCAGGCGCTCACGAGGCGCACGGCTGTCCCACCGCGGTCGGCGACCAGGACCCGGGGCAGGGGTGCCGTCCGTGTGCTCACGGATCACTCCACGGTGAGAAGGGTCTGGCCCGCGTCGACCGTCTGCTCGTTCTCGACGAGGACCGCGGCGACATGGCCGGACGCCCCGGCCTGGACCTCCTGGAACATCTTCATGACCTCGATCAGTCCGACCACCGTGCCCGCGTCCACGGTGTCGCCGACCTCCACGTAGGGCGGCGACCCGGGGTCGGGGCGGCGGTAGAACACACCGGGGCACGGTGCCGCAACGGCCGTTTCCTCACTCATGCGCGGTCCTTTCAGGTTCGGCCCGGTCCGCCGGACCGGGTTTCAGCCGTCGGGCGCTCGGTGAGCACCCCCGGACGGCCCGTCATGCCGCCACCCCCTCGACCGGGACACCCGCCTCCACGACCGTCTGCCGGACCGTCGCCGCGGGTTCGACAGCACGGTCACCGTCGCCGCGCGGACCGATACCGCCCGCCGTCAGGTCCGCCGTCATGCCCGCCGGATTTCCGGCCTCGGTGTGCGGCCGGCCGCTCCTCGGGAATTGCCGCACCTGATCGAGTGCGAAATCCATGTCGGTCCCGGTGATTTTCCGTCCGATGACTGCGGTGCCGTTCTCTTCGTCGCTCGACTCCGGACAAAGGCCGCCGACGACGGTGTGCCTCCGCCCCTGCTGCTCGACGCGGAAGACGGTGCCGAACGCCGGTGCCGGGCCGAGCGGGATCCGGCGCCGGCCGAACCCCTCCGCGGCGCGGTGACCGGGATGGGCGCCGACCGTGACGCCGTGCCGCTCGGCGGCCGTGCGGACGGTCCGCAGCATGACCGTGGGATCGCCCGCGCACAGGCCGCAGGCGAAGTCGGCCGCGGTGATCAGCGGGAGGGTCTTCTTGCCAGGTCCCATGATCCGGTTGCCGAAGCTCTCGCCCATAGCGCGGTCGATATCGATCGCGGAGATTCCTGTCATGCGCGATTCCCTCCCGATCCGAGGGCGCGCTCGGTGCCGCCCGGCGAGGGGTACCGGGAGATATTGATATTGAGCCAATTGTTGCACAGCACGAATCGCGGCACGCCTTTTACGCCCGGCGCACACAGACACCGCATTGTTGCGCCCCTGGGGCGGACGCATACTTGGGGAGGAGGTCTCGGAGACCACGCTCCGTGCGTACGAGCATCCGGTGAGGCGGCGGGCATGACCTACGAAGAAGTCCGAGCCGGGCAGCAGACCCCTCGGGATCCGCCGGACGACCAGGTCTCCGCCGGGCCGCCGTCCGCGCGGCCGTACCCGCCGAGCGACGCCGCGGTGCTCGACTGGCTCTTCGCCGACCACCCGGTCGCCCTCTCGGTGTACGACACGTCGCTGCGCTGCGTACGGCGCAATCCGGCCATGGCCCGGCTCACCGGTGCCCCGGCCCACGACACCTGGTTCGGGCGGCGCGTGACGGAGATCCTTCCCGGTCCGCAGACCGCCGCCTGGGAGGCGCGCATGCGGCAGGTGCTCGCCACGGGCGACCCTGCCCCGGCCACGCGGATCCGCAGCAGGGTGTCCGCCTCCGCGGGAAGCGAGCGTTCCCTCTCCGTCGCCGCCCATCCGCTGCGCGGTCCGGACGGCACCGTCACCGGCCTGTGCCTGACCGCCGAGGACGTGACCGAGCGGAACGGCTCACCGGACCGGCTGGCCCTGCTGAACGAGGCCGGTACCCGCATCGGCAGCACCCTCGACGTGCGGCGCACCGCCGAGGAACTCGCCGAGGAGCTGGTGCCCCTGCTGGGCGAGTGGGTGAACGTCGACCTGCTGGACACCCTGCTGAAGGGCGACGAGCCCGGCCCCTTCACCGGGCAGGTCGCCCTGCGCCGGGTGGCCAACCACTCCGTACGCCCCGGCGCCCCCGAGGCTCTGCTGCAACCGGGCGAAGTGGACTTCTATCCGCCCCACTCGCCCGCCGTGCGCAGCATGACGGCCGGTCGTCCGGTGGTGCACCTGCTCACCGATCCCGCCGCGCAGGCCTGGCTGAGGGATCAGCCGCCGCGCGCCGACAGCGTCCGGGAGCACGGCTACCGGTCGATCATGAGCCTGCCGCTGCGGGCCAGGGGCACCGTGCTGGGCGTCACCGTGCTGCTGCGCTCCCGGGAGCAGCCCTTCACCGACGAGGACCGGCTCCTGGCCGAGGAGCTGGCGGCGCGGGCCGCCGTGTGTCTGGACAACGCGCGCCGCTTCGCCCGGGAACGCTCGGCCGTGCTGACACTGCAGCGGAGCCTGCTCCCCAGTCGGCTGCCGCCGCTGATGGCGGTCGAGACCGCCTCCCGCTACCTGCCCGCCAACGGGGCCGGCGGCGCCGGGGGCGACTGGTTCGACGTGATCCCGTTGTCGGGCGCCCGGGTGGCGCTCGTGGTCGGCGACGTCATCGGCCGTGGCCTGGGCGCGGCGGCCACGATGGGCAGACTGCGCACCGCGGTGCGCACGCTCGCCGACGTGGATCTGCCGCCGGACGAACTGCTGACCCACCTCGACGACCTGGTCGACCGGAGCGCCCCGGTCGACGACGGCTCGTCCGCGGACGCCGCCGAACTGGGCGCCACCTGCCTGTACGCCGTCTTCGACCCGGTCTCCGGCACCTGCGCGGCCGCCCGGGCGGCCCATCCGCCGCCGTTCGTGGTCACCCCCGACGGCGAGGCCGGGCTGGTCCGGCTGCCCCCCGGCCCGCCGCTCGGCCTGGGCAACGGGGTGTACGAGTCGGCCGAGTTCGAGCTGCCCGAGGGCAGCCTGCTGGCGCTGTACACCGACGGGCTGCTGGAGCCGTCCGACGCCGACCTGAGCCTGCGGCGTCTCTGTTCGGCGCTGTCGCACCCGCCGGACGCGCTGGAGGCGGTCTGCGACCACGTCGTCGAGACGGTCGTGCCGTCGGCCCACGCGGACGACGTGGCGCTGGTCGTCGCACGCACCCACACCTTCGACGCGGAGGAGGAGGCCACCCTCGACGTCCCGGACGACCCGGCCGCCGTGGCGACGGCGCGCGCCTGGGCCGGGGAACGGCTGGCCCGGTGGAGGCTGGACGAGCTCGGCTTCGTCACGGAACTGGTGGTCAGCGAGCTGGTCACGAACGCGCTGCGGTACGGCGAGCCGCCGGTCCGGCTGCGGCTGCTCAACGTCGACACGCTGATCTGCGAGGTCACCGACGGCAGCAACACCGCCCCGCACCTGCGCCGGGCGCGGCTGTCGGACGAGGGCGGCCG
Source organism: Streptomyces sp. H51 (assembly GCF_035656535.1). NCBI lineage: Bacteria > Bacillati > Actinomycetota > Actinomycetes > Kitasatosporales > Streptomycetaceae > Streptomyces > Streptomyces sp. H51. The sequence goes on from NZ_JAYMHD010000048.1 coordinate 178,930, forward strand.
GGGGCTGATGCTGGTCGCCGAGCTGACCCAGCGGTGGGGCACCCGGCAGACCCGTCGCGGCAAGACCATCTGGTGCGAGCAGAGCCTGCCCCGGAAAACGGCCGCCGCCCGCGCCCGCTGACCACCGGCGGACCGGCACCGCCCACCGCCTTCGCACGTGCTCGCCGCTGTGCGCCGCACACCCTGAACGGCATCGGGCGCCCCCGGAGGAGCACGCGCCTGAACCGCCGGCCCGCCGCGTGTCCGCGGTGAGCCGGCGGTCCGGTGGGGGGCCGGCGGACCGGACCCGGGTCCCCGGGCCCGGTCGCGGAGAGGTCAGGAGCAGGCGCCTCCGTTCAGGGAGAACGCGGTGGGGGAGGGGTTGCTCCCGCTGAGCGAGCCCTGGAGACCGAAGCTCACCGACGCCCCCGGCGCGATCTTCCCGTTCCAGCCCGCGTCGGAGGCGACGACGTCGGCTCCGCTCTGGGCGACGGTCGCGTTCCAGGCGTTCGTCACGCGCTGGCCGCCCGGATAGCTCCAGGTCAGCTTCCACCCGTCGACCGCGGTCGAGCCGGTGTTCTTGACGGTCACCGTCGCGGTGAACCCGTCGCTCCAGGCGTTGTCCACCTTGTACGTCACCGCACAGGCCGCCGTGGGCTCCTCACCGCCGCCGGACGTCCGCTCGGCGGCGTAGGCGGCGAGCCAGGCCAGCGGGGCGTTCCAGTTGACGGCCACCTCGTTGGTGGAGTACGAGCCGATGTCGTCGATGTAGCAGGCGGCGGGCGCGCAGCCGGCCAGCTTCTCCTGCGCCACCGGGTCCTGCAGACCGCTGTTCGGGCCGCCGGCGAGCGAACCCGCCGGCGGGTTCGGCAGTGAGGCGTCCAGCTGGTGCGCCCAGAAGCGGTGGTGCTGGTTGTGCGAGGACGTCTCGCCGTACCCGGTCACGTACGACCGGCCGAGGGCGTTGCGGCCGAGCAGGTAGTCCATCGCCTCCAGGACCCCGGCCCGGTAGCGGGCGTCCCCGGTCAGCTCGCCGGCGACGGCCATGACGACCGCGTTGTCCGCGAGTTCGCTGTTGGAGCCCCAGAAGTAGCCGTCCTTGGGAATGGGCACCGCGTAGCCCTGCCCGGCCATCGTGGACAGGTAGCCGTCGGCGGCCGAGGTCACCGAGGAGCGGATGCGGGCCAGGTCGGACGCGGGCAGCCCGTTGGGCACGGTGGCCAGGGTGAGCCGGCCCAGCGCGGCGGTGTCCGCCCAGCCGAAGCCGTACGGGGTGAAGGCGCCGGCGGAGGTGTGCCAGGACGAGGAGGTGACCGCGTCCCGGTAGGCGCTCTCGCCGGTCGTCGCGTACAGCTCGGCGGCCGCCCAGTAGAACTCGTCGCTCACCTGGGTGTCGCCGTAGGCTCCGCCGCCCGTGCTGTCCGAATCGGGCGCGTACATCGCGGGGTTGGCCTGCGCCGCCGTCCAGGCCTTGCGGGCGGCCGCCAGGCAGCGGTCGGCGAACGCGGCGTCGTACGGCCGGTAGACGCGGGCGCACTGCGCGGCGGTCGCCGCGAGGTTGAGCGTCGCCGCCGTGGACGGCCGGTGCAGCTCACGGACCTGCGCGTCCTGGTCGGGGCGGGTCGGCAGCGCGGTCCAGGCGGCGTCATGCACCTTGTGGAACGCCATGCCCGCGTACGGCTTGCCGTCCGGCACCTGCATCCGCATCAGGAACTCCAGCTCCCAGCGAGCCTCGTCCAGGACGTCCGGCATGCCGTTGCCGCGCTCGGGGACACGCAGGGTGGAGTCGCCCAGCGCGGCGTCGGTGCCCGCGCGACGGGCCCGCTCGAAGGAGTTGACGACGAGCCAGGTGGAGATGCCTCCGTTGACCACGTACTTGCCCTGGTCGCCCGCGTCGTACCAGCCGCCCCGGACGTCCCGGGTGTAGTCGCAGACCCCGGACTGGCAGGGGACGGAGGTGTCGCCCTTGTTCGGCGCGACGCCGAGGTGCCCGGCCGGGTGCGCGTAGGCGGAGCCCACCAGGGAGGACTCGATGGCGATGCCGCTGCGCTGGTGGTAGAAGAACGCCATCGAATCCGAGCGCAGCCCGTCGTAGAGGCCGGCGCGGATGTCGAACGGGTCGCTGGTGCTGCCGTCCACCGACAGGACGTACCCCGTGCCCGTCTCCTGGTACGAGGAGAAGTCGGCCACCTGGACGGACTGCCCGGAGGGCGTGTCCGCGCCGCGCGGGACCGTCGAGCCGGAGGCGACCACCGTGCCGGAGGCGCTGCGCAACTGCCAGGTGAGCGCCGACGACGACGTGGTGACGACGGTGGCGCGCTTGGGGCCGTCCGGAAGATACCCGACCTGGTTGACCCGGACGGCCGTGGTCGCCGCCGCGGCGTCGGCGAGTCCCGCGGCGGCCGGTGCGGTCAGCAGACCGCCGAGGAGGAGGGAACCGGCCAGGAGGACCGTGGGGAGGGTTCTGCGCCTGCGTAACGACACGGAGGGGGGCATCAGCGGCTCCTGAGTCACTGTGGGGTGGCTCCCGGGGCGGGGGTGCTTGGGAGCGCTCCCATGGTGGACTTCCCGGGGGGTGAGTTCAAGAGGTGGCGGAGGTGAGCCGACGTGACCTCGTCTGCCGTGGGCGCGGTCACGGGGCCGGTGTCCGCCCCTCGGTGAGGGGCGGTCAGGGGGGCGCGCGCGGCCGGATCGCGTCGCCCGGCGCGCTCCGCACCTGGCTTCGGGCGGGGGCCGCCACTTCAGGCGGAGTCCCTCACCTCGGGCGGAGTGCCTCACTTCAGGTAGGGGCCGTCGCTGCCGATCTTGCCGGGGCCGTTCGGCACGTACACCCGGAGATTGCCCTTGCCCGGCGCCGCGACGGACAGGGTGCCGTTCGGGACGGTCTTCACGTCCCCGGTGACGGCGTCGGTGCAGGTGCCGTTCGGGATGCCGGTGTCAGCAACTTGCTGCAAGTTCTTGCATCGGCAGGGAAGCTACAGGTGTATGACAGCCGGGTGAAGGGATGCGACCGAGGGCGGACACGCGGCAGCGGCGGTGAGGCGGCCCGGTGGGACCGCACCGCGCGGTGGGCGCCACCCGCCGCCGGGGCGGCGGGTGGCGGTGGGCTTCCCGCGCCGCCGGGGCGGCGGGTGGCGGTGGGCGTCCCGGTTAGCCGGAGACCGCCGCCGACCAGCCCTGGTCGACCGTCTCCCGGGCCTTCTCCAGTTGGGCGTCCGTCGGGAACCGCGGCGTTCCCTCGACCGTCGGCAGCCGTGCGGCGGCGGCCTTGTCGAGAGTGTCGTTCCGCCTCATGGCGTCCATGAGCACCGGCCGGGCGTAGGCGCGCAGCCGCAGGTTCTGGCCCTCCGGGCTGAACAGGTACTCCTCCCACAGGCGGGCGGCCGCCGGGTGCGGGGCGTTCTTGTTGATCGCCTGCGCGAAGTACTGGGCGAAGGTGCCGTCGAAGGGGATCGCGACCTGCCAGTTCACGCCCTTGTCGCGGAGCTGGTCGGTCAGGTGGAGGTTGATGTAGTCCCAGTTGATGCTGATGGGGGTCCGGCCGCTCTCGACCGTTGCCGAGTTGGCGTGGACGGGGTTGAAGCGGCCGGTCCTCGCGAGCTCCGCGAAGTAGTCCAGACCGGGCCGGACGTTCCCGAACGACCCGTTGTTCGCCAGCGCGGCCGCGTACACGCCGGCGAAGGCGGTGGCCGACCGGGTCGGGTCGCCCACGAGTGCGACCCTGCCCTTGTGGCCCGGCTTCAGCGGATCGGCGAAAGTCGCCGGACAGTGCTTGATCCGGTCGGCGTTGCAGCCGATGGAGATGTAGCCGCCGTAGTTGTTGTACCAGCGGGCCTTCGCGTCCTTCTGGTTGCGGGGGATCGCGTCGTAGGCGGCCACTTCGTACGGCGCGAGCAGGTGCTGCGCCGCGGCGTTCCGCGCGAACGTGTCGCCGACGTCGATCACGTCGGGTGCCGTCGGCCGTTTCCCCGCCTTCCTCAAGGTGTCGATCTCGTCCTCGCTGTGGCTCTGCGGATCCACGACCGTGACCTTGATCCCGTACTTCTTCTCGAAGCCGCTGATCAGGGCGCCGTAGTTGGCCCAGTCGCGCGGCAGCGCGATCGCCGTGAGCGCGCCCTCCCGTTTCGCCGCGGAGACCAGCGCGGACATGCCGCCCATGCTCTCGGCGGACGTGGCCGCCGACGGCTTCGCGGGTCTGGCGGCCGTCGTGCTCTCGCAGGCACTCAGGCCCAGTGCCGCGAGGGCGAGACAGCCGAAGACCGCGGCCGCTCGGGCGCGCGCTGTAGTCACGATGGCTCCCGGGCATGAGGGAACGGGGTGACCTCGACCGGCTGCGGGTCGCGCCGCCGGGTCCGGAGCGGCGAACCCTCCGCCCGCGCCATCCGGCTCCCTGGGGTCCGCTGTGCCGACGAAACGGTCATCGAGGCCAGGGTACCCGGCCGCCCCGAGCGCTGAATGTCCCCCGGGAAGCCCGCGATCAGGGTCTTTCCCGGACGGGAGGCGGCGTGCGTACGCCTGTGCACGCTCTTCTCACCCGGCCGTTTCGTCCCATTCGCCCAACAGGATCTCGCCGAGGTCCTCCGCCTCCGGCATGGCGGCGTGGTGCAGCGGCTGTTCGGCCCAGATGACCTTGCCGGTGGGTGTGTAGCGGGTCCCCCAGCGTTCGGCGAAGCGGGCGACCAGGAAGAGCCCGCGGCCGCCCTCGTCGGTGACCTTCGCCCGGCGCAGCCGCGGCGAGGTGCTGCTGCCGTCGGAGACCTCGATGATCAGCGTGCCCGCGGCGGAGTCGTCTTTCGGCACCCTGCGGAGCAGCCGTACGGTGATGGGCCCGGCCGCGTAGCGGATGGCGTTGGTGATCAGCTCGCTGAGGATGAGTTCGGCGGTGAAGACGACCTGCTCCAGCCCCCACTCCGTCAGCCGGCGGACGCAGGCGGCGCGTACCGGGGCCACCGCCGCGGGGTCGCGGGGCACGTCCCACTCGGCGACCTCCTCCGGCCCCAGCCGGCGGGTGCGGGCCACCAGCAGCGCGACGTCGTCCCGGGGATGATCGGACAGCATGGACTGCACCACCGTCGCGCAGGTGGCCTCCGGCGTGCGGTCGGGCCCGGTCAGAGCATCGCGCAGCGCCTCCAGACCGGCGTCCAGGTCCCGGGTGCGGTCCTCGATCAGTCCGTCGGTGTAGAGCACCAGCCGGGAACCCTCGGGCACGGTGAACTCGGCGGTCTCGACGGGCAGTCCGGCGCCGAGTCCCAGGGGCGGGGAGACGGGCAGCGGGGGGAAGTCGACGGTTCCGTCGGGCCGGACCACCGCCGGTCCCGGATGGCCCGCGGTCGCCACGGCCAGCCGCCCGGTGACGGGATCGTAGACGGCGTACTGGCAGGTCGCTCCGGTGATCACCGCCTGCCCGTGATCCGCGTCGGCCACCTCCTCGGCGTCGATCTGCGCCACCAGTTCGTCCATGCGGCCCAGCAGCTCCTCCACGGGCATGTCGAGGCCGGCGAAGTTGTGCACGGCGGTGCGCAGCCGGCCCATGGTCGCCGCGGCGTGCAGACCGTGGCCGACGACATCGCCGACGACCAGCGCCACCCGGGTGCCGGACAGCGGGACGACGTCGAACCAGTCCCCGCCCACCCCGGCCTCGGCCGGCAGGTAGCGGTAGGCCACGTCCAGGGCGGACAGCTCGGGCAGCGCGCGGGGCAGCAGGCTGTGCTGCAGGGTGACGGCCATGGCGTGTTCGCGGGTGTAGCGGCGGGCGTTGTCGACGCACACCGCTGCCCGCGCGGCCAGCTCCTCGGCGAAGGACACGTCCTCGTCCTCGAACGGCGGGGAGCCCTTCGCGCGCCAGAAGTCGACCACTCCCAGCACCACGCCGCGGGCCCGCAGCGGAACCACGAGCAGGGAGTGGATGCCGTGATCGAGGATCCGGCGGGCACGTTCGGGTTGCTGCTCCTGCCAGACGTGGGAGGCGCTCAGGTCTTTGATCATGACCGGCCGGCCCTCGGTCATCGCCGTGGAGAAGGGGTGGGCCGGGACGAACCGGATCAGGTCGTGGACGCGGTACAGGGGATGGTCCGGGTCGGGAGCGCAGACGGCGGTGCGGCGCAGCTCACTGATCCCGGCGGCCGTGCCGGAGGCCTCCTCGCCGCACAGGACCGGGTCCAGGAGATCCACGGTGGCGATGTCGGCGAACCGGGTCACCGCCACCTCGGCCAGTTCCTCGGCCGTGCGCCGCACGTCGAGCGTGGTGCCGATGCGCAGTCCGGCGTCGTAGAGCGACTGCAGCCGCTCGCGTGCCACCTCCGCCCGGCCGGAGAGGGCCCGCAGCTCGGTGGTGTCCCGGAGCGTCACCACGCTGCCGGCCGGTCCGTGCGGTGCGGTGAGCCGCTTGCTGACGGCGAGCAGCCGGTCGGCCGCCAGGTACACCTCGTCGGTCGCGGGGCGGTCGGAGGCCAGCAGTCCGGCGAGGTCCTCCTCCAGCCCCAGACCGGCGATGAGCCGCCCCTCCGCGTCCGCCGGCAGGTCCAGGAGCCGTCGCGCCTCGTCGTTGGCCAGCAGCAGCCGGCCGTCACCGCCGACGATCAGCACTCCTTCCCGCACCGAGTGCAGCACCGCGTCGTGGTGCTCGTACATCCGGGTCATCTCCGTCGGGCCCAGGCCATGGGTCTGCCGCCGCAGCCGCCGGCTGACCAGGCCCGAACCGCCTGCGGCGAGGGACAGGGCCGCGGCGGTGCCGCCGAGGATGACCGGCAGCTGCCGGTCCACCCGGTGCTGCACCCGGTCGACCGTGACGGGCACGGAGACGATGGCGATGACCGAGCCGTCGGGGCCCCTGACGGGAACCGCCGAGATCACGGAGAGTCCCAGTGAGCCCTTGAACGTACTGGTGAACGGTTTGCCGGTGGCCGCCGCGGCGTAGGGCCCGATGACGCGTTTCCCGATCTGCCGCGGGTCGCTGTGGGCGAGGGTGACCCCGTTCAGCCCGTACACGATGACGGCGTCGACGCCCGCGGCCTTCCGGGTCGCCTCGGCGTGCGGCTGGAGCTGCGCGGTCGGGTGCCCGCTGCTCAGCGCCGTCGCGATGCCCGGGGAGTTCGCGAACGTCTGCGCGACGGTGAGCGTCCGCTGGCGGGCGTCGGCCATGACGTCGCGTCGAGCCTGCACCACGAGCGCCACCAGGGCCGCGGCGACGAGCAGCATCACGACCGCCAGCTGGAGCAGGAAGACCTGGCCGGCGAGGCTGTGCACGTTCAGGAGTGACCCCGGCCGCCGCACCTCTCCTCGCCGCCCGCTCTTACCGTTCTGCCCGGAATATTCCGGAACTCCGTTCATATTCCCTTTCTATCGTTTTTGGGTGGCCTACCACCAAGCGGCCGGACCGGGCCGCGCGCTGGCGCGACCCCGCGGCACCGCGCGGGCGACGGCGGGAGGCCACGGGCGGCGCCGGTCAGCCACCGAGCGTTCCCGGCGTCGCCTGCTCGGCCCAGATGACCTTGCCGTCCTTGGTGTAGCGCGTGCCCCAGCGCTCGGCGAACTGGGCCACGAGGAACAGGCCCCGTCCGCCCTCGTCGGTGCTGGCCGCGTAGCGCAGATGCGGCGAGGTGCTGCTCTGGTCGGAGACCTCGCAGACGAGCGCCCGGTCGCGGATCAGCCGCATCCTGATGGGTCCGGCGGCGTGGCGTATGGCGTTGGTGATCAGTTCGCTGCAGATCAGCTCCGTGGTGTCCACGAGGTCCTCCAGTCCCCACTCCGTGAGCCGGGCGGAGACGGCGGCGCGTACGCGGCGGACGTCGGCGGGGTCGCGCTCCACGTCCCACTCGGCGACCCGCCCGGGGCCCAGCACCCGGGTACGGGCGACGAGCAGCGCGATGTCGTCCCTCCGGGACTCGGGGAGCAGGGCCTCCAGCACGGCGTCGCAGGTCTGCTCGGGCGAGAGGTCCGCGCCCTCCAGCGTCTCGCGGAGCAGCCGCAGCCCGGCGTCGACGTCCAGGTCGCGGCGCTCGACGAGGCCGTCGGTGAACAGGACGAGCCTGCTGCCCTCGGCCAGCCGCAACTCCGCGCACTCGAAGGGCAGCCCGCCGATGCCGAGGGGAAGGCAGGACGGCAGGTCGAGGAACTCCACCGTCCCGTCGGGCCGGACGAGCGCGGGCGCCGGATGGCCGGCGCTGGCGATGGCGCAGTCGCCGGTCACGGAGTCGTAGACCGCGTACAGGCAGGTGGCGCCGGTGAGGGTGGTCCGGTCGCCGGACGCGATCGCGTCCTGGTCGATGAGGGTGGCCAATTCGTCGAGGTGGCTGAGGAGTTCGTCGGGCGGCAGGTCCAAGGGGGTGGAGAAGTTGTGCACGGCGGTGCGCAGCTGCCCCATGGTGGCCGCGGCCTGCAGTCCGTGCCCGACGATGTCGCCCATGACCAGCGCCACCCTGGCGCCCGGCAGCGGGATGACGTCGAACCAGTCGCCGCCGACCGCCTGCGCGGGGAGGTAACGGGACGCGACCTCGACGGCGTTCTGCGCGGGCAGCGCGCGGGGCAGCAGCCTCCGCTGCAGTGCCACGGCCAGGCCGTGCTCGCGGGTGTAACGGCGTGCGTTGTCGAGGGACACGGCGGCTCGGGTGGCCAGTTCCGCCGCGAGGGAGAGATCGTCCTGATCGAAGGGCTCGGGCTTCTCGGAGCGCCAGAAGTGGACCACGCCCAGCAGCACGCCGCGGGCGGACAGCGGCGCCGTGATGAGCGAATGGATCCCGTAGCCGATGACCCGGGAGCCCCGGCCGGGGTCCAGTTCCACCTCCTGCCATTCCGTGGAATCACGCAGATGAGGCACCAGGATCGCCAGGCCGCTCTCGACGGCGCGCGCCTGCGGCGAGGACGGCGCGAAGGTCATCAGGTCGCCGACGGCGAACAGCGGGGCGTCGTCGCGGATGCCGCTGAAGGCCGCGCGCCGCATCCGCTTGCTGCCGGTGCCGAAGCCGTTCATCCCCGGTTCCTCTTCGTTCAGCACGGATTCGGCCAGGTCCACGGTGACGTAGTCGGCGAAACGCGGAACCGCGACCCGCGTCAGCTCCTCGGCCGTACGGGTCACGTCGAGGGTGGTGCCGATGCCGCCGGTCGCGTCGTAGAGCAGCTTCAACCGCCACCGGACCAGCTCCACCCGCTGCGACGCCTCGCCGATCATCGCCATCACCTGCTCCGTGCCGACCTCCTCCTCCCCGGCCACCGTGGCGACCGCGAGCCGCGCGGACGCGGCGCCCACCGAGCCGGCGAGCTGGGCTTCCGCGTGATGCACCAGCGCCGGCGGCGCTTCGGCGGCCGGCGAGTCGGGTCTGCCTCCGGGGTAGGAGCCCAGCGCCCGCCGGGCGCCCTCCGGTCCGAGGAAGCGCTCCAGCAGGGTCTGCAGTTCGCCGACCGTGGCACGGACCCGCCAGTGCCGCTGCCGCACCGGCTCTTCGAGGACTTCCACGAACTGCTCCGCCTGCGCCCGCTCGGCGGCGTCCGGCCGGTCCGCGAGGGAGACCGCGACGTACCCGCCGAAGTTCAGCAGCACGCTCCAGAACATCGCATGGCTGATCGGGTCCAGTCCCGTCACGCCCAGCAGATGCCGCGGCCGGAGCAGCCCGATGCCGAGCGGGCCCTCCCGCAGGAACGAGGCGGACAGCAGCCTGGCGTCCGCGAAGGTCGGCAGCACCAGGGTGTACGTCCACACCGCGAACCCCGCCACCAGGCCGACCAGCACGCCCCGGCGGGTACCGCCCTTCCAGAACAGGCCGCCCAGGATGGCGGGCGCGAACTGCGCCACGGCCGCGAACGACACCAGGCCGATCGACACCAGTGCCGTCGCCTCCCCGGCCAGCCGCAGGTACGCGTACCCGAGCAGCAGGATCAGCACGATGCTGGCCCGGCGAATGCCCAGCACCAGCCCGGCGAGGTTGTCCCGGTGCGTCAGCCGGGACGGGGTGCGCAGCAGCAGCGGCAGCACGAGGGAGTTCGACACCATGGTGCTGAGCGCGATCGTCTCGACGATGACCATGCTGGTGGCCGCGCTGAGGCCGCCGATGAAGACGAACAGCGCGAGTGCGTCCTGCCCTCCGTCCATCGGCAGGGTCAGCACGTAGGTGTCGGCGTCGACGGCCGTTCCGAACCGCAACAGCCCGGCGGCCGCGATCGGAAGCGCGAAGAGGCTGATCACGAGCAGGTACAGCGGGAACAGCCACGTCGCCCGTTTGAGGTGCCTCTCGTCGACGTTCTCCACCACGCTGATCTGCCACTGCCGGGGCAGCAGCACGATCGCCAGCATGGACAGCACCGTGAGCCACACCCACGCGCCGTAGCCGGTGTGGTCCCGCAGCATGAACAACTGGGTGAAGCCGGCGTCCGCGGCCCGGGAGAACAGGTCGTCGAGCCCTCCGAACATCCAGAAGACCACGAAGAACCCGGCCGAGAGGAACGCCACCAGCTTGACCACGGACTCGAACGCGATGGCGGCGACCATGCCCTCGTGCCGTTCGGTGGCGTCCAGATGGCGGGTGCCGAAGACGATGGTGAACGCGGCGAGCACCAGCGCCGCGTACAGCCCCGTGTCCTGGAGCAGCGGGATGTGAGTGACCTCCGGGGCGGGGGTGACGGCGGGGTGCCGCCGGATGACCGCGAAGGTGACGGAGACCGCCTTGAGCTGCAGCGAGATGTAGGGAACGACCCCCACCACGGCGATGATCGTCACCAGGCAGCCCAGCGCGGTGCTCTTGCCGTACCGGGCGGAGACGAAGTCGGCCAGCGAGGTGACCCGGTGCCGGTGGCTGATCCGGATGATCCTGCGCAGCACCAGCCAGCCCAGCGCGAGCATGAGGGTCGGCCCCAGGTAGACCGGCAGGAAGCCGACTCCGGCCCTGGCGGCCCAGCCCACGCTGCCGTAGTACGTCCACGAGGTGGCGTACACGCCGAAGGACAGCGCGTAGACCGTGGCGTTGTTGATGACGCTCCGACCGGAATCCGCCCGCCGGTCACCGTAGAAGGCCACTGCGAAGAGCAGGCCGAGATACCCGGCCGACACGGCGACGATGAACCAGGTCTGGAGCACGGTCTACCCCGATCTGCCGCCGATCACGGCGACCAGACCGATCACGATCGCCCAGACGAGAAACAGGTAGGCCGCGAGAACGGGCACGCCGAAGACCTGGCCCAGGTGATCGAACCGCGCCAGGAACGGCGGAACGATCAGCACGAATCCCGCCGCCGCTACGGCCGCCAGGCGCAGACCGAGCTGCTCGTCGTCCCGCGACCCCGCCATGAGCCGCCTCCGCATCCTCGATGTCACGTCTGCGATGTACTGCGGAATGTGCGCGATGTCGCACCGCGGCGTCGAACCGCGACGCGGTGACGCGGTGACGCCCACTCTGCTCAGTGCAACACGGCACCGGGACGCCCGCTACCTCGCCGAACCGCCCCCGCTGCGGGTGGCGGCAACCCCAGCCGCGCGCCGGCTGCGGTTTCTCCCCGCTGCGCCACGTCGATCGCAACCGTGGCCGGCCCGGAACCCCTGACCTCGGTGTCATATCCGGACGGCCGGCGGGCCCTCCGGAGCCGGTGGGCCCGCTGCCACCGGCCGGGAGCCCGGTACTAGAGTGTCTCCGCTGATGAGGGGGGCTTCGTCGCGCGACCGCCGCGTGCCCGTAAGGGTGAGCCACCGGTCGGCCGCGGGCTTGCCGACGCCCGAGAGTCGGCCGCGCCGCACCGTTCCGATCGGTACGTGAAGGCGCAGGACACCAGGGGGGTAAATGGCTCGTCATCACGGTTCGCGGTGTGGTCTCCGCAGGCGGACGGTGTCGGCCGTACGGCCGTGTCCGGCCCCGGGGAGTGTCCCGTGCCGGTGAACCTGCCCGAACGCATCGGCCCTTACCGGCCCCTCCGGCACCTCGGAACCGGCGGCATGGGGACGGTCTACTACGCGACCGACCCCGACAGCGGACGTCCCCTCGCCGTCAAGGTCCTGCACCAGGGCTTCGCCGACGACCCCGGGCACCGGGCCCGCTTCCGCCGGGAGACCACCATGCTCCGCAAGGTCACCGGACCCTACCTGGTCCCGCTGGTCGACGCCGACCCCGACGCACCGCTGCCCTGGCTGGCGACCGCCTACGTCCGGGGCAACACGCTGCACCAGCACGTCCGGGACAGCGGGCCGCTGCGCGCGGACAACCTGCTGACCTTCGCGGCGGCCGTCGCCCACGCGCTGGCCTGCGTCCACGCCGCGGGGGTCGCCCACCGCGACCTGAAGCCGACGAACGTCCTCCTCGCCGCCGACGGTCCACACGTCGTGGACTTCGGCATCGCCCACCACCTGGACGCGACCGCCATCACGGCGGCATCGGTCACGACCGGCACTCCCGGCTGGATGGCACCGGAACAGCTCACCGACGGCACCACCCTCCCGGCCTGCGACATCTTCTGCTGGGGGCTGCTCGTCGCCTACGCCGCGGCAGCGGCCCACCCCTTCGGGGCCCCCACCGGGATCAACCACCGCATCATCAGCGCCGCGCCCTCGCTCCAGGATGTGCCCGACGCCCTGCTGCCCCTGGTCCGTGACGCCCTGCACAAGGACCCCGCCCAGCGCCCGACCGCGGCGGAGACCGCCGAGCGGGCGGCCGCCGTGTACGGGCCGACGGGGACCGTCGTCTTCCCGACCGTGGCCTACACGCGCTCCTTCGAAGGCGCCGAGACCGCCGTCACCGTGCCGCTGGACCACATGCGCTGGAACGTCCCGCTGCCCGCCGAGCCCTCCGCCGCCGAGGAACCTGCGGGCGAGAGGCCTGTGGGCGAGGGCCCTGCGGGCGAGGAACCTGCGGGCGAGGGGCCCGTCGGCGATGGGGAACCGGTGGGCGAGGAGCCCACGGGCGATGAGGGCGCCGCCGCTCGGCCGGCCCCCTCGCAGCCCCCTGTCCCGCAGGTGCCAGGAAGGCCGGCGCCCCCGGCGACCGCGCAGGACGTACGCCGGGGCGGTCCGCCGGTTCCCCCTGCCCCGGGAGCCGTACCCGCCGGACGCCGTACCCGACGACGCCGGGCCGTCGTCTGCACGGTGGCCGCCGCCGCGGTACTGGGCGCCGTGGCCGGTGCCGTGGCGGCCGGTCACGGCGGGAACGGAGACGCCGCCCGGCACCCCGCCGGCGGCCCCACGGCGGAGCCGAAGCGGACGGCGGCGAGCCGGCACCCGGTCACCGCGCCGCCCTCCGCGTCCGCGTCCCCGAGTGCCGAGGAATCGCCCACACAGCAGCAGCCGCGGCCGGTGGACCTCTTCGGGGGCCTGCGGGTCGTGCTGCCCGCCGGCTCGGCGCTGGAGTTCTCCCGTTCGGGGGACGGGAACGCGGACAGCGGAATGCCGTGGGACACCCCGGACACCGCGGACACCGCGGACGCCTCGGACACCTCGGCGACGACCGCCGCGACCGGCGCCGACTTCGTCCTGCACGGGGACCCCGACACCGGCGTGCGCCTCATGTACTCCCCGAGCCTGACCCTCGACCAGATCGAGCAGGGCCGGACGGACTCCGGCTCCATGTGGTCCGTCGAGAGCGAGGGCAGCGACACCGTCACGGACGAGTCGGTGGTCTCGGTGAAGGACGGGCCGCCGACCGGCATCGGCGGCAAGAAAGCCATGAGCTGGACGTTCGGCACGGACGTGCTCCCCGACTACGACGGCTCCCGCAAGAGCAGCCACCGCGTGTGGTGGCTGCCGTACAGCAAGTACCTCCTCTACACCTACGGAAAGCACGACAAGGCCGCCGAGGCCGCCGTGAACGGACTGATCGAGGGGATCGCCTTCGAGGCCACGCAGATGCCCCGCGACTGCGCGGACGCCGTCGTGGCACTGGACAAGGCCGCCGCCGACGGTGAACAGACGGACGACCACGGCGCCCTCACCAACTGCTACGACGCCGCCGTGAACGGCGCCGAACAGCTCGACCCGGGGACGCTGCGCACCAGGACGGAAGCCGCCTGCGTCGCCCTCGTCGAGGCCTACCGCGGATACGGTTCCTACCCCGGGTACGACGAGGCGAAGGCCTACAAGGAACTGCGCCCCTGGTGCGACCTCCCCGGGGCGGTCAGTGATCCGCGCCTGCCGGACTGGGCCCTCTGACGCCGCCCCCCACGTGCCGCCCCGGCGGCTCCGGCACCGGCGTCGTTGCCCCACCGGAGTGTGCGCGGGTTCACTGAAGCCCTCGGCGTCCCAGCCGGTCGCGCAGCCGGTCCCAGGGGCCCCAGACGGCGGAGGTGAGCTTGGTCAGGGCCGGTGAGCCGGGCGCGTCGGGGCGTGGCCGGGTGGGTCCGACGGCTTCCGCCCGGCGTGCCCCGGCCCCCGCGTCGCGCAGGACGGCAACCGGGCTCATGGCCTGCAGGCGGGGGAACAATCGCTGTTCCAGCCCCACCACGTGCTCGGTGACGCCCGAGACGAGGCACAGCAGGAGATGGGCGTACCGCTCGCTGCCGGCCGGGACGTCCGCCAGGGACTTCAGCGTCCGCTGGATGCGTTCGTCCACGGCGAGCAGCTCGTCGACCCCCTCGTCCCCGTCCACGACGTAACGGTCCACGAGCGGATACAGACGCTCCTTCTCCGCCACCAGATGGCTCACCAGGCTGCTGCCGGCCTGTTCCACGAGTGACGTGCGCTCGTCACTTCCGGGTGGGGCGGACCGCACCCGGTCGAGGAGGCTCTGGATCCGGCGGTGGTCCGCCGCGAGCTGTTCGATGATGCTGATGCCGCTGTCACTCCCCACTCGAACTCCCTGAAAGGTGAGGCGCCGGCGGTCCCCGGCAACTGTCGGCCCTGGATGCCCGCCACACCGCCCTTTCATTCCGGGACGAGGCGCGGCCGGTTGAGGAATGCGGCCTTCGGGTATCCGAGCGCCCGTCGCGCGAGCCGTCGGGCCGCGCGGCGCGCACGAAGGGCCGGGCGGAAGAGGAGTGTGCGGGCGTGCTACTACGGCGGCGCAGGGAGAAGATGAGGGGAAGGGCACGGCAGACGGCCTTCCGGGCATACGTCGCGACCGACCGTCGGTTGCCGGTGTCGGAACTGGCCGGCCAACTGCTGCGCAAGGCCTTCCCCGATCACTGGTCGTTCCTGCTGGGGGAGATCGCGCTCTACAGTTTCCTCGTCCTGGTGCTGACCGGGACCTATCTGACGCTCTACTTCGATCCCAGCCTCGCCAAGGCGCCCTACACCGGCTCCTACGAGCCCTTGCAGGGGCTGCTCGTCTCGAGGGCGTACGAGTCGACCCTCCACATCAGTCTCGACGTGCGCGGCGGTCTGCTGATCCGTCAGATGCACCACTGGGCGGCACTCGTCTTCGTCGCGGCCATCGGCGTCCACATGCTGAGGATCTTCTTCACCGGCGCCTTCCGCAGGCCCCGGGAGGCGAACTGGATCATCGGCGTGACCCTGTTCCTGCTGTCCCTGCTGGAGGGCTTCTGCGGCTACTCCCTGCCGGACGACCTGCTGTCCGGGACCGGTCTGCGCACCGCCAACTCCATCGTCCTGTCGATCCCGGTCGTCGGTACCTACCTGAGCTTCCTGTTCTGGGACGGCCCCTTCCCCGGAACCGCGATCGACCGGCGTCTGTACATCGTCCACGTGCTCTTCGTCCCCGGCGCGCTCCTCGCCCTGATCACGCTGCACCTGATCTTGGTGATCTATCTGAAGCACACGCAGTGGGCCGGACGCGGAAGGACCAACCGCAACGTCGTCGGCCAGCCGATGTTCCCCTCGTTCACCGCCAAGTCGGTCGGGCTGTCGCTGATGGTCGCCGGTGTGACCGCCCTCATGGGAGGGATCGCACAGATCAACCCGGTCTGGCTCTTCGGGCCCTACGTGCCCGACCAGGCCTCCACCGACGCCCAGCCCGACTGGTACGTCGGATTCCTCGAAGGAGCCCTGCGGCTGATGCCCGGCGTCGAATGGAACGTCGCCGGCCACACATTCATGTGGAACGTCCTGCTGCCCGCCGTCGTGCTGCCGCTCCTCCTGTTCGTGGTGCTCTACATGTATCCCTTCTTCGAACGCTGGGTGACCGGGGACATGGTGGAGCACCACTTGTGCGACCGGCCCCGGGACCGGCCCACCCGGACCGGACTCGGCGTGGCGGCCGTCGCCTGGTACGCGGTGCTGCTCATGGCCGGCGGCAACGACGTGCTGACCGTCTGGTTCGGCATCTCCGTCAACGCGCTGACGTGGATCTTCCGGGTCGCCGTGTTCGTCCTCCCGGTCCTTTCCTTCCTGGTGACCAAGCGGGTCTGCCTGGCCCTGCAGCGGCATGACCGGCAGTTGCTGGAAGAGGGCGAGGAGACCGGTGAGGTGTACCAGGACCTGGCGGGCGGGATCAGCGAGCAGCATGAGCCCCTGGACCGGGAAAAGCGGTACAAGCTGCTGGTACGAGACATCCCGCGGCCGCTGAAACAACCGGGGGAGCGGGCACCGTTGCGGAGCAGGATCCAGGCGTCCCTCAGCTCCTGGTACTACGGCGAGCGAGTCGAGATGCCGGCCACGGCGGAGGAACGCCTCCAGGTCAGCGCCCGCACCTCCGACCCGGTGGCGGGCGGCATCGGGGAGGAGGAAGAGACGGGCTGAGTTCCTGTTACGTCGCCCCCGTGAGCGGGCGGCTCACCGGGCGGAGGCACCGCTGAGCCGCCCGCCTCACTCGCTCTCGCGTCCGCCGTACTGGAAGACCAGGCCGAGGATTCCGAGCCCCAGGACCCCGAGACCCATCAGGATCAGCCAGTCACCGTAGACGATCCCGTTGGCGACCAGCGTGGCGCCGACGGCGGTCACCACCGGGTGCCGGCTGTGCGGGGGGAAGAAGTCGATGCGGCCACTGCGCTCCTGGATCTCCGCGTCGGAACGGTCTTCGGGACGGGAGCCCTTGCGCCGGTGGTTGACCATCGAGAAGAAGGCGATCACCGACGCCATGAGGAAGGAGACACCGAGTGCCGCGATGCCTACCGGCTCCCGCGCGAACCAGGCGTAGGCGATGTCGGTGACCAGGAAGAAGACGGCCACGCCGGCGAAGAGGTATGCCTCGGACTTCATTCGCTCTGTGTCCCTAGGGTGTCGGGGGTCGGCTCCACGGTTCCGTGCGCCTTCGGGGACAGTCGCGCCGTGACCTCCGGGTGGTGCAGGTCGAAGGCGGGCGAGTCGGAACGGACCCGGGGCAGGGCGGTGAAGTTGTGCCGGGGCGGGGGACACGAGGTGGCCCATTCGAGCGAGCGGCCATATCCCCAGGGGTCGTCCACGTCCACCTTCGGCGCGTGCCGTGCCGTCTTCCAGACGTTGTAGAGGAACGGCAGGGTGGAGAGCCCGAGCAGGAAGGCGCCGATCGACGAAATCGTGTTCAGGGCGGTGAAGCCGTCGGCGGCCAGGTAGTCGGCATAGCGCCTCGGCATCCCGCTCTCGCCCAGCCAGTGCTGGACGAGGAACGTGGTCTGGAAGCCGACGAACAGGGTCCAGAAGTGGATCTTGCCGAGGCGTTCGTCCAGCATGCGGCCCGTCAACTTCGGCCACCAGAAGTAGAAACCGGCGAACATGGCGAAGACGATCGTCCCGAACAGGACGTAGTGCAGGTGAGCGACGATGAAATAGGTGTCGGTCAGATGAAAGTCGAGGGCGGGTGAGGCGATGAGGACGCCGCTGAGTCCCCCGAGAAGGAATGTGACGAGGAAGCCCAGTGCCCAGAGCATGGGCGTCTCGAAAGAGAGAGTGCCCTTCCACAGGGTCCCGATCCAGTTGAAGAACTTCACGCCGGTGGGCACGGCGATCAGGAAGGACATGAAGGAGAAGAACGGCAGAAACACCGCGCCGGTGGCGAACATGTGATGGGCCCACACGGTGGCCGACAACATGGTGATCGCGATGGTCGCGCCGACCATACCGACGTAGCCGAACACCGGCTTGCGGCTGAACACCGGCAGGATCTCCGTGACGACGCCGAAGAACGGCAGCGCCACGATGTACACCTCCGGATGGCCGAACCACCAGAAGAGATGCTGCCACAGCAGGGCTCCGCCGCTCGCCGAGTCGAAGATGTGCGCGCCGTACTGCCGGTCGGCCATCAGAGCCAGCAGGAGGGCGGTGAAGGGGGGAAAGGCAAGCAGCACGAGGATGGAGGTGAACAGCACGTTCCAGGTGAAGATCGGCATCCGGAACATCGTCATGCCCGGACAGCGCAGACAGACGATCGTGGCGATGAAGTTGACGGCCCCCAGCGTGGTGCTGACACCCGAGAGCACGAGCCCCATCGCCCACACGTCACCGCCGTGGCCGGGAGTGTGCACCGCGTCGTTCAGCGGGGAGTAGGCGAACCAGCCGAATCCCGCGGGACCGTCGCTGAAGAGGAACCCGGACAGAACCGTGAGACCCCCGAAGAGGAACAGCCAGTAGGTCAGGGCGTTGAGCCGGGGGAAGGCCACGTCGGGAGCCCCGATCTGCAGCGGCATGATGGCGTTCGCGAAGGCGGTGAAGGTGGGCGTCGCGAAGAGCAGCATCATGATCGTGCCGTGGATCGTGAACAGCTCGTTGTACTGCTGTCTGCTGACCACCTGGAGTCCCGGCCGGGCCAGCTCGGCGCGCATCAGCATCGCCAGCAGGCCGGCGACGAGGAAGAAACCGAACGCCGTGACGAAATAGAGATTGCCGATCTTCTTGTGGTCGGTGGTCGTCAGGTAGTCCCTGATCCTGTCACCGATCTGCACGCGGGGGCTGCGGGCGGCGTCTTCCTCCTGCCCCGGCCCCGGGTGCGTCTTCGACATGAGCGCCCTCCAGGCGGTGCGCCGATGAGTCGGCATGCGTGACGAACCCGACGGGGTTAACCGCCGCACCCGGTCGGCAAACCTGTCCGTCCCACCGACCGCGCCGCAGCAGCCGCGTCCCCGACCTCACGGGTCAGTACAGCCGGCCCACGAAGCGCAGGGCCTCGGGCGTGAGGTCCTTGCGCGTGGGCTACCCGTCGACGGCCATGATCAAGTCGGCCTCGGCCAGGAGCGAGCGCAGCACGTGAACGACCCCGTCCACCCCGCCCAGCGCCAGCCCGTAGCAGTACGGGCGACCGACCCCCACCGCGGCGGCGCCCAGCGCCAGCGCCTTGATGACGTCGGCACCCGTCCGCACCCCTGAGTCGAACAGGACCGGCATGCCGTCGGCGGCGTCGAGCACGTCGGGCAGGCAGTCCAACGCGGTCAGTCCACCGTTGGCCTGCCGCCCGCCGTGGTTCGAGCAGTAGACGGCGTCCACGCCGCAGTCCTTGGCGCGGCGGACGTCGTCGGGATGGCAGATGCCCTTCACCATCAGCGGGAGCCCGGTCTCCGACCGCAGCCACTCCAGGTCCTCCCACCGGAACGGGCCACCGAAGATGGGCAGGGTGCGTACCGCTGCCTCGGTCGCGTCCTCGTCGGGCCGCAGCCTGCGGCGGAAGACCGGATCGCTGGTGTAGTTGCTCAGGCAACCGCTCGGGACCTGCGGGTAGTTCGCGCCGGCCAGGTCTCGCGGCCGCCAGCCCGTGACCCACGTGTCGAGAGTGACGGCGATGGCCCGGAAGCCGGCAGCCTCGGCGCGGTGCACCAGGCTCGCGGCCATCTCGCGATCCGGCGGTGTGTACAGCTGGAAGAAGCCGGGCGTGTCGCCGATTTCCGCCGTCACCTCCTCCATCGGGTCCGCCGACAAGGTTCCGGCGAAGAAGGGAACCCCGGTTCGCGCGGACGCCCGCGCGCACGCGAGGTCACCGTGACCGTCCTGAGCGCACACCCCGATCACCCCGACCGGCGCCATGAACAGGGGGGAGGGGAGCCTCACTCCGAACAACTCGACCGACATGTCCCGGTCGGTGGGCGCCACCAGCATCCGCGGGTACAGGCCCCAGCGCTGGAAGGCCGCGCAGTTGGCCCGCTGGGTGTGCTCGTCACCGGCGCCACCGGCCACGTATTGCCAGACCTTCGGCGTCATCGCGGCCGACGCCTTCTCCGCCAGCTCCTGGAATGTCAGCGGGTACGGCGGCTGACGGCCGTGCTGGCCATTTTCATACAATTCATCCTGATATGAGGTAAATTGTTCCATGGGCCACTGAGTACCCGTGCCCGGTGCCGTGATGCCACCGCCGGCGGGTCCGCCGGTGGCGCCGAAAGACGGGACGGCCGGGCGCTGTGCCGTGGGTTCACGTCCGACGCCGGACCGGCTCTGCGGCCCGGCGCCGTTCGTCTTCTGCGTGTTCGACAACCAGGACCTCAACCAGGTCACCCGGGAACAGCGCGCCATGGCCGGCGACCCGAAGTATCCCGCCTCGCACGAGATCCCCGACGTGCCGTACGCGGCCTACGCCCAGCTGCTCGGACTGAAGGGCATCGTCTGCGAGGACCCGGACGAGGCCGGCGCGACCTGGGACGAGGCGCCGGCGGCGGACCGGCCGGTGGTGCTGGAGTTCAAGGTCGACAACGAGATCGCGCCGATCCCGCCGCACATCATGAAGGCCCAGGGCAAGAAGGCGGCCGAGGCGGCGCTGCACGACCCGGAGAAGGCCGGCGTCACCGCCAAAGGCGTACGGCAGAAGATCACCGAGTACGCCGAGCACCTTCCCGGCCGGGGGGCGAAGTGAGCGGCCCGCGGCGGAGCGGCGGCGCGCGGCAGCCGTCAGACCGTGGTCGTCACCGGTGCGAGCGCCGGGGCCGGCCCCGCCACGGCCTGCGCGTCCGGCGCGCGGCGCCGCCGTCGCCCCGCCGGCCCGCGGGCAGCCGGGCTGATGCACGACGGCGGCGCCGCGCGGGTGACCCGCCGACCACCCAGAGCGGCGCGAGCACCGGATCGGCGGTTCCGCGGTCGCCACCCCGCTCGGGCAGTGGTTCGCCGCGGCACGGCGCTCGCCGCGGGGCCGCGGCTCCTGGCTCAACGCGGCAGCGTCGAAGCGTCGTTGAGGCGCACGGCGCACTCCAGCAGGAGGGCGTGGACGAACGCCTGGGGCAGGTTGCCGCGCAGCTGGCGCTGACGTACGTCGTACTCCTCCGCGAACAGCCCGGACGGTCCGCACGCCGCGCGGGTCCGTTCGAACCAGCGCAGCGCGCCGGTCCGGTCGCCGAGGCGGTCGGTGGCCAGCGCCATGGTGAAGCCGCAGAGCAGGAACGCCCCCTCGGCCTCGCCCAGGGGGGTGCCCGGGCGTCGGAACCGGTAGAGGTAGCCGTCCTGGGCCAGCTCGTCCTCGATGAAGCGCCGGGTCACCGCGCTGCTCGGGTCATCGGCGGACGGGAAGCCCCGGGCGAGCGGCGTGAGCAGCGCGGCCTCCGGCCCGTCGTCGTCCACGGCCCGGCGCCAGCGGCCGTCGGCGCGCAGACAGCGGCGCCGGGTCTCCGCGAAGACGGCTTCGGCGAGGTCGGCGCTGCTCCGCGCGACCCGCCCCTCGAACGCCCCGGCCACCCGGCGCAGCCCGCAGACCACACTCAGCCGGGACTGGGTCCACCAGCGTTCGTCCAGTTCCCACAGCCCGGCGTCGGGCCGCTGCCAGTTGCGTTCCACCGCGTCGATCGCGACCGTGACCGCCTGTTCGGCCTCGGGCGTGAGCCGGTCGTGGTGAGCGGCGGCGGCGAACAGCTGGAGCGCCTCCCCGAACGTGTCGAGCTGGAACTGCTCGGCCGCCCGGTTCCCGATCCGGTCGTTGCCGCCCGGGTAGCCGGGGAAGGGAAGCCGGCGCTCGCGCGGGACCCGTCCGCCGTCGACGTCGTACGCGGGGCGCAGCCCTTCGCCGTCGGCCAGGACCCGTTCGGCGGTGAAGCGCACCGCGGAGTCGAGCAGGTCGTGCGGGCCGTGGGCGGCGACCGCGACGCCCGCGTAGCTCTGGTCGCGGATCCAGGCGAAGCGGTAGTCGTAGTTCCGGCCGGTGTTCGCGCGTTCCGGCAGCGAGGTGGTGGCGGCGGCGACCATGCCGCCGGAGGAACTGGTCAGGCCGCGCAGGACGGCGTAGGCGTGCCGGGCGTCGCGCGGTGCGGCCAGGGCGGAGCAGTCGGGCACGGACCGCCGCCAGGCGTCCTCCGTCGCCTTCCACAGCCGATCCGGCTCCAGGCGCTCGTCGCGCTCCCGCTCCGACAACTCCAGGACGACGTCGTGCCGCTCGCCCCTGGCCAGCCGGAACTCCCCGCGCAGCCATGATCCGGGGCTCCACGCGGCTTCCTGCGCGCCGACGAGCCGCAGCCGCAGCCCGTCGGCGTCCGCGCTCCACACGCCGTCCTCCAGGCGCGGGTCGCGCACCCGGCCCGCGGCGAAGCCGGGCCGCAGGCCGAGGGTCAGCCGCAGTCGTGCCGCACCGCGTTCGACGCGCATCCGGCGCAGCAGCACCAGCCGGTCCGGTGAGCCCGGCATCGCCAGCGCGTCGCGGCACTCGATCACCGAATCGGCGGTCACCCAGCGACTGACCCGGATGAGAGTGCCGTCCTCGTAGTAGCCACCCCACACGTGCCAGCGGTCCACCGGCTCGACGCCGAAGTACCCGCCGCCTCCGATCAGGGCGGAGAACACCGCGTCGCTGTGCCACCGTGGGGCGCACAACCAGACGACGCGTCCCTCCGGATCCACCACCGCGCCGCGTTCCCCGTCAGCGAGAATGCCGTACTCCCGCAGCACCCAGGGCGGGCAGACGCCGTCCGCCGGATCCGTCCGTCCGCCGCTTCTCTCCTGCATGGCACGGGGGGTTTCCCGGCCGCCCCGTCGGAAAACGAGGTGTGCGTCGGGCGGCCGGCCGGCGCCGGTGCCGAGGGCGGTCCGGGTCCGGCTCTCCGCCCGGTGCCGGGTGCCCGGACTTCCTGGTGGAACGGAGCCGGACGGCCGACGTGGCGGCACCGGGTACGAACGGCAGGCGGCGAGCCGCACGCCGCAGTCAGGCGGAAGGCGTGGGCGGTACGGATGTCCGGGCGACGCGCAGCCCGCCTGCCGTGAAGGCCGAGGCGACCGCGAGGTCCACGCAGGCTGCCGTGCGCCACCGCTTGCTGTCCAGCGCCAGAATCGCCATGGTGGCCGCGTGCAGGGCATCGGGCACGACGGCCCAGGTGGCCGGCACGACCCCCGCGGCCGTTGTGAGCCCTTGCAAGACGTGGCGGGCACCCAGCAGCCGGACGACGGTGTCCGCGGCCTTACTCGCCGGCGTGCGCGGGCAGCGCCGAAGGACGGCGGCGGGAAACGCGGTGAGGGTGGCGCCCCAGGCGATCCGGGCCGCGGTCATGGCTGCCGTCGTCGACGTCATCCGGGGCTCTTCGAGGCGGAGACCGCGGGGCCGGCCGGCTCGCTGCCCTGCGGGGTGCCCGACGCAACGGTGCGGCTGTCCACGACCTCGGCCGTCAGGGCGTCGACCTGGTAGACGCGCGCCGGGCTGCCCTGGACGGTGACGATCGTCACGGACCACACCGTCCTGCCCTGTCGGCCCTTTTCCAGACCGACGTCGGTGACCTTGCCGAAGTCCGGCTGTTTCACCTTGTCCACCGCGTCGTACGGCAGGACTTTCGCCGAGCTGATCAGCGCGGCCGTGCTGGTCTTCCGGGCCGTCGACTGGCCGGAGGGCACCGACGTGCCCAGGAAGCGCCCACGGATGGCCTCGACGCGTACGGCGTGCACCGTGCCCTGCTGGTCGGCGACCCGGGTGAGCCAGACGGGGTCCGGCCCGGAGGCGTCCGTGATGCGCACCGAGAGCAGTTTCGCGCCGGGCACCTCGGACTGCGCGGTGAGTACGGCCCGGTCCCAGCCGGTCTCGACCTGCGGCAGGGCTTGGGGGAGTCGTTCGGGCGGGGGACCGCTGCAGGCCGCTCCCGTGACCAGCAAGGCGCCCGTCACCAGGAACGCGGTCACGGCCGGGCCGCTGTTGCTCCCGCTGGTCATACGTGCACTCCTCCCGCTCTGCGGTGCCCGATCTCTCGGTTCAGACGTGAGTACGCCGTCGCGGGCGACGGGAAACGGGCCGGAGCACCGATGGCGGACAAGGCGTCAGCCGTCGCCGCCCCGCGCGGGGCGGGACGTCGCCGAGGTGAGCAGCGGGGCGATGGCCAGCACCAGGGCGAGACCGACGAGCAGGCCGTACAGCGCAGGTCCGGGTCGGCAGATGCCGGAGGTGATCAGCAGCGATGTGGCGGCGGCCGGGGGGTGGTGGGCGTTGCACAGGTGGAGCAGGAAGAGGGTGAGGCCGACCGCGAGTGCCTGGGCGCCGATCTGACCGGCGGTGTCCTGATGCCGCTCGGCGACCGAAGGATGCGTCCACAGACCGAAGACGGCCAGACACGCCAGGGCCACGGCGATGGCCAGGGCGTGGCCGGCCACCGCGGTGCGCAGTCGTGCGGTCACCGATTCCGGGTGGGCCAGCAGCAGGTAGGCGGTCGGGCCGAGGGCCGTGGTCAGGGCCACCAGTCCGATGAGCCGGCCGATCGCGCCGACACCGGCGAGCAGCAGGGCGGACAGCAGCATGAGACGTACGCCGCCGAGCAGACGCGACCGCGTGTCCGCGTTCGTCATGGTGCCTCCCGAGGAACGGAATCCTGCTGGGTATCCGAACGCCGGTGGCGCCAATCGGAGGGCTGCTCACCGGCCCGGCCCGCCGGCCCCGGCATCCGCCGTCACCGTTGCCGCGGACCGGAGGCTGCTCGTCACCGGCCGGCGCCAGGGCCGTCGCGGCTACCTCGGAAGATGTGCGCGGCACGCGGAGCACTCCTCCCCGCTCGCTGACGCACCTGCCCCGGGGCCCCGCTCATCAGGCGCGGGTGCTCCGGGCGCGGGTGCTCCGGGCACGGGTGCTCCGGGCACGGGTGCTCCGGGCACGGGTGCTTTGGGCGCGGAACGTGCTCCGCGGCCGAGGGCGACACGGCCGTCCGCGTGCGCCGTGCGGACGGTGAGGCGCTCGGCACACCGGGGAGGTCCGTGAACACCCGTCCCGCGGACGCCTGAACCGAGAATCATCCGTTCCGCCCGCGGGTCCACCCGAAGCCCTCGCCGAGCGGGTGATTCCCGAGTACGCCGGAGGAATCGGGAAACCCATGGTGCAGCCCAGCAAGCCCTCCAGCGCAGAGGCTCACATGAAACCCCTGACCACTCGCCGCCCGCCAGGGAGGCCCGAGACCGACGGCGCGCTCACGTCCCCGCGGATCGACGAGGTCGTCGGGCGGATCAGCAGGCACCCTCCGGGGCGCGAGCGGGACGCGGCCCGGGAGGGAGCCATCCGCACCCTGATCCCCGTGGCCCGCCGGATCGCAGCCAAGTACCGGAACACCGGCGTCGAGGAGCAGGACGACCTCTTCCAGGTGGCCTGCGTGGGCCTGGTCAAGGCCATCGACGGCTACGACCCCGGCCACGGACACGCCTTTCTGGCGTACGCGGTGCCGACGATCACCGGAGAGCTGAAGCGCCACTTCAGGGACCGGACCGGCCTCGTGCGACTGCCCCGGGCCGTGCAGGAGGCCAGGCAGCAGGTGCGGCGCGTGCGGCGGGAGCTCGAACAGACGGGGGGCGGTTGCCCGCCCACGCTCGGGGAGATCGCCCGGGCCTGCGATCTGTCCGAGCACGCCGTGGCCGAGGCCGTCCGCTCCCAGGACGTGGCACGGCCCCGCTCGCTCGACGCGCCGTTGGAGGGACGCAAGGGCGCTCTGCCCGCGTTCGGCGAGGTGCTCGGCGACCGGGACGCCCGGATCGAGGCCGTCGCCGAACGAGTGGAACTCGCGGATGCGCTGAGGCAGTTCCCGGAGCGGGAGCGCCGCATCCTGGTGCTGCGCTTCTTCCACGACCGGACGCAGCAGGAGATCGCCGCCACGGTGGGCATCTCACAGATGCATGTGTCCCGGCTCCTCACCCGATGCCTGGCCCAGCTGCGCGAGACGCTCGGGCATCTCGGTCCGGCACGCCCCGCCGAGGGCCGTGCCGGCCCGGAAACCGCGGCAGCGGGTGCCGGGCACCTTCCCGTGCGGGCCGGTGGCGGGCATGTTCCCGTGCGGGCCGGTGGCGGGCATGTTCCCGTGCGGGCCGGTGGCGGGCATGTTCCTGCGCGGGCCGGTGGCGGGTACGTTCCTGCGCGGGCCGGTGGCGGGCATGTTCCCGTGCGGGCCGGTGGCGGGTACGTTCCCGTGCGGGCCGGTGGCGGGCATGTTCCCGTGCGGGCCGGTGGCGGCCATGGCCGGGACCGGGACCGGGACCGGGAGCCCGCCCGCGGAGACGGCCACGGCCGAGGGCGACGGAGCGCAGCCCCTGGGCCGCCTGGTGCGGGGCCCTGGAGGCAGGAGCCTGTCGGCCTCGGGCGGGAGGCTGCTCGCGGGCCGAGCCCGGCAGAGCCGTCCGGACGAGCGCTTCATCGCCCGGACCGGCAAGCCGGACCGCCGGTCGTTCACTCGGTGCCGGCGCGGGTCTCCCCGTACGGACGGCGCGGGTGTCCGGGCCTCGGCCTCCGGTCCCGGTGCCGTGCACCCGCTCGACGGGTGGTACGCCCCGTAGCGGGTTCACCGGCCGGTGGTCGCCGTCGCCGGCCGGCGGAAGCGGCTTCCCCTCGGCGTACCACCGGCGGGAGATCCGGCTCGCCCGGCTCTTCGCGGACGTCCCCGGTCTCTCCCGGACGGGCACGCGTCCCGGGCAGGCCCGGCACGTCATCGACCGGGCCTTCGAGACCGCCCCCGGCACGCGTTCGGCGGCGACGACCGCCATCCCGAGCGACGTGCGGGAGGAGGACGCTCCGCAGTCGCCTCCGAAGGCGCACGGGCCGGTGCTGCTCCCCAGCGCCCGCCGGAGCCGCCCGCGCCTGCCGTCCGGCAGGTCCTCGGCGACCTCGGTGACGGACACCTCGCGGCTCCGCCTCGGCCCGGAGGCCGAGCGCCACCCCGTCCACGGAACACGGACCACCTGACCAGGCCGGCGAAGGAGAGTGACACCGATGGCGAAGCCACCCCGCCGGACGACCCGCGAGATCCCGGCCAAGACCCACCCGCAGATCCCCGGAGCGCCACGGGCCCGCGAGACGCTCGACGTCGGCAAGCTGGAGCGGGCGCTGCGCAAGGCCGTCGAGGGCGAGGTGCGCTTCGACACGGCCTCGTTGGGCCTGTACGCACAGGACGCGTCCAACTTCCGCCAGGTGCCGATCGGCGTCGTCATCCCCCGCACCCTCGACGACGTCGTCGCCGTGCACCGGGTCTGCCACGAGTTCGGCGCCCCGATCCTCAACCGCGGCGGCGGGACCAGCCTGTCCGGGGAGACCGTGAACGAGGCCGTGGTGATCGACCACTCCAAGTACCTCACCCGGATCGGGAGGATCGACGTCGGACGACGGCTGGTCACCTGCGAACCGGGTGTGATCAACGAGGAGTTGAACCGGCACACGGGCGAGTACGACCTGGTCTTCGGGCCCGACCCGTCCACGCACTCCCGGTGCCTGATCGGCGGCAACATCGGCAACAACTCCTGTGGCGTCCACTCGGTGCAGTCGCAGCTGTACGGGCCCGGCCCGCGCACCAGCGACAACGTGCACGCCCTGGAGATCGTCACGTACGACGGCGCCCGCTTCTGGGTGGGGGTGAACGAGGAGGAGCAGCTCGACGCGATCATCGCCGAGGGAGGCCGCAAGGGCGAGATCTACGCGGCACTGCGGGACCTGCGCGACAAGTACGCCGACGCCATCAGGGCCGGGCTCCGTCCGGCCGAGCAGGTGCCGCGCCGGGTCTCCGGCTACAACCTGGACGAACTCCTGCCCGAGCGCGGCTTCAACGTCGCCCGCGCCCTGGTCGGCACCGAGAGCACCTGTGCCACCGCCCTGCAGGCGGTCCTCATGCTCACCCCGGCCCTGCTGCAACGCACCACCGTCGTCGTGGAGTACGACGACCTCGCGGACGCCGCCGAGCACTGCGAGGAGATCGTCGAGCGCTTCAGGCCCATCGGCCTGGAGGCGCTGGACGACGAACTCATCCGCGAGCAGCGGCTGCAGAACATGAACCCGGAGGACATCCAGGAGCTGCCGCAACCCGGCGGCGGAGCCTGGCTGGTGGTGCAGTTCGGCGCGGACACGGCCGAGGAGTCCATCGCGACGGCACACGCATTCTCCGACTGGCTCACCGGTGTCAAGGGCTACCACCCGGACCGGATCCGGACCGCCGGGAGCAAGCAGGAGGGCGGCAGCAGCGAACACCTCTGGGCGATCCGGGAGAGCGGCCTCGGCTCGACCGCTTTCCCGCCCGACGGCAAGGACCACTGGCCCGGTTGGGAGGACTCCGCCGTGCCCCCGGACCGGCTCGGCGAGTACGTCCGCGGCCTGCGCAAGGTGATGGACCGGCACGGCATCACCGGTGCCATGTACGGTCACTTCGGCCAGGGCTGCATCCACTGCCGGCTCAGCTTCGACCTGCGCACCGCCGACGGCATCGCCACCTACCGGGCGTTCCTGGAGGACGCCGCCGACCTGTGCGTGTCGCTGGGCGGTTCGGTCTCCGGGGAACACGGCGACGGACAGCAGCGCGCCGAACTGCTGGAGAAGCAGTTCGGACCTGAACTCCTCCAGGCGATGCGGGAGTTCAAGGCGATCTGGGACCCGCAGTGGAAGATGAACCCGGGCAAGGTCGTCGACGCGTACCGCCTGGACGAGAACCTCAAGCTCGGCGCCGACTACAACCCCCCTCGTCGCCCGATGAAGTTCGCCTACCAGGAGGACGGCGGCGACTTCGCCCACGCCACCCTGCGCTGTGTCGGCATCGGCAAGTGCCGCGTCCCGCAGGCCGGGACGACGATGTGCCCGAGCTACCAGGTCACCCGCGAGGAGAAGCACACCACCCGCGGCCGCGCCCGCCTGCTCTACGAGATGCTGAGGGGGGAGGTGATCACCGACGGCTGGCGGTCCAAGGAGGTGTACGACGCCCTGGACCTGTGCCTGGCCTGCAAGGGCTGCACCAACGACTGCCCCGTCAACGTCGACATGCCCACCTACAAGGCGGAGTTCCTCTACCACCACTTCAAGTCGCCGAACCGCCGACGCCCCCGCTACGCCTACGCTTTCGGGTTCATCGACCAGGCGGCCAGGATCGCTTCCCGCATCCCCAGGGTCGCCAACCTCGCCACCCACACGCCCGGACTCGCGCGCCTGGTCAAGCTCGTGGCGGGCATCGACCGACGCCGCCCGCTGCCCCGCTTCGCGCCCATGACCCTCCAGGAGTGGTTCGCCCGCCGCGGCGGCACGGCGAACCCCGGCGGCCGCCCGGTCGTGCTCTTCCCGGACACCTTCAACAACCACTTCCACACGGACGTCGGTGTGGCCTGCGTGGAGGCGATCGAGGCCGCGGGCTGGCAGGTGATCATGCCCGAGCGGCACATCTGCTGCGGCCGTCCCCTGTACGACTACGGCTTCCTGGACGCCGCCGAACGCTACCTCCACCGGGTCCTGGACGTCCTGCGCCCCCATGTGCGCGCCGACACCCCGATCGTCGGCATGGAACCGAGCTGCCTGGCCGTGTTCAAGGACGAGCTGCCCAAACTGCTCCCGCACGACGACGACGCGGGACGACTGACCAAGAACGCCTACCACTTCGCGGAGTTCTTCCGGGTATTCGGCATCGAACCGCCCGGGCTCGACGGCGCCGCGCTGCTGTGGGGCCACTGCCACCACCGCGCGACCGGCGGCATGGACCCGGAGCGGGAACTGCTCGAGCAGATGGGCCTCGACGTGCGGAACCTCCAGGGCGGCTGCTGCGGTCTCGCCGGCTCCTGGGGTTTCGAGTCCGGCAAATACGAGATCTCCATGGAATGCGGTGAACAGGCACTCCTGCCCGCTGTGCGCGACGCCGACCGGGACTGCCTGGTGGTGGCCGACGGCTTCTCCTGCAAGACACAGATCAAGGACGCCGGCACCGGAAGGCAGGCACTGCACGTCGCCGAGGTGATGAAACTCGCCCGCGAGAAGGGCAGGCGGGCGGTGACCCCGCTCCCGGAACGGAGCGTCGCGTCCCGGCCGAAGCCCTCCTTGCGCAAGCAGGCCCTCACGGCCGCGGCCGTGACCGCGTTCGGGGCGGCGGCGACCGTGGCAGCAGCCCGCAGCGCACGACGATGAGGCGAGGGCGTCGGACCGAGTGCGCCGACGCCTGCCTCGCCGACACCTTCGAGGCCGGAGATCAGTGGTGCCTGGTCTTCATCAGCATGACCAGGACGGTCACGGCCAGAATCCCGAACATGACGGCGAACCACGGGAACAGCTCTTCCGCTCCCGCCGCCACGTAAAGGGTGTGTCCGTAGGGGAAGTTCATGGGGATCGCCTTCTGGGGATCGCCTTCTTCTGCCATGCCCCCGGGTACCCCCCGACCGGTCCCCATGCTCATCACTGCGAGTCCCGCCGCGTCCGGGACGGTCGTCGGTGACTGCCCCGTGGCGGGGGCCCTGGGCGCAGACGGCCACCGACGTCTAGAATGTCAATTCTAGAGGGGGTCATCCAGTGAGGAGATTCCCCTGCGACCGCCGATCGCGCCCGAGCAGGACGCCGGCGGTCGGCGCAGCCCAGAGGAAGCGGGCCGCGCGGGCAGTACGACCGGATCCGGCCCAGTGACCAGGAGCAGTGCAGCATGACAGAAGCACCCCCCACAGCCCTCGTGATCGCCGGCAGCAGCGGCATCGGCGCCGCCTCGGCACGCGAACTGGCAGCGCGCGGTCACCGGGTGGCGGTGCTGGCGCGCGGGGAAGGGACGGTCGAGCTGGCCGGAGAGCTCGGTGGCCTCGCCATCCGCGGCGACTACACCGAAGCCGGGGTCATCGAGGCGGCCGTCGAGCAGGTGGTCTCCGCCTGGGGCCGGCTGGACGTGCTGATCAACAGTGCGGGCCACGGCCCCAGAGGGAAGCTCGAGGAGCTGACCGACCAGGACCTGGCCGCCGGATTCGACCTGTACTTCTATCACGTGGTGCGGGCCTGCCGGGCCGCCCTGGCGCCGATGCGCGCACAGGGCGGAGGCAGCATCGTCAACATCTCCTCGGCCAGTCCGACCGAGCCCTCGCCCCGCTTCCCCACCTCGATGGTGGCCCGGGCGGCGATGACGACCTGGTCGAAGCTGTGGGCGGACGAGGTCGCCGCGGACGGCATCCGGATCAACAACGTGCTCCCGGGGTACACCGTCGCCGACCCGGAGGCCGTTCCGGCCGCATGGACCTCCGCGATTCCGCTGGGCAGGGCCGCCGCCCATCAGGAGGTCGCGCGCACGGTGGCCTTCGTGGCCTGCGACGCCACCTACACCACCGGGCAGAACCTGCGCGTCGACGGCGGACTCACCCGCGGAGTCTGACCTCCCCGCCGGGCGGCTGGAGACTCCTACCGACGCTCCTCTGCCGCCCGGCGGGCGAAGTCGTCCACCAGGCCCTCCAGCGCCCGCGCGGCCAGATCGGCGTACTCCCCGAAGTCCAGGTCCAGATGCACCTCGGAGTTCGCGTGGACGAAGAAGCCGTCGGTGACCGCCAGGCTCAGCACCGTGAGCTTGGCGGGCATGTCGGGGAAGCGCTCGGTGACCTCGTCGGGGAGGGACTCGGCGATCCGCCGGACGTTCACCTTGAACATCTCCGCCCGCATACGCAGGTACGCCGCACGGACCTCGCTGTCCTCACCCAGACCGCCGAGGCGCTTGCTCAACGCCCAGACCGTCGCGGCCTTGAGCAGGGCCTCCTCCTTCGTGTACTGCTCCGGATCGGCACCGGTCAGGCCGGTGATGCCGCGGGACAGTTTGCGGCGCAGCCCCTCGGGGGCGGCGTGGATCTCCATCCACACCTCGTAGCAGTGCTCGAGCAGGGCGACGAAGAGTTGCTCCTTGTTCTTGAAGTGCCAGTAGACCGAGCCGATCGGCAGGCCGGATGCCGCACTGACGGCCGCCATGGTCGTGCCCTGGTAACCGTGTTCCACCGCCAGGTCCAGCGCCGCCTGCAGGATGTGCTCGCGGCTGCGGTCCGAACGCGCCTGCCGCGTGCCCTTCATGACGCCGCCCCGCCGCGTGTCCTGCTCCATGCCGCCCCCTGTCGCCGCCTGCCGTCCGCGCCCCACGTCGCCGGTACGGCCATTCTAGAACCCGCCCACCAGAGGCGGCGGGACCGCAGGGGAGTCGTTCCGGCAAGGCATGCGGCATGAGCCCGCCCACGGCCGGGCGGACGGCGGCGGGACGGTGCGTGGGAGCCGTCGCGAGGTGGACCGGACGGTCGCGACCACTCCGGTGCCGGACTCGCCGTGCACCGTCCCGCCGGGGGCGAAGCCGTGGGCTCCGTCAGGCGACGCGGGTGACGCAGGCGGCCTCCAGGACCCGGGCCACGACGTCGTCGAGCTGCTGGGACAGGCATTCGGCGGCGATCACATGGTCGGGGCGGACGACGACCGCGCCGACCGGCCGCGCGTCGAACCAGGCCTGCAGGCTCGACTCACCGCCGAGGTCGCCGACGACGGTGACGCCGGCAGCGGCCTGCTTGCGCGCCCAGGGCAACTGTGCCTTCGGCACCACCTGAACGAGGCGGGCGCCGAACCGGTCCAGCGCGGCGCGGGTCGAGGCCGACAGGAACGCCGTCGGGTCGTTGTTCCAGGTGAGGATCCGCCAGCCCTGCCCGGTCGCGTCGTCGAGCAGCATCTCGACGCCGTCGGCGTCGGTGGCCGTCGGCTGGGGGAAGATCGACCCCGCCAGCCGGGGAACGTCGCGGTCGGGCAGCGACTTGGACGCCGGCAGCGGGGTGTGCACCAGCACGCCCCGGTCGAACTTCGGCTGGGGCTTGAACGCCTGCCGCCGCTGGGCCTCCCGCTCCTCGGGGGTGCGGCCGGCGGCGATCCGGTCGCGCTCGGCGGCCTTCCGCGGATCGTGGTCGGTCATCTCCTTCGCCATCTGGAGGGAGACGGCCACCATCTGCGTGACGTGGCCGAGCCGTTCTGTCTCGTACGTGTCCAGCAGACCGTCGGTCGACAGACCCTTGACGACGGCGGCCAGCTTCCAGCCGAGGTTGAAGGCGTCGCGGATCCCCGAGTTCCAGCCCTGCCCGCCGACGACGGGCATGACATGGGCGGCGTCGCCGGCGAGCAGGACGCGCCCGTGGCGGAACCGCCCGGCGACACGGGCGTGGTGCCGGTAGACGCGGCGGCGGATGATGTCCAGCTCGGACGGGTCCGGCACGTGCGGTGCCAGCAGGCCGAAGACGAACTCGTCGTCGTCGACGTCGGCCTCGGTCTCGTCCTCGAAGAGCGTGAACTCCCAGCGCCGGATGCCGTGGGGCAGCGCGATGGAGGCGTAGCTGCGGGCCGGATCCCCGCCGAAAACGGCGTGGGGCGTGCCGATCGGGTCGTTGGCGACGTCGATCACGATGCCGTCGGTCGGCCGGGTCTCGCCCTCGAACGAGATGCCCAGGCGCTTGCGGGTGGGTGAGGCCCCGCCCTCGGCGGCGACGGCGTACAGCGCGCGCACCGTCTCGCCGTTCGCGAGGGTGGCGACCACGCCGTCGGTGTCCTCGGTCAGGTCGACGACCTCGGCGCCGAAGCGTACGGAGGTGTTGGGGAAGCGGTCGAGCCCGGCGAGCAGCACCTGGTCGACCAGCGGCTGCACGAAGCCGTTGCGGCGCGGCCAGCCGAACTCGCGCGTCGTCGGGTTCACTTCGGAGAGGACCGTCCCGTCACCGTTGATCATGTAGATCTTCTGGTCGGGGATGGTGTGGGGGAGCACCTCTTCGACGAGGCCGGCGGTCTGCATCGCCCGAAGTGCCTCGTCGTCGATGCCCACGGCCCGGGGGTAGTCGATGAGTTCGTCCGCACGCTCCAGGACGAGGACGTCGACGCCCTGCTGCCCGAGCAGGTTGGCCAGGGTCAGGCCGACGGGGCCCGCCCCGACGACGAGGACATCGCAGGCGTTGTTCATGAGTCGCTCCGTACGGATCGTGCCGAGTCCAGCCCGGCGATGGTGTCGCCGAACGCGCGGTTCAGCAGGACGAGATCGATGCCGAGGCCCGTGTAGTCGACCAGGCCGTCGGCGAACAGGCCGGCCGCGTACTCCGGCCGGCCGGAGTAGATGCCGAGGGTGACGCCGTGCGCGGTCGTCACCTCCCGGAGGTACGCGATCGCCTCGCGCACGGGGCCGTCCTCCCAGTCGCCGCGCCCGGGCAGGCCGTAGGAGACGGCCAGGTCGGCCGGCCCGATGTAGATCGAGTCCAGGCCCGGAGTCGAGACGATCTCCTCGGCGCGGTCGACTCCGGCCTTCGTCTCTATCTGCGCGATGGCGGACACCGCCCGGTTGCCTGCCTCGGTGTACGGCTCACCCGGGTACAGGGCCGGCCGGGACGGTCCCAGGCTGCGGTTGCCGACCGGCGGGTACTTGGTCGCGGCGACCAGAGCCTCGGTCTGGGCGCGGGTCTCGACGGTGGGCGCGACGATGCCACGGGCCCCGCTGTCGAGGAGCCGCAGGACCGGGGCGGGATCGAGCGAGCCCACCCGCGCGTACGCGTACGCGTTCTCCCGCGGGATCGACCGCAGGATCCCGCAGGCCGCGTCGAGGCCCAGTTCGCCGTGCTGGAGGTCGAGGATCACGCCGTCGTAGCCGGCGGCCGTCGCCCACTCCGGCATCGAGAACGAGGGCACCGTCTGGTGGTACAGGACGCGATTTTCGCCGAGAGCCGCCCGCTTCACTGTGCCGACCCCTCTCGCGCGGCCAGGCGCGCGGCGTGCGCCGCGGCCGCCCGGCCGCCGAAGACCGGCACGATCTCCCGGCGGGAGAACAGCCACCGGCCGTCGACCCTGCGGTAGCGCTCGCGGAACTCCCCGACCGACGCGGGCAGTGTCTGCGGTTCGTTCGTGTCACGGAAGGTGAGGTACTGCACCGTTCCCTCGACCTCCTCCCCGTCCCACACCAGGCGGATCCCGCCGATGAAGTGACGGCCGACGACGTCCGTCTGCCGGGCGCGCCTGGCGCCCCAGGCCTTCATGGCCTCGCGGTCCATGTCGCCCAACGGGCCGACCGAGACGCCGTCGTCGGTGTACAGCTCCCAGGTGCTGTCCGCCCGGTTGTGGTCGAGGCGGTAGAGCATCTCCGCGATGAGCTGCTCGATCTCGACGCGGGTGGTCGCGTCGACAGGACGGTAGTCACTCATGTTCAGCCTTTCGAATCCGCGGTCGCGACCACGCGCCCCAGCCCGGTGATGGTGGCGACGCACTCCACGTCGGCGGGCCACGGCTCGATGTAGCCGATGGACCCGGACAGCAGCACCTCGCCGGCGCGCAGCGGCTCGCCCGTGCGGATCGCGGTCTCGGCCAGCCAGACCACCGCGTTGACCGGGTCCCCGAGCACGTTGCTGCCGGTGCCTCGGGTGATCTCGGTGCCGCCGCCCGTGATGACCATCTCCACCTCGGCCAGGTCGACCTCGCCGTACGGGTGCCGCTCCTCGCCGAGGACGACGCCGCTGCAGCCGGCGTTGTCCGCGATGGTGTCGACGATCTGCCCGACCGACCCGCCGTAGCGGAAGTCGACGACCTCGAAGGCGGGGGTCACGTAGTCGATCGCGGCCTCGACGCTTTCGCGGGCGGCCTCCAGGATGTCGCTCTTCAGCACGAACGCGACCTCGGCCTCGATGAGCAGGCGGTTGTACGCGGACAGTGGAAGGTGCGTTCCCGAGGCGTGCACCATGTCGTCGTGGATGACGCCGTAGTCGGGCTCGTCGATGCCCACGCGCTGCTGCACGAGGGCGTTGGTCAGGCCGACCTTGCGGCCCACCCGCCGCACGCCCAGTTCGCGCTCGCGGAGGGCTGCGAACTCGGCGGAGATCGCGTAGGCCGCGTCGAGATCGCGCTCGGGGAGCCGGGGGCTCACGTACGGCACGGTCCAGACGCCGCGCTTCGCCTCGAACAGCTCGCGCGCGATCCGGTTGATGGTCTCCCGGGTGACGCTCACTCCGGTCCTTTCGTCAGGCATGCTTCTCCAGGAAGGCGACCGCCGCGGCGTTGAACTCCGCGGCCCCCTCCCACTGCGGCCAGTGCGCGGCACCCCGCACCAGCAGGTACTCGCCGTCCGGGATCAGTCCGCACAGGCGTTCGCCCTCGGCCTCGTCGCCGGTCGGCTCGTTGTCGGTCCACACCATCAGGGCCGGGACCGGGACCGCCGCGAAGTCGTCGTCCGTCACGCGGTTGCGCCGGCGCCGCTCCGGCTCCCGCAGGGCGGACACGTGCGCCATGCTGAACCCGTCGCGGGCATAGATCGCCTGGCGGACGCGTACGAGCTCGTCGGTGATCTTCCGCGGATCGTGGATCACGACCTGCAGGCGCTTCTTCACGTTCTCGAAGGTCGGCTCGCTCACCGCCTGGGCGCTCACCGACTGCGTCCTGTCCAGCCGCTGCTCCCCGACGACCCGCCCGCCCGGCGCGGACAGGATCACCGTGCGCAGGCGG
The DNA here is from genome assembly GCF_035656535.1 of Streptomyces sp. H51. Taxonomy (NCBI): domain Bacteria; kingdom Bacillati; phylum Actinomycetota; class Actinomycetes; order Kitasatosporales; family Streptomycetaceae; genus Streptomyces; species Streptomyces sp. H51. The sequence goes on from NZ_JAYMHD010000048.1 coordinate 215,268, forward strand.
CCGGGGTGTTTCGGCGCGAACTTCAGCGCGAGCCAGCCGCCGAGCGACTCGCCGGCGAGGTGCACGCGCTCCAGCGCCAGTGCGTCGAGCAGGGCGAGCAGGTGCTCCTCGTAGTCGCGGATCTCCAGCGGATGGTCGGACAGCGAGGTGTAGCCGTGGCCCGGGTAGTCGTAGCCGACCACCCGGAAACCGGCTTTCGCGAACGCGCGGACGTTCTGCGTCCACGCCTCGATGTGGCCGCTGGTGCCGCTGGCGAGCACGACCGTCTGTGCGTCGGGAGTCGCTCCGGCGATGTCGAGCACCCGGGTGCGGTAGCCGCCCGCGTCCACGTACCGCAGCGTGTGCTCCAGGTCCGCGATCTCTTCCCACAAGGTCGCGAAGTGCGTCTCGTTCACCTGGCTCATGCGGTCACCGCCGCCTGGACGGCGAAGCCGGCGCCCCACTTCTCGACCGCCCAGTAGCGGTCGACGGCGAAGCGGTAGGGGCCGGCGGTCGACAGCGCCGCGTAGGCGGCGATCCAGCTGCGCATCTCGTGCGCGGCCGAGCCGCCCTCCGCCACGAACCAGCCGTTCTCCCAGCCGTCGACCGGGCCGAGGTCGCCGGAGCGGAACACATCGAGCACGAGCGAGTCCCACTCCTCGTTCAGCGGGTCGCTCGGAGCCTTGCCGTCGGCTATCGCCCGGATGCCCTCGACGATCTTCCGCTCGCGCTCGTTCCGCTCCTCCGGCGAGGGCGCGTACGCGACCAGGCGCTCCCGCACGGTGCCGGGGGCACCGTCCCAGCGCGGGATCGGCGGGTTGTGGGAGATGCCGCCGGAGGCGAGGAACAGCACCTTCCTGTCCATCGCCTGGGCGGCCCGGCCGAACGCCTCGCCCGTCAGGCGCACCCGCCGCATGGGGGAGAGGGGCAGGCCGAGGGCGTTCACGAACACCGGCACGATCGGCTGCGTGAAGCCCTTCCCGAACACGAAGTCGAGCGGCTGGACCACGCCGTGGTCGACCTTCATCCGCTCGCTGCGGCCGATGTCGATGCCCTCGGCCAGCACCGACGCGTGGAGGGCCCGAGCGGCGTCACCGTCGACGGGGAGCGGCCCCGCGGTGGTGCCGTAGTCACCGATGCCCTCGGCGGCCGCACCGATCACCCATGGAGTGATCAGCGAGTAGAGCTGGCCGTTGAAGTGGTCGGGGCCGAACACCACGACCAGGTCGGGGTCGTACTCGGCGACGAACTCCCTGACCTCGTCGATGGCGGTACTGATCTCGGCGAACGTCTCCCCGCCAGGGTCGACGTTGCCGAAGGACGGCGCGTGGGAGAGCGCTGCGACGGCCAGCGGCATGGAACGGTTCCTTTCTCGGGAAATACGGTGGACGGCCGCTACGCGGACGTACGCGAGAGCTCGGGCTCGGGCTGGGCGGTCGGAGCGTCGGAGCGGCGCCGGCTCAGGTGCAGGGCGAGGATGCAGAGGCCGGCGACGAGCATGGGCAAGGCGAAGACGGTGAAGGCCGCCGTCATGCTCATGCCCGCGTCGAAGGCCGCGCCGCCGGCGACCGGCGCCACGATGCCGCCGAACCGGCCGACGCCGATGACGACACCGAAACCGGTCGAGCGGGCCAGCGTCGGGTAGAGCGTCGGGACGATGGCGTAGAAGGCGGCGGTGCCCGAGCAGACGAAGAACGAGGCCAGGAACAGGGTCCACCAGGCGGTCGGCATCTGCGGGCCGGCGATGCCGAACAGCGACAGGGCCGCGGTGGCCAGGGTCAGGAAGACCGGGGCGAGGAGGCGGACGTTGATCCTGCCGCCGAGGAACCCGAAGAGTACGTTGCCGAGGATGCCGCCGATGCTGAAGGCGGTGACGAGCTGCGGGGCCAGCGCCGGGTTGTGATTGGCCGACGCCACGGTGCTCGGTGCCCAGTTCGTCATGAAGTAGAAGCTGAGCATGTACGCGACGTACCCGACGATCATCAGCAGCGTGTAGAAGCCGGTCCGGCCGGTGAACACCGTGCGCAGCGAGCCCTTCGCCGTGACGCCCGTCGACTCGGGCTCCGGGAGCGCTTCGAGGGCGGGGCGGCGCATCTTCGCCAGGAGCGCGTTGAGCCGCTGCAGGGAGTCGGCGCGGCGGCCCTCGGAGAGCCAGGCGAGCGACTCGGGCAGCAGGGCGTAGGTGGCGATCGCGGCGATCGCGCTCAGGGCGGACCCGACCCACCAGCCGAACTGCCAGCCGCGTGCGTCGAGCATCGGGCCCACGATCATGGCGCCGAGCAGCCCGCCGATGTTGATCGCGGCGGCGTACACGGCCATCACCAGCGAGTACACGCGCTTGCCCGTGTACTCGGCGAGGATGACGCCGACCACGGCCACCAGGCAGCCGACCCCGACGCCGGTGACGATGCGGCTCACGACGAGGGGCCAGGTCCCGGTTTCCGGCGTAGCGAACGGGCCGATGAACATGCCCGCCGCGATCGTCGCGGCGGCGATGACGCCCATTTTGCGTCTGCCGATGCGGTCGGCGAGCGGCGCGACGATGATCGAACCCACCAGCATGCCGATCAGGGCGCCGGACATCACGAGTCCGAGCTCGGCCTTGGAGACCCCGAATCCCTTCTCGATGTACGGGGCCGCGAACGACGTGAGCGAGACGTCGTAGCCGTCGAGCACCACCAAGGTGATCGCGATGACGATGGCGCGGATCTGCAGACCGCTCATCTTCTCTTGAGGGATGTGGTCGGTGGTCCTCATGGAGGTCTCCCTGTTTCGGGACAGAGCGGACCCGTGCCATCGCAGCGGCCCGCGGGGATGAGGTGGACCGCGTACCGGAGCGCGTTCCGTGGATGAAACCTAGAAGTTACGTTCTAGAATCGCCATTACGATGGCGAGCGCCTGCCGTCGGTGTCAAGGGGTGGCGTTCATTTGGTAGAACTGCAGTCCTACGAGCGGTGAGGCGGGCCGATGGTCACGAGGCGGAAGACGCACCAGGCGTCCGAGGTGTCGAAGCGGGCGATACTCGAGGCAGTGCTCTCGCGCGCGGTCGAGGCCGGGTACGAAGGCACGACCATGGCCGACGTCGCCCGTGTGTCCGGCCTGCCGATCGGTTCCGTCTACTGGCACTTCCAGAACAAGGAGCAGCTCTTCGTCGAGTTGCTCGACTACTGCTTCGACGTCTGGCGGCGGACCCAGGCCTCCGTGGGCGACCTGCGCGAGCTGCTGCGGCGCAGCATCAGCACGTCCGCGGCGGCGTCCGGAAACCTCGCCGACCCGGCCGCCGCGTTCTGGAGCATCGGCCTCGTCTTCGCCTTCGAGCGGCGGCTGGAGGACAACCTCGCCCGGCAGCGGTACCTGGCCATCCGCAAGGAGATGTTCGAGTTCATGGCGTCCCGGCTGCGCGCCTCGTACCAGGGGGTGACGGACGAGGTGGCGGCGGAGCTGGCGCACGACGTGACGGTCATGGGGCGCGCCCTCACCGACGGCTTCCGAGTGGCCGCGGCCGCCGGCGACGACACCGACTTCGATCGGTACGCCGACCTGGCGGCCGACGCGCTCGAGGCCCTGGTCTCCGCTCGCCTGCGGGAGCACGCGGAGAGCGTCTGACGCCTTTCGGGTCCGGCACGGCGCGGTGCCGGCCGGGTGCGGGCCCGCCCGGACAGGCGCCTGGCCGGTGGCGCCGCAACGGCCTGATCCGCGCGTAAGTGCGGGCAGGCCGCCTTCCCTCCGAAGTGAAGCGATGTTCCTCGCGACCTTCGAGTCGGGCGCGTGCCGGTTGTACAGTGAGACCGCCTTTGACCTGCATCAAGCAGGCAGGGAGCCGTCTTCCAGGAGTCCAACATGCTGCGCACTCTGTTCAAGTCCAAGATCCACCGCGCCACCGTCACCCAGGCCGACCTGCACTACGTGGGATCCGTGACGATCGACGCCGAGCTGCTCGACGCCGCCGACCTGCTGCCCGGCGAGCTGGTGCACATCGTCGACGTCACCAACGGCGCCCGGCTCGAGACGTACGTCATCGAGGGGGAGCGCGGTTCCGGGGTCGTCGGGATCAACGGGGCCGCGGCCCATCTCGTCCACCCCGGGGACCTGGTGATCATCATCAGCTACGCTCAGGTGACCGACGCCGAGGCGCGGGCGCTGAAGCCGCGGGTCGTGCACGTGGACCGCGACAACCGGATCGTGGCCCTGGGCGCCGACCCGTCGGAACCGGTGCCCGGCTCGGACCAGGAGCGCAGCCCGCAGGCCGTACGGGCCTGATCCGCCGAGTCACCCGGAGCGTGTCCATGAGCGACATCGAGATCCGCGACGACCGGGCGGCCGGCCGCCTGGAAGCCGTCGTCGGCGGCGCGGACGGCGAAGTCGCCGGCCGCATCGAGTACTTCGTCCTCGAATCGCCGGGGCGCGCCCTGGTTCCCGTGCACACCATCGTGGAGCCGGCCCACGAGGGGAAGGGCGTCGCGGGCACACTGGCGCGCGAGCTGTACGTCATCGCCGCGCGCGAGGGCGTCGCCGTGGCGCCGCTGTGCCCCTACGTCACCAAGTGGGCCGAGCGCCACCCCGATCAGGCCCCGTCCGCCGCGCCGGAGCTGCGACGGGCGGCCGAGGAGTGGCTGGCGGCGCACCCGGGACGCTTCTGACCCCGGGTCGGCTCGCCCGGGCCCACCCGGGCTCTTTCCGTCCCGCGGGCGGGTGAGTGGCGGCGCGGCCGTCGGGTAGGCGGGGGAGTAGTCCAGAGCCGAAGTCGACCGACTGGCCGGAGGACACGATGACCGAGCCGTACCCCGATCCCGTTCCGCCGGAACCCGCGCCGGACCCGGAGCCGACGACCCCGGACCCGTACCCGTCGCCGGTGCCGGCACCGGAGCCGCCGCCCGGGCCGATGCCCACGCCGCCGCGGCCGCCGGGTCCGCCGCCCGGCCCCCGCCCGGTACCGGAGCCGTCGCCGTCCCCGATCCCGCCCGGCCCCGAGCCGGTCCCGAACCCGGAGCCCGGACCGCCGTTGAGCTGAGCCGGGCCGACGCGGACCGGGCCGGGCACGGCGGACGGCGGACGGCGCCATGCCGTCCGCCGTGCCCGGTACGTCGGCCGTCACACCTCGGCTACGCCTCGACCTCCGACCGGTCCCCGCCCCACAGCGTGTGGAACGAGCCCTCCCGGTCCGTGCGCCGGTAGGTGTGCGCGCCGAAGAAGTCCCGCTGGCCCTGGGTGAGCGCGGCGGGCAGGCGGTCGGCGCGCAGGGCGTCGTAGTAGGCGAGGGCGGCGGCGAAACCGGGGGTCGGCACGCCCTGGCGGGTCGCGGCGATCAGGACCTCGCGCCAGTCGTCCTGCGCCTCGGCGATCTCCCGCGCGAACGTCTCGTCGGACAGCAGGCTCGGCAGGTCGGCGCGGGCGTCGTACGCGGCGCGGATGCGGTCCAGGAAGGCCGCGCGGATGATGCAGCCGCCGCGCCAGATCGCGGAGACCGCGCCCAGGTCGATGTCCCAGCCGTACTCCTCGCTGCCCGCCGCGATCTCGTGGAAGCCCTGCGTGTACGACACGATCTTCGACGCGTACAGCGCCTGCTCCACGCGGTCGGCGAAGGCGGCGGCCTCCGACTCGCCCATCGGCGACGCCTTCGGGCCGGCCAGCCCCCGCGAGGCCTCGCGCAGCTTCGCGTGGCCGGACAGCGAGCGGGCGAAGACCGCCTCGGCGATCCCGGACACCGGCACACCGAGGTCGAGGGCGATCTGGACGGTCCAGCGTCCGGTGCCCTTCTGCTCGGCCTGGTCGACCACCACGTCCACGAACGGCTTGCCGGTCGCCGCGTCCACGTGGGACAGCACCTCGGCCGTGATCTCGATCAGGTAGGAGTCCAGGCGGCCGCGGTTCCAGGTGCGGAAGATCTCCGCGATCTGGGCAGGGGAGTACCCGGCGACGTCCCGCAACAACTGGTACGCCTCGCCGATCAGCTGCATGTCGGCGTACTCGATGCCGTTGTGCACCATCTTCACGAAATGGCCGGCGCCGTCGGGGCCGACGTGCGTGACGCAGGGCGCCCCGTCGGCCGCCTTCGCGGAGATCTTCTCCAGCATCGGGCCAAGCGAGTCGTACGACTCCTTCGGCCCGCCCGGCATGATGCTCGGCCCGTTCAGCGCGCCCTCCTCACCGCCGGAGACGCCCATGCCCACGAAGTGGATGCCCTGCTCGCGCAGTTCGCGTTCCCGGCGCCGGGTGTCGGCGAAGTGCGCGTTGCCGCCGTCGATGATCATGTCGCCGGGCTCCAGCAGCGGCGCGAACTCCCGGATCACCGCATCGGTCGGCTCGCCGGCCTTCACCATGACGACCAGGCGCCGCGGCCGCTCCAGCGCCGCCACGAACTCCTTCGCGGTCTCGGCCCCGACGAAGTCACCCTCGTTGCCGAACTCCTCCACCAGGGCGTGCATGCGCGCCGCCGTCCGGTTGTGCACCGCGACGGTGTATCCGTTGCGGGCGAAGTTGCGGGCGAGGTTGCGGCCCATGACCGCGAGACCCGTGACGCCGATCTGCGCTGAACTGCTCATTCGGTTGGCTCCTCGAGGATCCTGTATTCGGCATTCGTAGCCGGTGTTGCCGGTCTTGCCCGCCCAGTATTGCCGCACGGACATCCTGGCCCGCGGGGAGGCCGACCGCACGTACCGGCCGTTCGTGGCTTCCCCCGATACGCAACGCGGGCCCCACTCGCCTCAGCCGGTTCGCGTCCGGGGGCGATTTCCGGGCGCCCGGGCGGCAGAGCGGCCGAAATCCCGTCTTGTCATGGCCTGTTCGTGGCGCTTACTTTTGGCCCTCCTGACGCAGTCGTAGGGGGCTTTTCATGGCCGCACGCGGCCGGCACCGCCGGTACCAGCCGAACAGGATCAACCGCGCCTCACTCACCGTCACCGCAGGCGGCGCCGGTATGGCGCTCCCGCTGATCGGCACCGGCACCGCGCACGCCGCCGACCTGGCCACCTGGGACAAGGTCGCCGCGTGCGAGTCCACGAACGACTGGCACGTCAATACCGGCAACGGGTTCTACGGCGGACTGCAGTTCACCCAGTCCACCTGGGAGGCGTACGGCGGCGCCAAGTACGCCCCGCGCGCCGACCTGGCCACCAAGGACCAGCAGATCGCCGTCGCGGAGCAGGTGCTGGACGGACAGGGCCCCAGCGCCTGGCCGGCGTGCTCGGTGCGGGCCGGGCTGACCAGGGGCGGTGACACGCCCGACGTCCACGTCCTCGGCGGCTCCACCGAGGCGAAGCAGGCGGATCGGTCCACGACGAAGACCTCCGACGTGCGGCCGCAGACCACGCCCCAGTCCCGGGCGGGCACGGCCGAGATGTACACCGTGGTCCGCGGCGACACCCTCTCCACGATCGCCGAGACCGAGCACGTCCAGGGCGGCTGGCAGCGGCTGTACGCCGGCAACCGCCGGACCATCGGCGCGGACCCCGACCTGATCCTGCCCGGCCAGCGGCTGAACCTGCGCGCCAAGGCCGCGCCGGCCACGCACACCGGCGGCGACGCCACCAAGTCCCCGGCGAAGAAGGCGAGGAAGGCGTCACCGGCCACCGAGGAGAGGACCACCGCCGGCCACTCCCTGGTCGCCCCGGTGAGCGGCCACCTCGGCACCGGGTACCGCGTGGCCGGTTCCTCCTGGTCGAAGGGCTACCACACCGGCATCGACTTCCCCGTGGTCACCGGTACGTCGGTGAAGGCGGTCGCGGCCGGCCACGTGGTCACCGCCGGGTGGGCAGGCGCGTACGGCTACCAGGTCGTCATCCGGCACGCCGACGGCCGCTACACCCAGTACGCGCACCTGTCGGCGATCTCCGTGAAGGCCGGGCAGAGCGTGAGCGGTGGCCAGCGCATCGGACGTTCCGGGTCCACCGGCAACGTCACGGGCCCGCATCTGCACTTCGAGGTGCGGACGGGGCCCGGCTTCGGGTCGGACGTCGACCCGCTCGCCTATCTCAGGGCCGGCGGCGTCAGGATCTGACGCGCTCCCGGCGCCGCACCGGCAGGACCGGCAGCATCGGGATGTAGGCGCCTCCGTAGAAGGGGCCGTGGTAGCGGGAGCCCACAGCGGTGTCGTCGGCACCCTCGGCCGTCACGGCCCCGACGGCGTCGTCGCCCGTGGCGGCGGAGGGTACGGCGGCCGGCTCCTCCTCGACCGCGATCTCCTCGCGCAGCGCCGGCGCCGGCTGCTCGGGAAGCACGGTGAGCGGTTCCTCCGCGGGCAGCGGCCGGACGGACACCTCCTCCGCCACGACCGGTTCCGCCGGCACCGGCTGGAACGGCACCGGCTCGACGGGCACCGGCTCGACGGGCACCGGCTCCGTCGGCACCCGCCGGACGGGAGCCGGTAGTGCCGACACCTGCGCGGCAGGCTCGGCCGGCCGTGGTTCGGGCAGCGGCGGCTCGGCCGGCCGTGGTTCGGGCAGCGCCGCCTCGTTCTCGGCGGCGGTGCGCGTCATGCGCTCCGTCGTCAGCAGGATCAGGCCGCCGGCCGCCACCACGCCGCAGCTCAGGGCGAGCGCGGTGCCCGTGGTGCCGTACCGGAAGGTCTCGCCGAACATCGTGATGCCGACCGCGGCGGCCACCACCGGGTTCACCACCGTCAGCGTCGCCAGCGGGGCAGCCAGACCCGCGCCCCGGTAGGAGGCCTGCGACAGCAGCACGCCCGCGGTGGCGAAGACGCCGATCACGGCCAGGGTCGGCAGGTCCGCCAGGGAGCCGTCGTCGGACCAGTCGACCGCCACGGTCTTGGTGAACACCGACGACATGCCGAAGGCGACGCCGGACGCGGTGGCGAGCAGCATGCTGCGCACCGCGGGGTGCCGGTGGGCGGCCCGCCCCGCGATCATCAGCGTCACGACCGCGCCGCCGGACACCACCGCCACGGCCACCCGCTGCGCGGTGCTCAGCGACTGCGCCTCCGCCGCGCCGACCAGCGACAGCAGCCCGGCCAGACCCACCGTCGCCATGATCGCGCCCCGCCAGGCGGCCGAGCCGGCCCCGCGGCCGACGAACAGCGCGGCCATGGGCAGCGCGAACACGATGGTCAGCGCGCCCAGCGGCTGCACCAGGCTCAGCGGCCCGTAGGCGAGGGCCACCACGTGCAGCAGCCCGCCGAGACCGTTCAGCGTGATCGCCGCCCACCAGCCCGGCCGGCCCAGCGGCGCGTACCGCCGGTCGGGAGAGGACACCGCGACGTGCTCCTGCACGATCGCCCCGCCCGCGTACGCGACGGCGGAGACGAAGGACAGCAGCACGGACAACGCGAGGGCGCTCATGAGCTGCTCCTCTGCGTGGGGCGGGGGCGGTGAGCCCTGCGCGACGAACGGTCGGCCATCATGACCAACACGATGCCGTCTCCGGCTGTTCCCGTCGTCGTCCCTGAGCACGCATTGGGTCCTACTGCCGATGGAGTACGAATCGGACCCAGTCCTCCCTCAGGTGGGTGACACCAGGTGCGGCCCCCCTGACAGCCTCCCCTACGGGCCTTGGTACTACTGCGTGTCGTGGACCTCGACCCCGGACTCACCGCGCTCCGGCCGCTCGGCGGCTACTTCGTCCTGCGCGCGGGCGGCACACCGCCCGGGACGCCGGCGCCGCTCGCGGACGTCTACGCCGACCGGCCGGTCCGGTCGGGCGACCCCCTGGGCTTCCGCGTCGAGAAGGTCAGGGGCGCGCTGCGTGCCCCCGAGCCCCGGGTCGCCGCCTCGGTGGCCCAGCAGGGGCTCGCCGCCCGGCTGTGGTCGGTGACGCTGGGCTGCGCCGCCCTGTACGGGCGCATCCCCGACCCCGACCCGCGGCTGCTGCACTGGGACCCCGCCGCGGGCGTCCCCGACGACCTGTGGCTGCGGGAGGTGCGCCCGCTGCCCGCGGACCCGGCGACCGTCGCCGAGGCCGTGCTCGGTGCCCACCTCGAGCCGCTGGCCGCGGCGCTGCGCGCCCGCCACCGGATCGCGTCCGGCCTGCTGCGCGGCAACGCCGCCTCGGCCCTGGCGGGAGCCGCCCGCCAACTCGACCGGTGGGCCCGCGCCCACGGCCACGCCGACGCGGCGGCCCGCGCCCGCTCCCTCGCCGCCGGCCTGCTCGCCCACCCCCTGCTGGCCGGAACCGGCACCCTGGCCGGGACCGCGTTCCGGCGGCGGAGTTGCTGCCTGTACTACCGGGTACCCGGAGCGGGCGTGTGCGGTGACTGTTGTTTCCCACGAGCCCCGCGCTCTTCCGCACGCGGCACCTCATGAGTGACCATGAACCGGACCGGCCGCTGAGACCAGGGGGTTGCGGGTGCGAGTGGGACTGCTGACCCGGGAGTACCCCCCGGACGTGTACGGCGGCGCGGGCGTCCACGTCGAGTTCCTCGCCCGGGAGCTGGCCTCCCTGGTGGACCTGGAGGTGCACTGCTGGGGCGAGGGCCGCGGCGTGGGCGTCGTACGCCACCGCTCCTGGGCCGCCCTCGACACCGCCAACGACGCGCTGCGCACCTTCTCCGTGGACCTGGCGATGGCCGCCGCCGTCGAGGGCCGCGAACTGGTGCACTCCCACACCTGGTACGCCAACCTGGCCGGCCACCTCGGCAAGATGCTCCACGGCATCCCGCACGTGATGACCGCCCATTCCCTGGAGCCGCTGCGCCCCTGGAAGGCCGAGCAGCTCGGCGGCGGATACGCGCTGTCCGGCTGGGCCGAGCGCTCCGCGATCGAGGCGGCCGACGCGGTGATCGCGGTCTCCGGCGCGATGCGCGACGACATTCTCGCCTGCTACCCGGCCCTCGACCCGGCCCGGGTCCACGTCGTGCACAACGGCATCGACACCACGCTCTACCGGCCCGACCACGGCACCGACGTCCTGGACCGGATCGGCCTCGACCGCGGCCGCCCCTACATCCTGTTCGTGGGCCGCATCACCCGGCAGAAGGGCGTGCCGCACCTGCTGCGGGCGGTACGGGACATCGACCCGGCCGCGCAGGTGGTGCTGTGCGCGGGCGCCCCGGACACCCCCGAGATCGACCGGGAGTTCCGCGACCTGTTCGCGGAGCTGAGCCGGGTGCGCGAGCACGTGCACTGGATCCCGCAGATGCTGCCGCGCCCCGAGGTGGTCCAGCTGCTCACGCACGCCGCCGCGTTCGTCTGCCCCTCGGTCTACGAGCCGCTCGGCATCGTCAACCTGGAGGCGATGGCCTGCGGCACGCCCGTCGTCGCCTCCCGGGTCGGCGGCATCCCCGAGGTCGTGGAGGACGGCAGGACCGGGGTACTCGTCTCCCCGGGCGACGACTTCGAGGCGGACCTGGCGCGGGCGCTGGACTCGGTACTGGGTGACCCGGAGGCCGCGCGGCGGATGGGCGAGGCCGGGCGGGAGCGCGCGGTGGACGAGTTCGGCTGGGACACCGTCGCCCGGCGCACGGTCGGGCTGTACGAGAAGATCCTCAAGCGGGACCCGAAGCCGGAATAGGCAGGACCCGAAGCCGGAACACAACGGCGGGAAGATCCTCGAACAGGCTTACTGTGCCCTGCTCAGGGGCAGGCATGGGTCAACCGGTGTGAGGAGAGCGGCCATGCGTCGTGGTGGTCCTTCGGTGCTCGGAATCGTCCTGGCGGGCGGAGAAGGCAAGCGTCTGATGCCGCTGACCGCCGACCGCGCCAAACCCGCGGTCACCTTCGGCGGCACGTACCGTCTCGTCGACTTCGTCCTCTCCAACCTCGTCAACGGCGACATCCTGCGCATCTGCGTGCTCACGCAGTACAAGTCGCACTCGCTGGACCGCCACATCACCACGACCTGGCGGATGTCGAGCCTGCTCGGCAACTACGTCACGCCCGTCCCGGCCCAGCAGCGCCTCGGCCCGCGCTGGTACCTGGGCAGCGCCGACGCGATCCTGCAGTCCCTGAACCTGGTCCACGACGAGCAGCCCGACTACGTGGTCGTCTTCGGCGCCGACCACGTCTACCGCATGGACCCGCGGCAGATGCTCGCCCAGCACATCGACAGCGGCGCGGGCGTGACGGTCGCGGGCATCCGCGTGCCGCGCACCGAGTCGTCGTCGTTCGGCGTGATCACCCCGGGTCCGGACGGGCAGACGGTGGAACGGTTCCTGGAGAAGCCCGCCGATCCGCCGGGCCTCCCGGACGACCCGGAGTGCGTGTTCGCGTCGATGGGCAACTACATCTTCACCACCAAGGCCCTCATCGAGGCCCTGCACCGGGACGCCGAGGACGAGAACTCCGTCCACGACATGGGCGGCTCCGTCCTGCCCCAGCTCACCGACCGGGGCGAGGCGCACCTGTACGACTTCAGCGCCAACCACGTCCCCGGCGAGACCACCCGCGACCAGGGCTACTGGCGGGACGTGGGCACCCTCGACGCCTACTACGACGCCCACATGGACCTCATCGCCGAGCGTCCCGCCTTCAACCTGTACAACCGCCAGTGGCCCATCTACACCCACTCCAACCAGCTCTCCCCGGCCCGCTTCAACGCCGGCGGCATCGCCAGCGAGTCGATCATCAGCGCGGGCTGCCTGATCCGCGGGCAGGTCACCCGGTCGGTCCTGTCGCCGGGCGTCGTGGTCGACCCGGGCGCGGTGGTGCAGGGCTCGATCCTGCACGACAACGTGCACATCGGGCGGGGCGCGATCGTGCGCGGGGCCGTCCTCGACAAGAACGTCGAGGTCCCGCCCGGCGCGACGATCGGCGTCAACCCGGAGCGGGACGCCGAGCTGTACACCGTCTCCAAGGGCGGCGTGATCGCGCTGGGCAAGGGCCAGCGGGTGCCGTAGGCCCGCCGGGGCCCCGCTCCGCGCGGCCGCCCGGTTCCACGGTCGGCCCGCACCCGTCGGAGTGGGTTTCGTCACCCCGGGCACGCCCCTGAGCCGCCGAAGTCACCACAGGTACCTCCTGAGTCCCGCCCCTTCCGGAGGGGCGGGACTTAATCTGGTGTTAACTGTGCGTAGCCTGATCGTACTTGACCGTAATCGCGGTGAGGGGTTTGACTGCTGGTCCACCCATTCGTCGATGCGAGGCAAGCCATTGACTTCTGACCTGCTCGCTCCTCTCGATCTTGCGTTCTGGAACATGGAGTCCGCCGAGCACCCCATGCACCTCGGCGCGCTCGGCGTCTTCTCGGCCCACTCGCCCACGGCCGGCGCCCACGCGGCCGACCTGCTCGCCGCCCGGGCCGCCGCGGTGCCCGGACTGCGCATGCGCATCCGGGACGTCTGGCAGCCGCTCTCCTTCGGCGGCGCCGCCCGTGAGCCCGACCCCGGCTTCGACCCGCTCGACCACGTCCGGCTGCACGCCCCCACCGCCGACTTCCAGGCCGTGGCGGGCCGGCTCATGGAACGCCCGCTGGTGCGCGGCCGGCCGCCGTGGGAGGCGCACGTGCTGCCGGGGCAGGACGGCGTCTCCTTCGCGGTCCTGTTCAAGTTCCACCACGCGCTCGCCGACGGTCTGCGCGCGCTGACGCTCGCCGCCGCCGTGCTGGACCCGATGGACCTCCCGGCGCCCCGGCCCCGCCCGGAGGAGCCCGGCCGCCGCCTGCTGCCCGACGTGCGCGAACTGCCCGGCAGGATGCGCGACGTCCTGTCCGACGCGGGCCGCGCCCTCGACATCGGCGCCTCGGTCGCCCTGTCGACGCTGGCCACCCGGTCCTCGCCCGCGTTCACCGCACGGCCCACCGGCACCCGCCGCACCGCCGGCGTGCGCATCGACCTCGACGACGTCCACCAGGTGCGCAAGTCCGTCGGCGGCACCGTCAACGACGTCCTGATCGCCGTCGTCGCGGGCGCCCTGCGGCGCTGGCTGGACGAGCGCGGCGACGGCAGCGAGGGCGTCGCGCCGCGCGCCCTGATCCCCGTCTCCAGGCGCCGCCCGCGCACCGCCCACCCACAGGGCAACCGGCTCTCCGGTTACCTGATACGGCTCCCCGTCGGCGACCCCGACCCGCTCGCCCGGCTCGGCGCGGTCCGCGCGGCCATGGACCGCAACAAGGACGCCGGCCCCCACCGGGGCGCGGGCGCCGTCGCGCTGCTCGCCGACCACGTCCCCGCGCTCGGCCACCGGCTCGGCGGACCGCTCATGGGCCAGGCCGCCCGGCTCTGGTTCGACATCCTGGTCACCAGCGTGCCGCTGCCCAGCCTCGGCCTGCAGCTCGGCGGCAACCCGGTCACCGAGGTCTACCCTTACGCCCCGCTCGCCCGCGGCCAGTCGCTGGCGGTCGCGATCTCGACGTACCGCGGACACGTCCACTACGGGCTCGTCGCGGACGCCGAGGCCGTCTGGGACCTGGACCGCCTGGCCGTGGCCGTGTCCGAGGAGGTGGCGGGCCTCATCGACGCCTGCTGCCCTTGATCGTCACCGGTTTGCGGGAATGGCCCGGCGCTGAAGTAAAATCCTCCGTTCGTAGGCGGGCGCGGTCGGAGCGCTGCGCGGGTGAAGCAGGGAACGGCAGCGCGATGACGGTGACAGAGGACGGCTCGGCGACCACGGACGAGGCCGGGTACGGGCCCGGCATCGACCCCGAGCGGCTGGCCGTCTGCCTCGGCGTGCTGGAGGAGCTCGACAAGCTGGACGTCGACCACCCCGACGCGATCGCCGTGCGCCGGGCGACCGCCGGCATCTACCGCACGGTCAAGCAGCGCCGCCGCCAGGAGCGCCGGGCCGCCAAGACCGCCCACGACAAGGCGGTCACGGAGGCCACGGCCACCGGCTCGGCCCAGCGCATCGACGACGAGACCGAGGGCATCCTGCCGTCGTCGCTCACCGAGGAGGGCCGGATCGCGGGGGTGCTCCAGCGCCCCCGCTCCTGCTACATCTGCAAGGCGCGCTACGTAGAGGTCGACTACTTCTACCACCAGCTCTGCCAGAAGTGCGCCGCCGAGAACCGGGCCCGCCGCGACGCCCGCGCCGACCTCACCGGCAAACGCGCGCTGCTCACCGGCGGCCGCGCCAAGATCGGCATGTACATCGCGCTGCGGCTGCTGCGCGACGGCGCGCACACCACCATCACCACACGCTTCCCGAACGACGCCGTCCGCCGTTTCAAGGCGCAGCCCGACAGCGACGAGTGGATCCACCGCCTGAAGATCGTCGGTATCGATCTGCGCGACCCGGCGCAGGTCGTCGCGCTGGCCGACTCGGTCGCCGCCGAGGGCCCGCTGGACATCCTGATCAACAACGCGGCCCAGACGGTACGGCGTTCCCCGCAGGCCTACAGCGAGCTGGTCGCCGCCGAGTCCGCCCCGCTGCCGGCCGGCGAGCTGCCCGCCGCCGAGGTGATCGGCACCTTCGGCTCCGGCGCCGTGGCCGCGCTGCCGGTCGCGGGCAGCGGCGCGCTGACCGCGCAGGACGTCACCGACCTGGCCCTGGTGTCGGGCTCGGCGTCCCTGGAGCGGATCGCCGCCGGCACCGCCATCGACGCGGGCGGACTCGTCCCCGACCTGCACGACACCAACAGCTGGATACAGACGGTGGAGGAGGTGACGCCGGTCGAGCTGCTGGAGGTGCAGCTGTGCAACTCCACGGCGCCGTTCATCCTGATCAGCCGTCTGCGTCCGGCGATGGCGGCCGCCACGGCCCGGCGGACGTACATCGTGAACGTCTCCGCGATGGAGGGCGTCTTCAGTCGCGGCTACAAGGGCGCCGGCCACCCGCACACCAACATGGCCAAGGCCGCGCTCAACATGCTCACGCGCACCAGCGCCCAGGAGATGTTCGAGAAGGACGGCATCCTGATGACGGCCGTCGACACCGGCTGGATCACCGACGAGCGCCCGCACCCGGACAAGATCCGCCTGGCCGAGGCGGGCTTCCACGCGCCGCTGGACCTGGTGGACGGCGCGGCCCGGGTCTACGATCCGATTGTGCGCGGCGAGCAGGGCGAGGACCTGTACGGCGTCTTCCTGAAGGACTACGCGCCCGGGAAGTGGTGATCCGCCGACCCGACGTGTGGCTCCGGCGCCCGGCGGGAACCCGGCCTGCGCAACCTCCCGCCAGGAGTGAGTCATGGCCAGTCCACGTGAGATCGATCCGCGAGCGTACGACGACCCGCGCAACCGCTATCCGACGGACCAGGAGTTCTACGCCAGCGACCGGCCCGAGCACCCCGTGCTGCCGGAGGACCGGCCGCGCGGAGGCGGGCCGGCCCGCCCGATCAGGCACCGCGGCCCGTGGGCCACGGCCGCGCTGATCGCGTTCATCGTTCTCGTGATCCTCCTGGGCATCGCGCTGTTCCCCTGAGCCGGACGGCGCCACCGTCGAGGGCGAGGCGGTGGCCCCTCCGGCGGACGGTCACGGACGGCGCGCCCGCGAACGCGCCGTCCGTCCCCGCCTTCCGGCGTCCCCGTCGTACGCCGTCCGGCACACGATGCCGCCAGGCCGTCAGTCGTTCGCGGCGAGGCGCCGGTCGCGTGCGGCGACGAGTTCCAGGACCGTGCGCCAGTCCTCCAGGACGCCCGCGTCGAACACCGCGCCACGGGCCTCCTCCTGCGCCTGGCGCAGGCGCAGCAGGTCGTCGTCCCACCCGGCCTCGGGCCCGGGCCGGCCGCGCACCAGACGGGCCACCCGCTCGCCGAGCAGGGACCGCACCGCGTCGGCCGCGCGGTCCGCACGGGCCGACGCGTCGCCGGGCCACGGCAGCGACGCGACGGCGGTGAGGAGACCGGCCAGTTGGAGCTCCTTGTCGGCGGGCCGGCCGCGGCGCAGCAGCGCGGCGGTCCGCAGCGCGTGCCGGCGTATGTCGCCGCGGCAGGCGTACAGCAGATCCATCAGCTCTTCGACACTCCGCGGCTCCATGCGTCGGTCCTCCCGCCGGACAAGCCGTTGCCGCCCGTCAGCAGAGCATGGCCGGCTTGCGGTCCGGCCAACGGGACCTGAACTGCCGGGCGAGCGGAGGGACGGTGCCCCGACAGCGGAGATGTACTCCCGACGAGTGGCGGAACGCCGGATGAACAGGGACGAATCGAGACAGTAACGTCAAGTTTTCAGCCCCATCGAGCAGGCGCCTGCTCATTTGGTTAATCTAGAGCGGACGGGCGGAACCACCGGGTCCCATCCACACCCATGTCCGTCCCGGGGCAAGCGGGCCGACAACGGTCTGCTCTCCCATGAAAGACCGGCGCCACCGCGTCCGAACGGCTTTCCCAACGAACCCGAGTGGCGTCCAGCGCCGACCGCAGACCGGCCGGCCCGCCCCGAGGGTGACCCGACACATAAGGAGTGCGCGGTGACACCGGAGAAGACGAATCGCGATCAACGTCCCAAGGAACGCTCGGAGCGTGCGGGCCGCCGGCCCGGAGAGCTCGGCAGCCTCGACGTGTGGGCCCGGTCCGCCCCGATCCGCCTGGCGGGCTACGAGGACGACCTCGCCGAGCCCCACATCCTGCCCAGCGTCGACTGACTCCGGCGGGACCCTCGCGATCGCCGACCGCACGGGCGTGCCGGACCACGCCCCTGCGGTCGGAGAAGCCACCGCGGACGTCCGGCTGATTCAGTCCTTGCGGCCCGTCACGGCCACGGTCACGCCAAGGCCGATCATGGTGAGGCCGCCCACCCCGCCGACCAGGGACAGACGGTGAGGGGAGCGGGCGAACCAGTCGCGGGCGGTGGCCGCGGCCAGGCCCCAGACGCTGTCCGAGGCGAGCGCGATGGCGTTGAACACCAGCCCGAGCAGCAGCATCTGCAGGGCGACGTGACCCCGCTCACGGTCGACGAACTGCGGGAGCACGGCCGCGAAGAACACGATGGTCTTCGGGTTGGTCACGCCGACCGCGAACCCCTCCCAGAACGTGCGCAGGCCGCCGTGGGCCACCGCCTCGTCCCCGTCACCGGCGAACGCGGCCCGCAGGGAACCGCGGTGCCGCCACGCCTTGATGCCGAGATACACCAGGTAGCCGGCGCCGGCCAGCTTCAGCACCGTGAAGACCAGCACCGAGCGCTCCACGACGGACCCGATGCCGACGGCCACGGCCACCACGAGCAGATAGGCGCCGAGCGTGTTGCCCACGACCGTGGTCAGCGCGGCGCGGCGCCCCTGCGCCAGCGCCCGGCCGATCACGAACAGCACGCTCGGCCCGGGGACCACGATCAACAGCAGCGACAGCGCCGCGAAGGCGAACAGGCGGTCGGTGGACATCATGCCGCCATGCAAGCACGGCGTACTCGCGGCCTGCCACCCCTTTCCGACCGCCTGCCCGGGCCCGGGACCGACCGCCTGCCCCGGGCCCGTCGGGCCGGCTGTCTGCCCGGGCCTGTCGGGCCGGCCGCCTCAGCCGGCCGCGGCGGGCTCGTCCGCGTCCCGCGCCAGGGGCGCCGTGCGCTGCCACGGGTGCAGCTTCTCCAACTGCTCCGCCAGCGCCAGCAGGTCCGCCTCCGTGCCCGGCAGGCCCACCAACTGCACGGCGCAGGGCGCGCCCGAGGGGAGCGTGCCGAAGGGGACCGCCATCGCCGGCCAGCCGGTGAGGTTCCACGGAGGGGTCAGCGGCGAGTAGTTGGTGTTGGCCAGCAGGTTGGGCAGCCAGCCCCGTTCGTGCCAGGCGACCGACCTGGGGGAGCGCCGGGCGAGCGCGGGCGTGAGCAGCACGTCGTGCTCGGCGAAGAACGGCTCCAGACGGCGGCGCAGCCGGTCCCGGCCGTCGCCGGTGCGGACGCCCTTCAGGAAGCGGCGGCCGACGGCCGCGTGCACCCGGGTGCGCCTGGCCAGCAGGCGCGGGTCGAGTCCCTGGGCGTCCACCGCCGTGCCGGCCGTCCAGTGGGCGAGCGACGTCGTGCTCAGCGACAGCGGATAGGGCGGGTCGGCGCGCCGCACCTGGTGCCCGGCCTTCATCAGCACGCCGGCCGCCTCCCGGGCCGCGTCCGCGTACGGCTTGGTGATCATGATGCCGGTCAGCGGGGAGCGCAGCGAGACGGCGATCCTGCGGCTGCCCGGCGTGGCGGACGGCGTCTCCTCCGTGCCGGCCAGGACCGCGAGCATCAGGCGGACGTCCTCGACCGTGGTCGCCAGCGGGCCGTTCTCGGACATGCCGAACCAGTCGCCGTCGCTGACGCCCGCGGGCACGACGCCGTGTCCGGGCTTGATGGTGACCAGGCCGCAGTTGGCGGCCGGAATGCGCAGGGAGCCCATGCCGTCGTTGCCGAGGGCGATGGGCACCATCCCGGCGGCGACCGCGGCGGCGCTGCCGCCTGAGGAGCCGCCGGCCGTGCGGGACAGGTCCCAGGGGTTGCGGGCGGTCCCGTGGACGCCCTCCGTGGTGCCGAAGACGCACAGTTCGGGCACGTTCGTCAGCCCCACGACGATCGCGCCGGCCGCCCGCAGCCGGGCCACCGTGACGTGGTCCTCGGCGGCGGGCGTGTCCGGGGTCGCGGCGGAGCCGACGCGGTTGGACTCGCCGCGCACGGCGAGATTGTCCTTGACCGCCACCGGCACGCCCGCCAGGGGCAGTCCGGCGAGGTCAGCGCGCGCGGCGACCTCGTCCGCCTCGGCGAGCGCGGCCTCGGCCCGCACCACGCGGAACGCCCCGACGCGGCCGTCGAGCCGCTCGATCCGGGCCAGGTGCTCGGCCACCACTGCCCTCGGGGTGGCCCGCTTCTCGCGTACGGCGGCGGCGATCTCGGCGGCGGTCCGCCCGGCCCAGCTGGTCACGGGAACTCCTCGGGGTGCGGTGCTTGCGTTACTCGTGAGTACGCACAGCACTCTGCACCGCCGCGGCCTCCGCGTCGAGAGTCATGCCCCAGGTCGCGGGCTCACATCTCCTTCAGGACGCGTTCCAGGAAGGCCACCGACTCGGCGGCCGGGGACGCCACCATGCTCAGCCGGTCCATGACCGCGAGGTAGTGGTCGACCTCCTCCGGCTTGTCCAGGTACAGGGCGCTGGAGAGCTGCTCGAGGTAGACGATGTCGGGCAGGTCCGGCACCGGGAAGCGCAGCACGGTGACCGGTCCGCCGGCCGCCGCGTGGCCGCCGACGTGGAAGGGCAGCACCTGCAGGGTGACGTTCGGCAGCGCGGCGGCCTCGATCAGGCGCTTCAGCTGGGCGCGCATCACCTCGGTCCCGCCGAGGGGCCGGCGCAGTGCCGCCTCGTCCACCACGACCCACAGCCGTGGCGCGTCGGGACGGGTGAGCAGTTCCTGCCGGCTCATGCGCAGCGCGACACGGCGCGCGACGGCGTCCGGGTCGGCGACGCGGTGGCCGAGCCGGACGACGGCCTCGGCGTACTCGGGGGTCTGCAACAGGCCCGGGACGAACTGGACTTCGTAGGTCCGGATGAGGGAAGCGGCCTCCTCCAGGCCCAGGTGCTGCTCGAACCAGGTCGGATAGGCATCGCCGTACGCGCGCCACCAGCCGGGTTCGTTGGCGCGGCGTACCGAGTCGAGGAACTCCTGCCGCTCGTCCGGGTCGTGGACGCCGTACAGGGTCAACAGGTCTGCCACGTCACGCGACTTGAAGCCGACCCGCCCCAGCTCCATACGGCACAGCTTGGCGTCCGAGGCGCGTATCGCCGAAGCGGCCGCGTCCCGGCTGATGCCGAGGGATTCGCGCAGGCGGCGCAGGCGGGTGCCCAGCACGACGCGCTGCACGGTCGGGCCGCCCCGCCGAAGGCTCAGGACCTCCTGGCCGGAGGGAACGGGTTCCGGCTGAGCTGCAGTCATGTCCATCCCCTCGGCCGCCGTACCGGCTGGCATATGCATGGTCCGGGACTCGACCAAGAAGGGTAGCACCTTGAGGCCGTACGGCTGCGGGGAGTGAAGGGGCGGAAGTGGGAGGGGAGTTCTGGCCGGGCTCCTCCCGGCCGTCCGCGGAGGCGGTCGTCCTCAGCGGCCGGGGAGCAGCCCGTCGAAGTCGCCGTCCTTCACGCCGCGGACGAAGGCGGAGATCTCGGCGCCGGTGTAGACGAGTGCGGGACCCTCGGGGTGGCGGGAGTTGCGCATGGCGACGCTGCCGTCCGGGAGCGCGGCGAGCTCGACGCAGTTGCCCTCCGGGTTGCTGTGATGGCTCTTGCGCCAGACCACTCCGCTCAGCAGGGTCGCCGGCATGCCGTTGCTCACGTGGTGCATCCAAAGCCTCTTCGAGGTGAAGTCGCAGGCGGTGGACCCAAGATCTGATGCAATTGCATCGTCAATTGCATCCAAGGGCGGTCGTGCGGGACGATAGCGCCACGGCGTTGACGCTCGCAAGATCATCTGCAATTGCAGCGGTAATTGCCGATGCACTTGCATTCGAACTGCCGGACGGAGCACGATACTTCGCACGGGAGTAGACGCGTTCCGTAGTTGTCTTGGCACGGTTTCAGGGGTTGCGATGTCCGCTGAGCAAGTCGTACGACCGGCAGACTCGCTGCGGATCGAGGCGACCTGGCAATGGCTGTGCCACGCCGTCGACGACATGGGACGCCCGGCGCCGGGGAAGCCGCTTCCCTCATCCGTCGCGCCCGGCAACGCCGTCGTCCCCACGCGGTGTTCGGTACTCCTGGTGCCGCCCGTGCCCCGGTCCGCCCACGTGGCGCGGGACTTCACGCGGTCCGCGCTCGGACGCGACGCGTCGGCGGAACGCCTCGACGACGTCACGGTCACGGTGTCGGAACTGGTCAGCAACGCCCTCCGCTACGGCCGGCCGCCCGGCCGGGACACCGCACCGCAACCGCTGCTGTGGATCGCCGTGTGGGACCGCCTGTCCTGCGCCGTGTGCGGTGTCACCGACGACAGCGACCGGGTCCCCGTGCCGACCGAGCCGGACGAGTTCGCCGAGTCGGGGCGTGGCCTGCAGGTCATCTCGGCGCTGAGCGACACCTGGGGGTGGAGCCCGCGGACCGGCGGCGGCAAGGTGGTGTGGGCGCTGTTCCGCCTGTGATCCGGCGGCGCCTCGGCGCCGCCGCCTCCGGCCCGTGGACCGGCGCCGTACGGCCCCGGACACAGGCCGTCGCCGGACGGCGGCCGGGCGGCGGAGGGGCGGCGCCGTCTCGCGGGCGCCCCTCCTCGCGCGGACCTCAGATCTTGCGGCCGATCCCGCAGATCGCGTCGACGTCCGAGGGCGCGCGGCCCACGTCGACCGGGTCGGGGTGCCACTGCGAGGTCGGGACCACGCCGGGCTCGACGAGTTCGAGACCGTCGAAGAAGCCCGCGATGTGCTCCGGGCTGCGCAGGTGGTACGAACTGGCGGAGTTGGCGTTGTAGACGGCGATCGCCCGGTTGAGCGCCTCGCTGGTGTCGGTGCCGTCGCCGAGGGCGAGGTAGCTGCCCGGCGGGAGGGCGTCCAGGAAGCGGGAGACGACCGAACCGGGGTCGTCGGAGTCCGGGATCTGTCCGAGGATGCCGAGCATCGTCAGCGCGACGGGTCGGCTGAAGTCCAGGGTCCGGGACGCCGCCTCGAGGATGCCCTCGGGGTCGCGCACGTCGGCCTCGAGGTAGGCACAGGCGCCCTCCGGCGTGCTGGTGAGCAGCGCCTGCGCGTGCACCAGGACCAGGGGGTCGTTGTCGACGTAGACGATCCGGCTCTCGGGGGCGATGCGCTGCGCGACCTCGTGGGTGTTGTCGACCGTGGGCAGGCCCGTGCCCACGTCCAGGAACTGGCGTATCCCGGCCTCGCCGGCGAGATGGCGTACGGCCCTTGCCAGGAAGCGCCGTTGGAGCCGGGCGAGCAGGGCGATGTCCGGGAACATCTGGAGGATCATTTCACCGGCCTGCCGGTCGGCGGCGTAGTTGTCCTTGCCGCCCAGCAGGTAGTTCCACACACGGGCCGAGTGCGGCCGGTCGAGCTGCAGCCGGTCGGCCAGCGGGTCTTCGGAGTTCATGGGCAAAGCCTCACACGAACTGCCCGCTCATGTCCGGTGGTTCACGCTCACAGCCGACACATGCGCACAGGTCGCCCCCGGTCACCGTCCCGCCGGTATTCAGGATCTCCGCGCCGCCCCCGCCAGCCGCGTCGGCGGCAGGTACTCCCGCACGTACGTCCGCCGCCAGCACGCGCCCGTCTCCCGCAACTCGCGCCAGTCCGTGTACTCGTAGCGGAAGAGGCGGGCGCGGACGAACCGGGGCGGCCGGTCCGCGGGGAACGGGGAGCGGCGCAGCAGCCGCAGGGTGTCGCGGTCGTTCTCCAGCAGCCGTTCCACCAGGGCGCCGAACCACGGGCCGGCGTACGCCGGGGAGAGAGCGGCGAACCACATCAGCCAGTCCAGACGCAGGTGGTAGGGAGCGAACTGGCGCGGCCAGCGCCCGGGGTCGCCCGGCTTGCCCCGGAAGTCGTACTCCCGCCAGTCCGAGTCCTCGCGCGGCACGTCGTCGGCGGTGCCCTCGATCACCACCTCGTGGCGGACCCGGCTCACGCTGCCGAACGCCCCGTAGGTGTTGACCAGGTGGAGCGGGTCGAAGGACCGGTTCATGACCTGGCGGCGGGAGAGCATGTTGCGGGCCGGGCGGTAGCTCAGGCCGAGCAGCAGCGCCGCGACCGAGAGGACCACGACCTCGTACCACAGCGGGGCGCCGGGCACGGACGGCGCGTGCGCCGGGAACCGCACCGCGGACAGGGCGACCACGATGGTGATCCAGTTCAGCCAGGAGAAGTTGCCGGACAGCACCAGCCACGACTGGGTGGCGATCATCAGCGCGGCCGCGACCGTGGCGACCGGCTGCGGGGTGAACAGGAGGAAGGGCACGACGAGCTGCGTGACGTGGTTCGCGGCCACCTCGACCCGGTGCAGGGGCCTCGGCAGGTGGTGGAAGAACCAGCTCAGCGGGCCGGGCATCGGCTGGGTCTCGTGGTGGTGGTCCAGGCAGGTCAGCCTCCGCCAGCACTCGTCGCCGCGCATCTTGATCAGACCCGCGCCGAACTCGACGCGGAACAGGATCCACCGCAGCAGGAACAGCACCACGACCGGCGGGGCCACCTCGTCGTTGCCGAGCAGGACGGCGACGAAACCGACCTCCAGCAGCAGTGACTCCCAGCCGAACGCGTACCAGGTCTGGCCGACGTTCACGATCGACAGGTACAGCGCCCAGGGCACCAGCCACAGCAGCATCCCCGCCCACAGGGGAAGCAGCGAGTCCACCCCGGCTGCCAGCGCCGCGGAGACCGCGCACCCCGCCCAGGCGCAGGAGGCGTAGAACCGGTCGGAGTAGTGCAGGTGGAAGAGGCTCGGGGCCCGTTTGAAGGGCACCCGCTCGACGAAACGGGGCACCGGCAGCATGCCGCGCTCGCCGAGCAGCGCCCGGAACTGCAGCGCCGCCGTCAGGAACGCCACCAGGTACACGCCGGCCAGAGCCCGCTGGAAGACCAGCCGGCTCAGCCAGTAGTCGGGTGCGGTGAACCAGTCCACGGCCGTGCGCTCCTCACTCCATTGTCCCGCCCGGACCCGCCGTCACCGTCCGTGTGACCGGCTCGCGCCCGCGCAACCCGGCGGGCGGGGCGGGAGCAGCGGAAGGACAATGACGGCGAAGTCCACCACCCCGGTCGAAGAAACGGGCAAAAACTGGCAAAGTGGCCTCATGGCTGATCGGGGAGCGAGCGCCCTTTCCCTCCCGGACGACTGGCCCGCTCATCCGGATCCGGTCCTGGCGCTCAACCGCATGGGCGGCTTCGACTGGGACCTGGACACCGGTCTGTTCCACATGGACGCCCAGGCGCACGAGGTCTTCGACCTGCGCCCGGACGAGTACGACGGCCACCCCGAGAGCCTCTCCGTCCGGGTCCCGCCGGTCGAGGCCTACCGGCTCGACGCCCTGGTCGCCCGGTCCATGAAGGACGGCAGCGAGAACTACGGCGCCTACTTCCGCATCCGCCGCCGCGACGGCAGCCTGCGCTGGGCGCACACCCAGGGCTACATACGGCGCGACGGGACGGGCCGCCCGCGCCGGATCGTCGGCATCGTCCGCGACGCCACCGAGGAACTCGCCGACAGCGAGGCGCGCCGCGAGCAGGCCGCCCGGGACGCGGACCGGCGCGAGCAGACCAACGTCGTCCAGCTGACCACGGCCGCCCTCGCCCACGCCCGCACCGTCCAGGACGTCGTCGACGTCGTCAAGGACACCCATGGCCTCACCCACCTCGGCGCCACCGGCCTGGTGATGGGACTGGTGGAGGCGGACCGCATCCGGCTGATCGCCGAGGGCCCCGCGGAGAGCGCCGTCCCCGAGACCCGCGTCACCCGTGTCGACGAAAACTGCCCGACGAGTGAGGTCGTGCGCACCCTCACCCCCCGGTTCATCGAGTCGCCGGAGGAGTTCGCCGAGCGGTACCCGGTCCTGTGGCACCACGTCACCGGCCTGGGCATCACCGCCGCCGCGTACCTCCCGCTGATCGTCCGGGCCCGCCCGATCGGCGTCATGGGCGTGCTCTACAGCGGCCGGAGCGGCTTCTCGCCCAAGGACCGCGGCGTCCTGCTCGCCCTCGGCAGCAGCATCGCGCAGAGCCTTCAGCGGGCCATGTTCTACGAGCGCGAGAAGGACCTCGCGACCGGACTGCAGCAGGCGATGCTGCCGCGCACCATCCCCAGCGTGCGCGGCGCCGACGTCGCCGTGCGCTACCGGTCGGCCGCGCTGGGCCGGGACATCGGCGGCGACTGGTACGACCTGATCCCGCTGCCCGGTGGCACCCCCTCCGGGGCGGGCCGGGTCGGCGCCGTCATCGGCGACGTCCAGGGCCACGACACGCACGCTGCCGCCGTCATGGGCCAGCTGCGGATCGTGCTGCGCGCGTACGCCGCCGAGGGCCACACCCCGGCCACCGTCATGGCCCGCGCCTCCGTCTTCCTCCACGAACTGGACACCGACCGCTTCGCGACCTGCCTGTACGCGGAGGCCGACCTGTCGACCGGGGTCGTGCAGGTGGTGCGGGCCGGCCACATCGACCCGCTGATCCGCGACGCCGACGGCGGCTGCCGCCGGGTCTTCGTCGACGGGGGCCTGCCGCTCGGACTGTCCGCCGAGTTCCACAGCCTCGCGTACCCCGTCGGCACGCTCGAACTGGACCCCGGAACCACCCTCGTGCTGTGCACCGACGGCCTGGTCGAACAGCCGGGCACGGATCTCGACGACGGCATGCGGACGCTCGTCTCCCTCGTCGGCAGCGGCCCGGACGACGTACGGAACCTCGCGGACCGCCTGATCGACGTGGCCGAGGAGCGCGGTGGCGACGACGACGTGGCCCTGCTCCTGCTGCGTCGCCGCGGCCTGGAGACCGCGCAGTCGGGCGGCCGGCTCCAGCGGCAGGTGGCGCCCGGCGACCCCGGGGCGCTCACCGAGGCGCGGCGCATGATCCGGGCGGCGGTCCGCGCGTGGGGCGGCCGGAACCGCGCCGATGAGATCGAACTGGTCGGCGACGAGCTGATCACGAACGTCCTCATGCACACCGAGGGCTCCGCGGTCGTCACCCTGCGGGTGTTCATCGGCAGCGGGCGCCGGCTGCGCGTCGAGGTCGAGGACTCCTCCAGCGCACTGCCGCGCCGCCGGGACGCGGGCGAGTCCGGCGTCTCCGGGCGTGGCCTGCTCCTGGTCGACCTGCTCGCCGACGCGTGGGGGGTGGAGTCGCGGGGCGGCGGCAAGTGCGTGTGGTGCGAGTTCGCGGTCCGGGACAACGACTGAACCCACCTGGCCGCTTGGCCGGGCCGGCGCGGCGGCTCGGCGGCGCGGCGGTGTGGCCGGGCCTGCCTGGCGGTGTGGCCGGGCCTGCTCGGCCGTGCGGCCGGACCCGCCCGGTGCCGCGGGCCGGGCCCGGCGGCGCCCCGAGCGGGCTCGCCTGGCGTCGTCGGTCCTGGGTGGCACTCTGGACGTATGCCGGAACTCCCCGAGGTCGAAGCGCTCAAGGACTTCCTGACCGAACACCTGTCCGGTCGCCGGATCGTCCGGGTGCTGCCGGTCGCCGTCAGTGTCCTGAAGACGTACGACCCGCCGCTCGACGCCGTCGAGGGCCGCGAGGTGGCGGCCGTGCACCGGTACGGCAAGTTCCTCGACCTGGAGACCGACGGCGGACCGCACTTCGTCACCCACCTGGCCCGCGCGGGCTGGCTGCGGTGGAGGGACCGGCTCCCCGACGGGCCGCCGCGCCCCGGCAAGGGCCCGCTCGCGATGCGGGTGGCGCTGGAGACCGGTGAGGGCTTCGACCTCACCGAGGCGGGCACCCAGAAGCGCCTGGCGGTCCACGTCGTCCGCGACCCGCGGGAGGTCCCGGGCATCGCGCGGCTGGGCCCGGACCCGCTGGCGGCCGACTTCGACGAGAAGGCGTTCGCCGCCCTGCTGACGTCCGAACGGCGCCGGCTCAAGGGTGCCCTGCGCGACCAGAGCCTCGTCGCCGGCGTCGGCAACGCCTACAGCGACGAGATCCTGCACGCCGCGAAGATGTCGCCGTACAAGGTGGCCGCCTCGCTCACCCCCGAGGAGACCGCGCGGCTGTACCGGGCGCTGCGGACCACCCTCACCGAGGCGGTCGAACGGTCCCGCGGCGTGGCGGCCGGCCGCCTGAAGGCGGAGAAGAAGGGCGGCCTGCGCGTCCACGGCCGCACCGGCGAGCCGTGCCCGGTCTGCGGCGACACCGTCCGCGAGGTCTCCTTCAGCGACTCCTCCCTCCAGTACTGCCCCACCTGCCAGACGGGCGGCAGGCCACTGGCGGACCGGAGGATGTCCAGGCTGCTGAAGTAGCGGCCACGACGGTGCGGCAGCCGCTCGGCGCGGAGCGCTACCGCGGTTCGAGCGTCACCAGGTGCTCGCCCTGGGCCGTGCGCACCTCGTAGCGGGCGATGTCGTCGCTGCGCAGGGGCGAACTGCCCCGCACGGTGTTCGGGCGGGCGTCGTGGCCGGGCACCGTCCAGTTCGTCACCGTCTGCTCGGAGCCGTCGCGGGCGACGACGACGAGGCGGCAGGAGTGCGGGCCCGCGCCGTCCTTCACCTGGAGTTCCAGCTCGGTGCCGTACTCCTCGTCCGCGACCGTCACCTGTGCCCAGACCCCCGACCGCTGGTCGGTCGCCGCGATCCGCGCCCGGTCCTCGTCGTTGCCGCCGCCCGCGGCCATCACGATGCCGGGACCGGCCACGGCGGCGACCACCGAGGCGGCCACGGCGTACAGCAAGCGCCGGCGGGTGGCCCGGTGACGGGCGGCCACCGCGCCGAGCAGCCGGTTCAGCAACTGGGGACCGGGCTGGGCCATGGGGTGCACGAGACGCGGGGTGGCCCGCCGGTACAACATCAACTGCCGTGCGGGGGGCCCGAACTCGGTCACGTGAGTCGCGCAGCGCGCGCACTCCATGAGGTGGTCCTCGAAGCGGAAGGCGTCCGCCTCGTCCAGCACGCCGAGCGCGTACGCGGCGACGTCGCGATGCCTCTCCAGGGACCTCATGCCGAATCCTCGTGCCGTCGGGTGCGGGTGGGGTTGCTCGTTGCTCCCACCGGTACGGACCGGACCGCCGAATCACTCAAGGCACACGTGAATCGCGGAACCCCGTTGTTCGGAGCGGTCCGGCCCGCGGATTGGTCCCGGGCGGAAAAATCTAGAAGAGGTGGATGGCGAGGTGGCCGAGGGGCAGCCCGAGCTGCCATGCCTTCGTCCACACCTTCGGGCCCTCGTCCTCACCCGCCCCCGCGGCGCCGCCCGGGACCGCGTTCAGGTCGGGCGCGAGCAGTTCGGTCTCCTCCAGCCAGCGCCAGGCCGCCTCCGCGAGCTCCAGGTCGGGTCCCGGGCCGCCGGGCTCGGCGGCCTCGGCGGCGAGCCGGGCCATTCCGTCGCGCACCCAGTCCTGCCACGGCTGGTCGTACGCGGTCAGCGACATCCAGGTCTCCAGCTGGGAGACCACCCGGATGCCGCAGAGCTCGCGGTCGGTGTCCGAGAGGAAGATGGTCAGCGCGAGCGCGTCGCGTCCGGCGCGGAACTCGAAGGACGTGGGCGGCATCAGATCGCCGGTCCGCAACAACTCGTCGGCGATGTACTCGGCGTACAGCCAGGCCATGGGGACGACCAGTCCGCCGTCGCCGTCCGTGCCCTCTTGACCTCTGTGCAGCATCCCTTCCTGCCTTCCTCCGGTGCGTGCGCGTCGCCCGGCCGCGGGCCCCCCTCGGGAACCCGTGGCCCCCCAGTCCGGAACACGGATGAAGACAGCCGATTACTCAACAGGGGTCCTCAGCAAGGCGCTTTACCGAGGTTTGACCCAGGCTCCGGTTTCAGCGCAGGTCGGCCGCGTAACCCGGAAGCACCCGGCGCAGGGCGCGCAGCGCGTAGTACGCGCGGGACTTCACGGTACCGGGCGGGATCCCCAGGGTTTCGGCGGCTTCCGCCACACTCGCCCCCTGGAAGTACACGAGCACCAGGACTTCACGGTGTTCGGGAGTGAGTGTCTTCACAGCCTCCCGCACATCGAGGGCCGCGGCCGCCCGTTCGGCGTGATCCGCGCACACCCGGGCGTTCTCCAGGATGGCGTCGCCGACCTCCGGCGGTCGTGCCTGCCGGGCCCGCCGTGCGTCGATGGCCAGCCGGCGTGCCACGGTGAGCAGCCAGGGCCGTACGGACTCGAAGGCGTCGGCGCGCAGCGCCTCGGGATGCTGCCAGGCGCGGACGAGGGTCTCCTGCACCAGGTCCTCGGCGCGCTGCCGGTCGCCGTCGCAGAGCCTCGTCAGCAGGGCGAAGAGGGGCCGGCCGTGCTCGCGCTGAAGTGCGGCGATCTCGTGCTCGGCGGTCGTCCCGTTCGTCATTGTGGTTACGGCCGTCATGCGCGTATGGCACCGCAGGGCGCGGTCGCGGGACAGGGTCCGTACCGGGATCTGCGACGGACGGTCGATCGCGTCGACGAACGGTTCGATGAACGGTCCCCTCCGCTCCGGCCGTTCGGTTCCGGTCACCTCCGGAGCGTCCCCGGAGCACCCCCGTCCGCGCGCCGGACGGGCTAATCGGGGGGCGCGGACCGTTTGGGAAGGCCGCCAGCTTCGTACCTATTCGTGGGTAAATATGACCACAGTGGGGTGAGCTGATGATTGCACGCAGACGACAGGTTGCCCTGGCCCTCACGGCCTTGCTCGCCGCGGGCGCCGCCTGTCAGTCCCAGCACCACACGCCGGCCGTGAAGGCCGGACGCCCGGCCCCGTCCGCCGTCACCAAGGGGTTCACGCTCGTCGCCTCCGGCGACGTCCTCCCGCACAGCTCGATCATCGAGCGCGCCCGCTTCGACGGCGGCGGCAGCGCCTACGACTTCCGGCCGATGCTGGCCGGCATCAAGCCCGTCGTCTCCCGCGCGGACCTGGCGCTGTGTCACATGGAGACCGTGTACGGCGCGAACGGCGACTACACCGGGTACCCCACCTTCAAGTCCCCGCCCGAAGTCGCCCGAGCCCTCGCCGCCACCGGCTACGACGGCTGCTCCACCGCCTCCAACCACACCCTCGACGACGGCGCCGGCGGCATCCGCCGCACCCTCGACGCCCTCGACCAGGCGGGCGTCCGGCACGCCGGCTCGGCCCGCACCGAGGAGGAGGCACACGCCGTCACGGTCCTGCGCGCGGGGGCGGCCAAGGTGGCCCACCTCTCGTACACCTACGACACCAATGGCATCCCGCTGCCGCAGGGCGAGCCGTGGGCGGTCAACCTGATCGACGCCGACCGCATCGTCGCGGACGCCCGGGCCGCCCGCCGGGAGGGCGCCGACGTGGTCGTGGTGTCGGTGCACTGGGGCACGGAGTGGCAGGACGACCCCGACCAGCAGCAGCTCACCGTGGCCCGGCAGCTCACCGCCGCCCGCACCGGCGGCCGCCCCGACATCGACCTCGTCCTCGGCACCCACGCCCACGTTCCGCAGGCGTACGAGAAGGTCAACGGCACCTGGGTGGTCTACGGCATGGGCGACCAGATCGCCGGTGACATGATCAACCACGAGGGCGTCCATGACCCGCGCGGGAACCAGTCGTCCGTCGCCCGCTTCACCTTCGCTCCGCCGGCCCGGCCGGGCGGGCGCTGGGAGGTGACCAAGGCGGAGTTCGTCCCGCAGTGGTTCGACGTGGACGCCGGGCGGGTGGTCGACCTGAACCGGGCGATCGCCCAGGGCGCCGGGCTGCAGGGCGTGCGGGACCGGATCCGGGACGTGGTGCTCAGCCGGGGCGCCGGGAAGGACGGGCTCGTGATGGCGCGTTAGCGGGTCCGCGGGGCGGGTCTGCGGGGCCGGGTGGCGGCGGGGCCGTGCGGCGGGGACACGGGGCGACCGGAGGAGTTCAGCCGGACCGTGCCGGATTTCCCGCCCGCGCTCCGAGGCGTGCGGTCACGGCACGACCGTCACCGGCCAGCGCCCGGTCACGGCACGACCGTCACCGGCCAGCGCCCGGCCTTCACCAGCCGCACCGCCACCGAGCCGATGATCCGGTGGCCGGCCTGTTCGGAGGTGCCCACCACCACCGCGTCCGCCTTCAGGTCGTCCGCCGCCTTCACCAGGCCGGTGTAGGGGTCGCCGCGGAAGGTGTGGAACTCCCAGCGCACCTCGTACAGCCCCTTGAGCCGCTGGGAGGCCTCCCGGATCTGCTTGACCAGGTCCTCCGCGATCTCGTCGGTCGTGTCGGCGACCGGTGCCCCCATCGCCGCGCCCGCCGCCATGACCGGCTGGACGTACACGGCGGCGAGCAGCGCGTGCTGCCGCCTGGCCAGACCGGCCGCGTACGCCGCGGCACGGAGCGAGGAGTCGGAGCCGTCGACGCCGACCACGATGACCTTCGGCCCGTCCGTGCCCCGCTCGAACTGGTGCGAGTGCTGTTCCGTCACGGCTTCGAGGCTATCGGAAGCCCCAGGTCCGGCCGCCGCGCGGGATCCTCCCAGGGGGCGGGGCGCACGTGGCGCGCACCGGGACCGCGGGGGACCGGGGGCCGGCCCGCCGGACCGAACGCCCCCGTGCCGCTGAGACGTCGGCGGGGCCCGTCGCCCGACCCGTGCGCGGACTCCGGTGGAACGGGCACCCGTGGACCGCGCCGCGGCCCGCGACCGACCGTGGGCCTGCTGCCGCCGTCGGCGCGCGGTCTCGCCGGAGGGGACGGGACCGGGCGCCGGCGCCCCCTTCTCCGGCCCGCGTCAACTGCCCGTTCCCGGCCTTCTCACCCGACCGGCAGACGGCGTTCGTCGTATGACCCGAATACTTGAGCCGGGTGAGTGCTTTCCTACCGCCGCATCGGTGTAGGTGGGGTGCGCCCGGCTACGGCCGGTCGACTGATGAGTCATGAAGAAGGATCAATTGCTCACCCGACGAAGGCTGTTGCTCGCAGGCGGAGTCGCCGCGCTGGGCGCGGCCGGCACGGCCGGTGTGCTCACGCTCGGCGGAGGCGCATCACCGTCCGGGTCCACCGCACCCGTCGCCGGCCCGGCGGGCCCCCAGTCGCGCGGGGCCCGCGAGGCGCTCAAGCCGTCCGCCTACCGCCTCCAACCCCTGACCGGATACGGCCCGCCGCGCGTCGCGCCCGTCCCGACCGTGGTGCGGCACGAGCCGTTCATGCGTCTGC
Source organism: Streptomyces sp. H51 (assembly GCF_035656535.1). NCBI lineage: Bacteria > Bacillati > Actinomycetota > Actinomycetes > Kitasatosporales > Streptomycetaceae > Streptomyces > Streptomyces sp. H51. The sequence goes on from NZ_JAYMHD010000048.1 coordinate 247,685, forward strand.
CCGGACCCGGCCGCACCATGGTGCTGACCTTCGACGACGGACCCGACCCCCGGTACACGCCGCGCGTCCTGGACGCGCTGGCCGAGCACGACGTGCACGCGATGTTCTTCGTGTGCGGGGAGATGGTCTCCTACAACAAGGATCTGCTGGCCAGGATGGCGGACGCCGGTCACGTGATCGGCAACCACACCTGGTCGCACGCCCAGCTGACCCAGCTGAGCCGCGCCGGAATCCGCTCCGAGATGGAACGTACCAGCGCCGTCATCGAGGACGCCTGCGGCGAACGGCCTGCCTGGTTCCGCGCGCCCTACGGCGCCTGGAACCGCGCGGTCTTCCAGATCGGCGCCGAACTGGGCATGGAGCCGCTCGCCTGGAGCATCGACACCCTCGACTGGACCACCCCCGGCACGCGCGCCATCGTCGACCGGGTCGAGCACGGCGCCGCCCCCGGCGTCGTGGTGCTCTCGCACGACGCCGGGGGCGACCGCTCGCAGAGTGTCCGCGCACTGCGCGACTATCTGCCGTACCTGCTGAATTCCGGCTATCACATCACCGTGCCGCGACGGCGCGCGGTGTGATCCCGATTCCGCCCGCCCGGCCCGGGGAACGCTCAGCGGACCTCGGCCAGGCGGGCGAAGACGACGACATTGCCGTCGTATCCGTTCTGCTTGGAAAAGCCGCCCCCGCAGGTGATGACCCGCAGTTCCGGAGTGCCCTTGGAGGCGTAGACGCGGTCGCCGGGGAAGTCGCTCTTCGCGAAGACCTCGACGCCGTAGATCTCGAATACGGCCGTCTTCCCGTCCTGGCGGGCGACCTCGATGTGATTTCCCTTCTTCAGGGCCCCCAGGCCGTAGAAAACGGCGGGGCCCTGCATGTTGTCGACGTGGCCGACCACGACCGCGGTGCCCTTTTCGCCGGGAGTGACGGCGCCGGTGAACCAGCCCGCCAGATTGGGGTCCTCCGGCGGCGGTGCCGCCACCCAGCCGTCCGTGTCGAGCCCGACCGGCATGACGGGCGCGTCGACCTGGATGGCCGGGATCCGCACCCGGTCGGGGGCGGAGTACGGCAACGGCTGGACCGACGCGGGGGCGGCGGAGGGGACACGACGGTCCGCGGCTGCCGCCGAGGCGGGCTGCGGCGGACCCATGTCGAATTCCCCCGAACCATTCCGGATGAGCGCCAGGCCGGTCAGCAGAACCAGCGCTATCACGCCCCAGGGAGCCCGCTTCTTCGGCCGCAGCTCCTCCTCGTCCTCGGCCAGCTCGAACGCAGACATTCGACTTCCCCTCTCGACGCGGCCGTCGCCGTGTCATTCGCGCATACGAGAAAGCTATGTCCGCCGCACGGAACCGGCGACGGGGGAGAAGCGAACGGGTGGCCCCGTACTTCCCCGGTGAGCCATCCGAGTTGCCGAGTAAAGAAATTTTCTGACGGTCCGTGACCTGCGCTGATATCCGATTGCGCGGTCACCGCCCGGCGTGTTGTCTCACCAGGACGGACCATCCCCGAAATGCGGGCGCGCCCGCGGCAACTGAGGGTCATTTCCGGGAGGCGCTTTCTCGCCGACACACCGGGGACGGGCCCCGGGGCGCCTTCCGCGGAGGATCACATGCGTACTACTCGTGCCCTGGCTGCTTCTGCCGCCGTGGTCGCCGCCCTCGGGGTCGCCGCGCCGGCGGCGGTCGCGCGGGACGGCATGAACATCAACCCGAGGAACATCGTCGCCCTGCCCAGCGTCATCGCCCGCGGCGGGCAGCTCACCATCACCGTCGACGGCTGCCCCACCGGCGGCACCGCCACCTCGGACGCCTTCTCACCGACCCCGCTGACGCCCATCCGCGGTGACGGCAGGAGCGTCCACGGTGACGGCTCCAGCATTCACGACGACGGCACGACCGCGAAGGGTACGGCGACGATCAGCAACAACGCCAGGACCGGATCGCACAGCATCACCGTCAACTGCGGCGGCAAGACCCTGACCAACCCGGCCGCCTTCACCGTCATCGGTGGTGTCCGCGGCGGCCTCGGCGGCAGCAGCTCCAGCGGGGCGACGCCGACCGACCTGGCGATCGGCGGTGGGCTGGTGGCGGCCGCCGCCGTCGGCGGCGGGCTGTTCTGGATGCGCCGCCGCTCCGAGAGGCAGGTCTGAACCCTCCGGCGCACCGGACCCCCCGGACCCCCGCTTCCCTTCGCGGGTCCGGGGGGTCCGGTGCGTCCGGCGGGTGCGTCCGGCCGGAGCCTCCGGCCGGGTGCCCGCCCGGGGGCCGGTGCGCGGGTGGCTGCCGTGGGGCGCCGGTGCGCCGGGGCGGGCCCGTCAGCCCGTGACGTGCGGGAAGAGGCGCAGGAAGGGGGAGGCCGATGCGGGCAGGCCCCGGCTGTAGGGCGCGTCGAAGTCCCAGATGAGGAACAGCAGGAAGGCGATCAGGGCGGAGAACAGCCCGGCCAGCACCAGTTCGCGGGCGGTGCTGCGGATCTGCAGCGCGAACACCATCCCCACGGTGACCACGGCCCCGCCGATGAGCCCGAACCACACCACCCCCGGCATCGTCGCCCCCTGCGAGTCGGCGCGGGCGCTGCGTGCCTCGTCCGCCGCGGCGACCTGGTCGACCAGGGGCTGGTATGCCTGGGCCTCGAAGTCCGTCCCCGGCTGGTATTCGGTGACGTCCCGGCGGACGCGGCCGAGCAGTTCGGTGCCGCGCGCGGTGACCCGGTGGTGGTCCGCCATCGCCTTCCACTCGGTGCCGACCACGTACCCGACGTAGGCGTCGACATCGCCGCGGATGCGGTCGCGGACGCCGGCCGGGTACACCCGTACGCGCTCGGAGATCTCGTGCAGGGCGACGGCCTCGCTGCGGACATGGTCCTGGGCGGCGCTGCGCGACTCCCACACCCCGGCGATCGCCAGGCCCAGCACGATGGCGTACACCACACCGATCCACATGGTCATGTACTCGATGACGTCCGGGGTCTCGCTGGGATCCTCGTCGTCGGCGGCGGTGCGGTGGCGCAGCACGGTGACGGCGACCACCGCGACGCAGGCGGCCGGCATCGTGAGGGTGAGAACGAGCCAATCCGGCAAGACGTGCCTCCTGGGGTCAGCGCGGCCGCAGCGCGGCGACGGCGATCACGGCGGGTGCGGTGATGAGCAGGACGTAGGTGACGGGCGACCGGCGGTGGCGGGGAGGCCGCCGGGGCGGCTGCGCCTGGTGACGGGGGTAGCGCACCGCGGCCGCGGACGGGCGCGGGGCCGGTGTGGCCGAGGGCCGCGGGGCGGGTCTCGGAGCGGGTGCCGACGGGTGCGGGGTGGGTGCGAGTGGCGCGGGCGGCGGGGGAGCGGGCGGAGCGGGAGGAACGGGCGGTGGCTGGGGCCGCGGCTGCGTCGGCCGGACCGGCGGAGCCGGCGGGGGTTTCGGGGGCGGGGCCGGAATCGCGGTCGGCGGGGGTGTCGGCGTCGGGCTCGGGGTGGCCGGCGGGGGCGTCGGCGGGGGTTTCGGGCAGGCCGGGAGCGTCGGCCAGGCCGTCGGCCAGGCACCGCTTCCGGCGGCCGCCACCGCGGTGGCGCCGCCCGGCCCCGTCGACGCGTACGCGCAGGCGCCGGCGGCCGCGACCCCGGCCGGGGTGCCCAGCAGCAGCCAGATCAGCGTCGCCGACGCCAATGTCCGTGCGGCGCGGCCGGATCGGGACGGTTCGGGTCGATGCACGACGGAGAGCATGAGCCGCCGCGCGGTGTCACATGCGGCCGCGCCGGGAGGGTTGACCCGAAGGGGGGACGCGCGGGCTGTGCCGGTTTGGCGACGGTCATGGCCGCATGTCGTCGTCCTGGACACCTGCGCGGGATGTCGCGCCGGTTCACGGATCCCGGAAAGAAATTCGTGCCGCGGTTGAACACAACCGCGTGCTCCGTGCGTACCCAGTGTCGTGCGGCGGCGCAGCAGGGCGCTGCAACACCCATGTGATTTGGGGGAGTTGACGATGAAGACCTCCTGGCGGAGCGCCTCACTCGTGGCAAGCGCTGCGGCCGTTCTGGCGCTGACGACGGCGTGCGGTCAGGAAAACGCCACGTCGGCGGGCACCCAGAACGTGGGCGCCACGGCGGCGGGTGACTACGGAAGCGTGGGCGCCGCCGCGGGCGCGAGCCCCGGCAACGGCTACGGCGCGGACGGCCAGGACTCCGCGACCCAGACCTCCGCCGCGGGCAAGCTGTCCGTCGCCCAGAACCCGGAACTGGGCAAGGTGCTGACCGACGGCGCCGGCCTGACCCTCTACCGCTTCGACGCGGACACCGCCGAGCCGCCCAAGTCCAACTGCGACGGGGCCTGTGCCACGACCTGGCCGCCCGTGCCCGCGGACGACGCCACCGCGGGCGCCGGGGTCGACAAGTCGCTGCTCGGCGAGGTCACCCGGGCCGACGGCACCAAGCAGCTGACCATCGGCGGCTGGCCCGCGTACCGCTACGCGAAGGACACCAAGGCCGGGGACATCGCCGGACAGGGCGTCGGCGGCAAGTGGTACGCGCTGGCCCCGGACGGCAGGAAGGCCACGCCGGCCTCCCTGCCCGGACTGTCCACCCGCAACGACCCCGAGCTCGGTGAGATCGTCGTCGACGAGAACGGTCACACGGTCTACCGCTTCATGAAGGACGAGGCCTGGCCCAAGCCCGTGTCCGCCTGCACCGGCTCCTGCCTGGAGAAGTGGCCGGCGGTCGGCCCGGTGGCCGCGAACGACACCAAGGGCGTGCAGAAGAAGGGCCTGATGAGCTTCACCCGGCCCGACGGCGTCAAGCAGCAGACCATCAACTGCTGGCCCGTCTACACCTTCTCCGGTGACAAGAACCCCGGGGACACCAACGGTCAGGGCATCGGCGGCACCTGGTACGCCGTCGCACCCGACGGAAAGCCGGTCGGCGCGCCGAAGCAGTAGCGGTCGCCTCCCCACGGCTGATCGCCCGGCCCGCGCGCCCGACCGAACCGTCCGCCCCCTCCGCGCCGCACGGAGGGGGCGGACCGCTGTGCTGATGCCCGGACATGGTGGTATCGCTTCCTCCTGGACCGGAATCTTGCGGAAGGCTCCGATATCCTTCGTCGCGACCGTGTGGTATGCCAATTCGGCACATGCCGCAGGCAGTGACCGGGAACGGACGGTCGATTTCCGTTTCCTCTCGCCCTGTTGGCAGGCGATCAGTAGCCTCACTTCGAACACCGGATCGCCTACGCCTGGAGAGATTGATGGAGCGTCCCGCCTGGGCCCCACGGAGCATCGACATCTCGGTGCCGAGCGTTTCGCGAATCTACGACTACTACCTGGGCGGTTCGCACAACTTCGAGGTCGACCGGGAAGCGGCCCGCAAGGCCATGGAGTTCCTGCCGGGGCTCCCCAAGATCATGCAGGCCAACCGGGCGTTCATGCGCCGCGCGGTGCGCTTCGCGGCGGCCGAGGGCATCACCCAGTTCCTCGACATCGGGTCCGGCATCCCGACGTTCGGCAACGTCCACGAGGTGGCCCAGGCGGCCGCTCCCGGCACCCATGTCGTCTACGTCGACCACGACCCGGTCGCCGTCGCCCACAGCCAGGCGGTGCTGCAGGGCAACGAGGACTGCGGCGTCGTCGCCGCCGACCTGCGCAAGCCCGAGGAGATCCTCGAAAGTCCCGAAGTCCAGCGGCTGATCGACCTGAACCGCCCGGTGGCGCTGCTTCTGGTTGCCATACTGCACTTCGTGGAAGACGAGGACGACCCGTACGAGGCGGTGGCCCACCTGCGCGACGCGCTCGCGCCGGGCAGTCTGCTGATCCTCACTCACGCCTCGTACGAGGGAATACCGCTCCCGGAGGAGCGGGCCGCGGGCACCGTGGATGTGTACAAGGACATCCGCAACCCGCTGATCATGCGCTCGCGCGACGAGATCGCGCGGTTCTTCGAGGGGTACGACATGGTGGAGCCGGGACTGGTGCCGATGCCGCTCTGGCGGCCGGAGACGGCGCCGGAGGACGAGGACCCCTTCGCCTTCTCCGGGTTCGCGGGCGTGGGGCGTACGGCGTGATCGAGGAACCGGACGGCCCGGAGGGCAGAGTGCGCCGGTTCGCGACGATATGGAGCCGGGCGGTGTTCCCGGTGACCTCCACGTCGCTGACCCGTCCCGAGTTCGAGCAACAGCTCCTGCCGCTGGCGCGGCGGTTGAGCCAGGCCCTGCACACCCGGGCCTTCGACGCGGACCAGGGCAGGGCGGTCGGCACCGCCCTCGTCACCGCGCACTGCACCGACCCGGAGGCCCTCAGCCGCACCCTGGACTGCGTCGACGCCTACCTGGTGCTGTACTGCGGCGAGGACGGCGACCGGGAGGAAATGCGGGCCCGCTCGGCGCGGTTGCAGCACGCCATGGCCGCCGGGTTCGCGCAGGCGCTGCGCGAGCGGACGCTGGCCGAGCAGGAGGCCATCTCCGCGGCCGCCCTGACGGCGCAGGGCGTGGTGGCGCAGGCGCTGCACGCCAGCGAGGCCCGGTTCCGCGCGGTCTTCGAAGGCGCCGCCATAGGGATCGGAATCGCCGACCTGGAGGGCAACATCCTGCAGGTCAACGGCGCGCTGCTGCGCATGTTCGGCCAGTCCCCGCAGGGCTTCCGCGGCCGTAACGTGACGGAGTGGACGCACCCCGAGGACGCGCCGCAGACCTGGCGGCTCTACCAGGAACTCGTGCGCGGCGAGCGCGAGCACTACCACGTGGAGAAGGCGTTCAACCGGTCTGACGGAACGGTTCTGTGGACGAACCTGACGGTCTCCCTGCTGCGCGACCCCGACGGCAACCCGCAGTACCAGCTCGCCCTCATGGAGGACACCACCGAGCGGCGGCTGCTCAACCTGCGCCTGCGCTACGAGGCCACGCACGACGCGCTCACCGGCCTGCCCAACCGCACCTTCTTCTTCGAACGCCTGGAGAAGGCGCTCGGCGCCGGCGAGGGCCAGCGGTTCGGGCTGTGCTACCTCGATCTGGACGGCTTCAAGACCGTCAACGACAGCCTCGGCCACGCGGCCGGCGACCGGCTGCTGGTCGAGGTGGCGGACCGGCTGGAGGCGTGCGCGACCGCGCCCGGCGAGATGGTCGCGCGGCTGGGCGGCGACGAGTTCGTCGCGCTCACCACCGGCCCCGACACCGAACGCGGGGTCGACGAGCTCGCCACCCGCATCATGAACGCCCTCATCGCCCCGATCAGCGTCGACGGCCGGGAGCTGACCGTGCGCGGCAGCATCGGCATCGTCGAGGGCCCGGCGGGGGAGCGCAGCCCGGCGGAGGTGCTGCGCAGCGCCGACATCACCATGTACCGGGCCAAGTCGGCGGGCGGCAACCGCTTCGAGCTCGCCGACCCCGAGGCCGACGCCCGCGTCATCACCCGGCACGGGCTGACCACCGCGCTGCCGACGGCCCTGGACCGGGGCGAGTTCTTCATCGAGTACCAGCCGCTGGTGAACCTCGGCGACGGCAGTGTGCGCGGTGCCGAGGCGCTGGTGCGGTGGCTGCACCCGCAGCACGGTGTCCTGGGCCCGGACCGCTTCATCCCGCTCGCCGAACACACGGGCCTGATCGTGCCGCTCGGCCGCTGGGTGCTGGAGCAGTCCATCCGGCAGGCCCGTGCCTGGCGCGAACGGCGCGGTGCGGGGGCAGCCGCGGGGCCGTTGCGCGTCAACGTCAACCTCTCGCCGTGCCAGCTCACGCATCCCGGCCTGGTCCAGGACACCGTGGACATCCTCGAACGGGCCGGCGTCGAACCGCACGCGCTGTGCCTGGAGGTCACCGAGTCCGCGCTCATCGGCGCCGACGACGACCTGCTCAAACCGCTGCGCCGGCTGGCGGAGATGGGCGTCGACATCGCCCTGGACGACTTCGGCACCGGCTACTCCAACCTCGCCAACCTGCGCCGGCTGCCGGTGAGCGTCCTCAAGCTGGACCGCTCCTTCACCCAGAGCATGCAGCAGTTCCCCGCCGACCCCGTCGACCTGAAGATCGTCGAGGGGATCGTCTCGCTCGCCCACAGCCTGGACCTCGCGGTGACCGTGGAGGGCGTGGAGACCGGCGCCCAGGCCGAGCAGCTGCGGATTCTGGGCTGCGACACGGCACAGGGCTGGTACTACGCGCGTCCGGGCCCCCCGGACCGCCTGCACGAGCTCGCCCTGGTCGACGCGACGGGCTGACGCCACGCCCCGCACCGCTCCACGCCCGGGGCCGCACGCGATCACGCGCGGGTGACGCGTGAACGGGCCGCGGGTCCTCCGCGCCGGTCCTCCGCGCCGCTGACGCCGCGCGGGGCCCGCGCGAAAGACGGCGCATGGCGCACGGCGCATGGCGCACGGCGCACGGGCATGGCGCACGGGGCACGGGGCATGGCGCACGGCGCATGGCGCACGGGGCCCTGCGGGGCGGACGCGCACGGGGCCTGCGCGGTCGGCGGCGCGTGTCCGTCCCGTGCGCTGCCGACCGCCGGTGAGGCCCCGCGACTTCACGCCGCGCACTGCCCATCGATCCCCGGGCCGGCTCCGTCATGCGCACCGGAGCGGGCGGGCGGCGCGTGGGGGGCGGGTGCGCGAGCCGGGCGCCTCGGGGGAGCGGGCGGTCCGCCGCGGATGCGACCGGAGGCCCCGGCTCGTGTGGCGGAGGGGGAGGTGGCGGCGGTCTCCGCGGGTGCCTCCCGCGCCCCTGCGCACGCCCTGACGTCCGCCGTTTCCGGCGCACGAGACTGACGACTGTCGCCCGGGTGCCGCCCGGGGACACCGACGGAATCAACGGAATCGACGGAATCGACGGGTTCCATGGAACCCGTGGATTCCATGGAAAGGGGACGATCTCCATGCACCGTGTCACCGCACTCGCCGTCACCGCGCTCGCCATCGTGGCCTCCCTCGGCACGGCTCCCGCCACATCCGCCGCCGCCACGGTCCCGGCCGCCCCGGCGACCGTTGAGAGCGCCGCGGCCTTCCGCTGCGATCCGGGGCACTTCTGCATCTACAGCGGCTGGAGCGGCCGCGGCAGCCGCTGCCAGTGGACGGCGCAGAGGGTCGCGAACACCGCCGACCGGTGTTCCTTCATCCGCAGCGGCAGGAAGGTGCTGTCCGTGTGGAACGGGACCGGCCACCGGGTTCAGTACTACAAGCAGACCAACTACAACGCGCGCGTCGGATCGACGCCCGCCGGACGCGGGGGCAACCTCCAGGGCAGCTACCAGATCCGCTCCTTCAAGAAGCAGTAGTCCGGCAGGAAACGGGAGGCCGGCGAGAAGCGGGAGGCCGGCAGGAAGCGGGAGGCCGGCGAGCGCGCCGGTGTCGCGCGGGCCGGTGTCGCCTCACCGCTCCAGCAGCATCCGCTGCAGCTCGCGTGCCGCCCGGGGCGGGGCCACGTCGCTGCGGTGGGCCAGGGCGATGGTGCGGTGCAGGCCGGGGCGGGCCAGGGGAGTGACCCGCAGGCCGCGGCCCGAGCGGGCCGCGACCATGCGGGGGACGACGGCCACGCCCAGGCCCGCCCGCACGAAGCCGAGGACCGCGTCCATCTCGCCGCCCTCCACCGCGAAGTCCGGCTCGAACCCCTCGGCGCGGCACGCGGCCACGGTCAGTTCGCGCAGGTCGTAGCCGTGCCGGAACATCACCAGGCGCTCGCCCTCCAGGTCGGCGACCCGCACGGTCCGCCGGTCCGGACCGCCGGGCGCCGGCGCCTCCGGCGAGGAGACCACCACCAGGTCCTCGCGCAGCAGCTCCACCGTCGTCAGCGCGGGCGACGGCGTGGGCAGCGGCAGGACCACCAGGGCGAGGTCGAGGGCGCCACGGGCGAGCTCCCGCACCAGGTCGTGCGAGCCGCCCTCCTCGATCAGCAGCCGGATGCCCGGGTAGCGGTCGTGGAACGCGCGCAGCACCTCCGGCAGCAGGCCCGTGCACAGGCTCGGCGTCGCGCCCAGCCGGACCCGGCCGCCGCGCAGCTGCACCAGCTCCTGCACCTCGTAGCGGGCCGTCTCCGCGTCGGCCAGGATCCGCCGGGCCAGCGGCAGCAGGGCCTCGCCTGCGTCGGTGAGGCTGATGTTGCCGCGCGCCCGCAGGAACAGATCGGCCCCCAGCTCCCGCTCCAGCGCCTTGATCTGCTGCGACAGCGACGGCTGGGCGACGTGCACCAGTTCGGCGGCCCGGGTGAAGTGCCGGGTCTCGGCGACGGCCACGAAGTACTGGAGTTGCTGGAGCTGCATACTCGTACGATAGCTCCAGCCTATGGAAACAAGGCGGACCATGTCTTGGACCGATGGGGCCTTTCGGTCCTAACGTCAGGACTCATGGCTCTGGCAACGCGGACGGACCGACGGCCGTCCATTGCACGCACCGTGTGGGACTCCTCCGTCGGCAAGAAGACGGTGATGGCCGTCAGCGGCGTGATCATGCTGCTGTACCTGGTCGCCCACGTGATCGGCAACCTGAAGATCTTCTTCGGTCCGCAGGAGTTCAACCACTACGCGCACTGGCTGCGCACCGTGGGCGAACCGTTCATGCACTACGAGTGGACGCTGTGGCTGATCCGCGTCGTCCTGGTCGTCGCGGTCGTGGCGCACGCGGTCTCCGCGTACCAGCTCAGCCGCCGCGGCATCAAGGCGCGCCCCAGCAAGTACGTGCACTCCAGGCCGCGGGCGAGCTACGCGACGCGGACGATGCGCTGGGGCGGGATCATCCTCGGCCTGTTCATCGTCTGGCACATCCTCGACCTGACCACCGGCACCGCCCACCCGGGCGGCTTCCAGGAGGGCCACCCGTACCAGAACGTCGTGGACACCTTCTCCACCTGGTACGGCAACGCCGTCTACATCGTCGCGGTGCTGGCGCTCGGCCTGCACGTCCGGCACGGCCTCTGGAGCGCCGCCCAGACCCTCGGCGTCGGCAGCCGCGCCCGCGACCGCGCCCTGAAGACCGTCGCGAACGTCCTCGCGCTGCTGCTCACGGCAGGCTTCATCGCCGTCCCCGTGGGTGTCATGACCGAAGTGGTGAGCTGACATGACCTACACCGCCTACACGACCGGTGAGCCGGTCGCCGACACCAAGGCCCCGTCCGGCCCGGTCAACGAGCGCTGGGACAAGCGCCGTTTCGAGGCCAAGCTGGTCAACCCCGCCAACCGGCGCAAGCACACCGTCATCGTCGTCGGCACCGGTCTGGCCGGCGGTTCCGCGGGCGCCACACTCGCCGAACAGGGCTACCACGTCGTCCAGTTCTGCTACCAGGACTCCCCGCGCCGGGCCCACTCCATCGCCGCGCAGGGCGGCATCAACGCGGCGAAGAACTACCGCAACGACGGCGACTCCGTGCACCGCCTCTTCTACGACACGGTCAAGGGCGGCGACTTCCGGGCCCGCGAGTCCAACGTCCACCGACTGGCGCAGATCTCCGTCGAGATCATCGACCAGTGCGTGGCACAGGGCGTGCCGTTCGCCCGCGAGTACGGCGGCCTGCTCGACACCCGCTCCTTCGGCGGCGTCCAGGTCTCCCGCACCTTCTACGCCCGCGGCCAGACGGGCCAGCAGCTCCTGCTCGGCGCCTACCAGGCGCTCAGCCGGCAGATCGCGGCCGGGAACGTCGAGATGCACCCGCGCACCGAGATGCTCGACCTGATCGTCGTCGACGGCCGGGCGCGCGGCATCGTCGCCCGGGACCTGATCACCGGCAGGATCTCCACCTGCTTCGCGGACGCCGTGGTCCTGGCGTCCGGTGGCTACGGCAACGTCTTCTACCTGTCGACGAACGCCATGAACTCCAACGCCACCGCCATCTGGCGGGCGCACCGGCGCGGCGCGTACTTCGCCAACCCCTGCTTCACGCAGATCCACCCGACCTGCATCCCGCGCACCGGCGACCACCAGTCGAAGCTGACGCTGATGAGCGAGTCGCTGCGCAACGACGGCCGGATCTGGGTGCCCAAGGCCAAGGGCGACACCCGGCCGCCGAACCAGATCCCCGAGGACGAGCGCGACTACTACCTGGAGCGCATCTACCCGTCCTTCGGCAACCTGGTCCCGCGCGACATCGCCTCCCGCGCCGCGAAGAACGTCTGCGACGAGGGCAGGGGCGTCGGCCCCGGCGGACAGGGCGTCTACCTCGACTTCGCCGACGCCATCAAGCGCATGGGCCGCAAGGCCGTCGAGGCGAAGTACGGCAACCTCTTCGACATGTACCAGCGGATCACCGACGAGGATCCGTACCGGGTGCCGATGCGCATCTACCCGGCCGTGCACTACACGATGGGCGGCCTGTGGGTCGACTACGACCTGCAGACCACCGTCCCCGGCCTGTTCGCGATCGGCGAGGCCAACTTCTCCGACCACGGCGCCAACCGGCTGGGCGCCTCCGCCCTGATGCAGGGACTGGCCGACGGCTACTTCGTGCTGCCGGCGACCATCAACGACTACCTCGCCCGCAACCCGCACCAGGGCGAGGTGAGCGACGAACACCCGGTCGTGCGGGAGGTACTGGCGGAGACCGAGGACCGGCTGACGCGGCTGCTCTCGGTCGACGGCGACCGCACCCCCGACTCCTTCCACCGCGAGGTCGGCGAGCTCATGTGGGAGTTCTGCGGCATGGCGCGCACCGACGCCGGGCTGCGCAAGGCCCTGGAGCGCATCCCGCAGATCCGCGAGGAGTTCTGGCGGCGCATCAAGGTTCCGGGCACCGGCGAGGAGTTCAACCAGTCGCTGGAGAAGGCCAACCGCATCGTCGACTACCTGGAACTGGCCGAGCTGATGTGCCTCGACGCGCTGCACCGCGCCGAGTCCTGCGGCGGCCACTTCCGCGAGGAGTCCCAGACCCCGGACGGCGAGGCCGCCCGCCGGGACGACGAGTTCGCCTACGCCGCCGCCTGGGAGTTCACCGGCACCGGCGACGCTCCCGTCCTGCACAAGGAAGACCTGGTCTTCGAGTACGTCCACCCCACTCAGCGGAGCTACGCATGAAGCTCACCCTGCGCGTCTGGCGGCAGAAGAACGCCGACGCGGAAGGCACCATGTCCACGTACGAGGTGGACGGCATCTCCTCCGACATGTCCTTCCTGGAGATGCTCGACACGCTCAACGAGGAGCTCATCCTCAAGGGCGAGGACCCGGTCGCCTTCGACCACGACTGCCGCGAGGGCATCTGCGGCGCGTGCTCGCTCGTCATCAACGGCGACGCGCACGGGCCGGAGCGCACCACGACCTGCCAGCTGCACATGCGGTCCTTCAAGGACGGCGACACCATCGACATCGAGCCCTGGCGCGCGTCCGCGTTCCCGGTGATCAAGGACTTGGTGGTGGACCGCTCGGCGTTCGACCGGATCATCCAGGCCGGCGGCTACATCACCGCGCCCACCGGCTCCGCCCCGGAGGCGCACTCGACGCCGGTGCCGAAGCCGGACGCCGATTTCGCCTTCGAGCACGCCGAGTGCATCGGGTGCGGGGCGTGCGTCGCCGCGTGCCCCAACGGCGCGGCGATGCTGTTCACCTCCGCCAAGATCAACCACCTGAACGTGCTGCCGCAGGGCGCGCCCGAGCGGGAGACGCGGGTGCTGGACATGGTCGCGCAGATGGACGAGGAGGGCTTCGGCGGTTGCACGCTCACCGGCGAGTGCGCCACCGCCTGCCCCAAGGGCATCCCGCTGATGTCCATCACCAGCATGAACAAGGAGTGGCTGCGCGCCACCCGCAAGGTGGCGAGGCGCTAGCAGCCACACAGTGAACGTTCGCCGAGGGCGCGGACGGGCGGGGCCGGGAGTGGTGCTCCCCGGCCCCGTCTCGCACGTCCGGCGGTCGCCGGTGGTTCCGCGTGAGCCGTCCGACGCCCTGCGGCGGTCGCCGCAGGCACCGCGCGAGCCGTTCAACAACCTCACACCGGCACTCCTGGCGCCGGTCACGCGAAGGTCAGCCGGCCTCGGAAGAACAGGGGCGGCAGATCGCACGCCCCGGGTCTGCTCCCCGCCCCGCCGACCCGGCCCGCGACCAGGAGACAGCCATGACCGCCACCGCACTCGACCTTCCCCCGCAGCCCGCGGCCCCCGCCCGCTACACCGTCACCCTCGCCCGCGACGAGTCCGACGTGCGCGCCGCGCAGCGGCTGCGGCACGAGGTGTTCGCCGGGGAGCTGGGCGCCCTGCTCACCGGCCCGGAGCCCGGCCTCGACATCGACCCCTTCGACGCCTACTGCGACCACCTGCTGGTGCGTGAGGAGACGACCGGGCAGGTCGTCGGCACCTACCGGCTGCTGCCCCCGGAGCGCGCCGCGGTCGCCGGACGCCTCTACGCCGAGGGCGAGTTCGACCTCGGCGCGCTCGACGCCATCCGGCCGGGCCTGGTCGAGGTGGGCCGCTCCTGCGTGCACCCCGGCCACCGGGACGGCGCCGTCATCGGGCTCATCTGGGCCGGCATCGCCCGCTACATGGTCGACCGCGGCCACGACTGGCTGGCCGGCTGCTGCTCCGTCCCGCTCGCCGACGGCGGCGCGCTCGCCTCCGCGACCTGGGACCGGGTGCGCACCAAGCACCTCGCCCCCGAGGAGTACCGGGTACGGCCGCTGCTGCCCTGGATCCCGGACGAGGCGCGGCCCGCCGCCCCGGCCGAGCTGCCGGCGCTGCTGCGCGGCTACCTCCGCCTCGGCGCCTGGGTGTGCGGCCGGCCCGCGCACGACCCGGACTTCGGGGTCGCCGACCTGTACGTGCTGCTGCCGATGCGCCGGGTCAACCCGCGCTATCTGCGGCACTTCCTCTCCCTCGTCCCGGCCTGATGAGCGTCTGGCTGCCCAGCGCGCCCTGCACCCCCGGGGCGTGCCTGGAGCCGGCGCGGCCGGTGGCCGCGGGGCGGGCCGTGCTGCGGCTCGCGGCGGTGCTCGCCCTGGTCCTCGCCGGTGTCGTGCTGTCGCCGCTCGGCGGGCACCTGCCGGCCGGGCCGGTGCGGTGGTGGTGCCGGTGCGTCGTGCGGGCCGCCGGAGTCCGCGTCCGGGTCACCGGCGCGGCCCCGCCCACCGGCGGACTGCTGCTGGTCGCCAACCACATCTCGTGGCTGGACATCCCGCTGCTGGCCGCCGTCCGCCCGGCCCGGACGCTGGCCAAGGCGGAGATCCGGCGGTGGCCGGTCGTGGGCCGGCTGGCCGCCCGGGGCGCCCTGTTCATCGAACGCGACCGGCTGCGTGCGCTGCCCGGCACGGTGGCCCGCATCGCGGACGCGCTGCGTGACGGCCGGGCGATCGCGGTGTTCCCCGAGGGCAGCACCTGGTGCGGCCGCGCCCAGGGCCCCTTCCGCCGCGCCGCCTTCCAGGCCGCGCTGGACGCCCGGGTCCCCGTGCAGCCGGTGCGGCTGCGTTACCGGAGCGCCGCCGGAGCGGCCAGCACGGCGCCCGCCTTCGTCGGCGACGACGCGCTGGCGGCCTCGGTGTGGCGGGTGGTGTCGACGCGCGGCCTGGTGGCCGACGTCGAGATACGCGCCGTCATCCCCCCGGGCAGCCACCCCGACCGGCGCGGCCTGGCCCGTGCCGCCCAGCCGGACCCGCCGGCCGCACCGGACCCGGCCCACCGCGGGCGGACCACGGCCGCCGCCGGGCCGCCGGACGGAGCAACCGCGGCGGGAAAATCCTGACGGCGCGGGAGTGGAGAAAATCCGGTGGGGAAAAGGGGGCCCGGCTTGGTGGCCGGTTTTCCCGGCCGGTGATTTTCCGCGGCGCCGATTCGTTCCGTGCTAGGCTCGGCGTCAGTTGCAGTCGTGGTTGCCATTCTTGCCATTTTTCGGGCAGGTGATCATCACAGCGATGAGGAGGCCCGCGAGGTGCGGGCACCCTAGCACTTGCCTTAGGAGAATGTGACATGGCCACCGGTACCGTGAAGTGGTTCAACTCGGAAAAGGGCTTCGGCTTCATCGAGCAGGACGGCGGCGGCGCTGACGTCTTCGCCCACTACTCGAACATCGCCACCCAGGGCTTCCGTGAGCTGCAGGAAGGCCAGAAGGTGACCTTCGACGTCACGCAGGGCCAGAAGGGCCCGCAGGCGGAGAACATCCTTCCCGCCTGACACCAGGGACGGTCGTGACGCGCGCCTGAGTTTCCGGCGCGCGGTCGCGAGCCAGGGGCCCGCACCTCGGTGCGGGCCCCTGGGTTGTTTCCGGACGATTTTTCGGCCGTCCGATCGAGCGACATTTCCCGGCGCGAAGACGTGCTTTTCCGCGGCCGGTTTTTCGTCGTGTCCGGACGGCGTCAGTGGGTGCCGGCCGCGCGCTCCCGGGACGCCTCGATCTCCGCGTACGCCGCGTCCCGGCCCTCCCAGTGCGATCCCTCGACGGACTTGCCGGGCTCGAGGTCCTTGTAGACCTCGAAGAAGTGGGTGATCTCCAGCCGGTCGAACTCGGCGATGTCGCCGATGTCCTGCACACCGGCGTAGCGCGGGTCGTGCGCCGGGACGCACAGCACCTTCTCGTCGGGCCCGTGCTCGTCCTTCATGCAGAACATGCCGACGGCCCGGCACTCGACGGCGCACCCGGGGAAGGTCGGGTCGGCGGTCAGGACCAGGGCGTCGAGCGGGTCGCCGTCACGGCCCAGCGTGCCGTCGATGTAGCCGTAGTCGGCCGGGTACTGGGTCGAGGTGAACAGCATGCGGTCCAGGCGGATGCGGCCCAGCCGGTGGTCCATCTCGTACTTGTTGCGGGAACCCTGCGGAATCTCCACGATCACGTCGAACTGCACGAACGCCTCCTGGTGTCGTCGGTGTCCTCGTCCTGCCGGTCGGGTGCTGTGCTCCTTCCGGGTCGCCCCGCCCCGCCCGTCCCGGGCCGGGCGGGGCGACCGCGGGGGACCGCCGGCGTACGGCCGTCGGTGAGCGCGGTCACATAGGCCTGTTCCCAGGATCCGTACCCCGGCACGCCGGGGGTCCTCCGGGAGGCGCAACGACGGGATGCAGAGTTGCAAAATTTCGCAATTCGTTAGATGCTGTATTCGCTGTGCTCGTAGTAGCCGCGGGCACAGCCTTACGCACCGGCCCCGAGACGGGGCGTCGCAGAAAAGCCGAGGGTTCGTGTCCGTTCCGCTGTACCAGGCCAAGGCCGAGTTCTTCCGGATGCTCGGACATCCGGTCCGTATCCGAGTGCTGGAGCTGCTGCAGAGCGGGCCCAAGCCGGTACGGGATCTCCTCGCCGCCATCGAGGTCGAGGCCTCCGGCCTCTCCCAGCAACTGGCGGTGTTGCGCCGGTCAGGCATCGTCACCGCCACCCGGGAGGGCTCGACGGTCGTCTACGAACTGGCCGGCGGCGACGTCGCCGACCTGCTCAGGGCCGCCCGCCGCATCCTCACCGAGATGCTGTCCGGGCAGCACGAACTGCTGGCCGAGCTGCGGGAAGCCGAGGTCGCCGCGCGATGACGACCCCCACGCGAACCGGCCGGACATGGGCCCGGATCGCCGCACTGCTGCCCGGCCGTGACGATCTGACACAGATGCGGCGCGACCCGCGCCGGGACCTCCTCGCGGGCCTGACCGTCGCCATCGTCGCCCTGCCCCTCGCCCTGGGCTTCGGCGTCTCCTCCGGGCTCGGCGCGGAGGCGGGACTGGCCACCGCGGTGGTGGCCGGCGCGCTCGCCGCGGTCTTCGGCGGGTCCAACCTGCAGGTGTCCGGGCCGACCGGCGCGATGACCGTGGTCCTCGTGCCGATCGTCGCCCGGTACGGGCCGGGCGGCGTGCTCACCGTCGGCCTCATGGCGGGCCTGATACTCGTCGGCCTGGCCCTGCTGCGGGCCGGGAAGTACATGCGGTACGTGCCCGCCCCCGTCGTCGAGGGCTTCACCCTCGGCATCGCCTGCGTCATCGGCCTGCAGCAGGTCCCCAACGCGCTCGGCGTGCCGAAGCCGGAGGGCGACCGGGTGCTGGTGGTGACCTGGCGGGCGGTCGAGGCGTTCGTCGGCTCCCCGAACTGGACGGCGGCCGGCTTCGCCGTCGCGGTAGCCGCGGTCATGCTGATCGGCGCCCGCCTGCGGCCGACCGTGCCGTTCTCCATCCTCGCCGTGATCGCGGCGACCGTCGTGGCGCAACTGGCCCACCTGGACGCGGCGAAGCCGATCGGCGATCTGCCGGCCGGGCTGCCCGCCCCCTCGCTGTCCTTCCTGGAACTCGGCTCGCTCGGGACGCTGCTCGCCCCCGCCGTCGCGGTCGCGGCGCTGGCCGCGCTGGAGTCGCTGCTGTCGGCTTCGGTCGCCGACGGCATGACGGTGGGCCAGCAGCACGATCCGGACCGCGAACTCTTCGGCCAGGGGCTGGCCAACATCGTCGCCCCGCTGTTCGGCGGCGTGCCCGCGACCGGCGCCATCGCCCGTACCGCCGTCAACGTCCGTACCGGCGCGGGCTCCCGGCTGGCGGCGCTGATCCACGCCGCGATCCTCGCCGTGATCGTCTTCGCGGCGGCACCCCTCGTCTCGAAGATCCCGCTGGCCGCGCTGGCCGGCGTCCTGCTGGCCACCGCGATCCGGATGGTCGAGGTCGGCTCGCTGCGGGCGATGGCCCGGGCCACCCGGTCCGACGCGCTGATCCTCGTCCTGACCGCCGTCGCCACCCTGGCCCTCGACCTGGTGTACGCAGTGATCATCGGCCTGGTCGTGGCCGGCGCCCTCGCCCTGCGCGCGGTGGCCGCGCAGGCCCGGCTCGACCAGGTGCCCCTCGACCGCGGCGACCACAGCGCCGAGGAACACGCCCTGCTCGCCGAGCACATCGTCGCGTACCGCATCGACGGGCCCCTGTTCTTCGCCGCCGCCCACCGCTTCCTGCTCGAACTGACCGAGGTCGCCGACGTGCGCGTCGTCATCCTGCGCATGTCGCGGGTGTCCACCATCGACGCCACCGGCGCGCTGGTGCTGAAGGACGCGGTGGAGAAGCTGAAGCGGCGCGGCATCCTCGTCATCGCCTCGGGCATACGCGCCGAGCAGCGCCAAGTCCTCGACTCCGTGGGTGCGTTGGACCTGCTGTGCCCCGGCGGCCGCGAGTACGCCACCACCCCGGAGGCGATCCGGGGCGCCCGGCACCTGCTGGAGTTCTCCGGAGTGCTGCCGGCCGTCTCCGCCCGGCGGACCGGGGCCTCCCACGAGGAAGCCGTGCGATGACCGCACAGCTGGCGGCCCTGCCCTTCCGGCACGTGCTCACGGTGCCCGCGGAACCCTCCGCCGTCCGGCTCGCCCGGGAGACGGCCGAACTGGCGCTGGCCGAGTGGGGGATCAACCCCCACCATCCCAGCGTGGACCCCGCCCTGCTGATCCTGAGCGAGCTGGTCACCAACAGCGTCCGGCACGCCGCCGACCGCTCCCCGCAGGTCACGGTGATCTACGCGGCCGGCGCCGACTGCCTGGCCCTGGCCGTCCACGACCGGCACCCCCACCGGCCCACGCTGCCCGGACCGGCCACCGGCGACGGCACGGGCGGGCTCGCCACCGTCATGGAACTCACGCTCGGCCTGGGCGGTACCGCCGTGATCCGCGCCGACGCGGACGGCGGCGGCAAGAGCATCTGGATCACCCTGCCGCTCTGACCGACCGGACAGCAGACCCCGACCGGCAACCCCCGCAAGGAAGTTCATCACCATGACCATCGACTGGCGCTACACCGTCGAGGAGAACATCGGCATCCTGTCCGTCGCCGGCTACCTCGGCCCGGAGGCCGTCCGCCGCTTCAGCGGAGCGGTCGGCTGGGCGCTGGCCCGGGGCACCGGCCCGGTCGTCGTCGACCTCACGGAGCTGCGCAGTTGGTCGCCCGAGGGACAGCTGGCGATCACCGAGGCCGCCGTCCGGCTCGCCCGGGCGGGCCGGCGCCTGGAGCTGGCCGCCATCCCGGCCGACGGCTCCCTCGTCCCGGTCGGCGACTGCCCGCCGATCCCCGTCCACCCCGACCTGGCCGCCGCCCGCGCCGCGCACAGCGCGGACCCCGGCGAACAGGTGGAGGGCCGCCACGAGTGGTGCACCACCGGCTGGCCGTCCGGGGACCACGCGGGCGCCTGACCGCCCGGCCCACCACGCCGTGCCGCCCGGCCGAGCGAGCGCGAGCCCGCGGTCGCCGGTCCGCTCTCCCGCGTGCGCCGAGCCCACGGTCGTCCGTCCGCGCTCCGGCGCCGGTACGACCGGTACGGCGTCGCTACGACCGGTACGGCGCCGGGTCGTCCGTGCCCCGCTCACCGGCTGGCGCGAACCCGTGGCGCCGTCCTGCCCGCGTACGCCGGTGCGGTGCGCGTGAGTCCGCAGGGGTGCCCGACCCGGCGGGCGCCGCCTGGCCACCGGGCGCGGCGGCACGCCGCTCGGGCGGGTCCCGCTGCCCGCACCGTTCGCGGATCAGTCGAGCTCCGCTCCCACCACCCGGTACCCGGTGACGATCACCGGGCGGATGCGGATCACCTGACCCGACTCCGCGTCCAGCCACGGCATGAGCAGCCGGTGGTAGCGGGCGAGCGCGTCGGGGTCCTCCACCCGGGTCGCCGTCCCGGTCACCACCACGCTCCATCCGGTACGCGTCGTCGCGTCGATCTCGTCGGCCTCGTAGGCCACCACCTCGGACAGCAGCGCACGCCCCAGCAGGGCGGCCCCGCCGTGCGTGCGCACGATGAGGTCACCGCCCTCCACGAGGTGGTTCACCGGGCGGATCGCGGGCAGCGCCTGCTCACTGAACGCCACCCGCCCCAACTGGACGGTCCCCAGCAGTCTCAGCGCCTCCGTGTGGCTCAGCTCGACCATGCGCCGGGACGAACCGGACGCGGGTAGCCGCGGGATCACCGCGTCCTCGCGCCCTGCGCCACCCGACAGGCTCCCTCGGGCCACAGGATCTCGACGTCCATGCCGCTGCTGCGGGCGAAGGCCACCAGATGGGCGGTCGCGTCACGGCCGCTGGAGGGGGAGCCGTCCCAGACCGCCAGCAGGCGCCCGCAGGAGCGCAGCAGGCTCTCGTCCGCGCCCACGCACGCGTCGCGGTCGGACGGGTCGTACTCCAGCAGCCGCACCTGCTCCGAGAGCAGCAGCAGCTCTCCGGCCGCCCTGCGATCGCCCGGCCGCAGCACCTCGGGCACGCCGTTCCTGGAGGGCAGGACGGTCACCAGGGCCAGTCCCGCGGCGCGGGCGGCCCTGCCGAAGGCGACCGGCAGCCCCTGCCCGGCGCGCACCAGCCCGGCCCTGCCCGCCCTCGCGAAACCGGCCAGCCGCTTGCGCAGCTCTTCCTCCAGCATCGCCAGCGTGGGCGCGGTGAGGTCGGAGTGTCCCACCACAGCGATCACTTCGGGCAGTCCTTCCGGGCTTGTGCGGGGGGTGGTGATTGTCCAATTGGGGAGACTTCCCCCTCGAACGCCGCACAGCGTGCCAGACCGCACGCGACCGGCAACAGGGCCGGTCGGCCCTACCCCCGGGGGTTTGTGCCGTACCCCCGGGGGGTTGGCTCGTAACTCCCGGGGCTCGTGCCGTGACCCCCGGGGCTTGTCCTCGACTCCGCGGGCAGGCCGAAGCGGACGAGGACGATCTTCCCGTCGTGGTCGACGGCGGGCTCCGCGCCGACGGCGCCGCCGTGGTCGGCGGCCAGCTCGGTCACCAGGCGCAGCCCGGCGCCCATGCCCTCCTCGCTGAGGTCCGGCAGCCGGGGCTCGGCGTCGGCCACGCCGACGACCAGTTGCCCGGCCGCGACGGTCAGCCCCACGTCGATCACCGGGGTGTGCGGGGCGTGCCGCAGCGCGTTCGCGACCAGCTCGCTGGTCGCCAGCACTACCGCGTCCGCGAACGCCGACCGCGGTGCGACACCGATCGCGGGCAGCTGCCCGGTCAGCGCCTCCCTGGCGCGCCGCACCGTCTCGGGGCCCGGCGGGAGGGAGGCGACGTGCCGGCGGAGCGCCCGTGGCGCGGGTTCGACGACCGCCCGCGGTCCGCCCCGCCGCCACGGCATTCGGAAACGTCCGCCGACGGTCAACGCGCCGGTCCCGTCGCGCGCAGTTCGTCCAGCAGGTCCTGCCTCCCGGTCAGCAGGGTGGCCAGGATCCGCCGGGCGGCGGCGAGCAGTTCGGCCACGTCGCCGCCGGCCAGCTCGTACACCACCGTCGAGCCGGTGCGGGTGGCGGTGACGATGCCGGCGCGGCGCAGCACGGCGAGTTGCTGGGACAGGTTCGACGGCTCCACCTCGATCGCGGCGAGCAGCTCGCGCACCGGTTTCGGTCCGTCCTGCAGCAGCTCCAGCACGCGTATGCGGACGGGGTGGCCGAGCATCCGGAAGAACTCGGCCTTCGCCTCGTACAGCGGAACCGGCATCCCGGTCACCCTCCTGTCGCCTAGTGAATTGAAGAACTCTTCAAGTCTAAGGCCGCGGTGCGCGAGGTGGAGACGCAGGTCACATCCACCCACGTCACACCGCGCCCGGCCGTTCCGTCAGAGACGTGCAAGCACCGTCCAGTACAAGGGAGTTCACCATGGACGCTCGCCTGAACCTCTTCTCCAGCGCGGTCGCAGGCCGGTTCTTCAAGCACCTGAACGCGGCCGGCGGCGCCGTCACCGACTCGCCGTTGCCGCTCGCGACGCAGGAACTGGTGAAGCTCCGCGCCAGTCAGATCAACGGCTGCGGGTTCTGCACCGACATGCACAGCAAGGAGGCGGCGCACGCCGGGGAGAGCCGGACGCGCCTGAACCTGGTGGCGGCCTGGCGGGAGGCCACGGTGTTCACCGACGCGGAGCGCGCCGCGCTCGAGCTGGCGGAGCAGGGCACCCGGATCGCGGACGCGGCCGGCGGTGTCACGGACGAGGCGTGGGCGAACGCCGCCGAGCACTACGACGAGGACCAGCTCGCCGCCCTGGTGTCCCTCATCGCCGTCATCAACGCCTACAACCGACTGAACGTCATCGTCCGGCAGCCCGCCGGCGACTACGAGGTGGGCCAGTTCGGCTGACACCGAGGGGGCCGGGCGTCGGGCCGGGCGGTGGTGTCACCGTCGCCGGGCCGTCGTCCGCCCTCGGTCGTACGGCGGCCGCGGCTGTTCCGGGCGACGAAGGGCCGCAGGTGATCGGCGGCGATCCGCAGTCCGGTCTTCGTCCGGTCGAGCGTGCCGCCCCACACGGGGTCCTCGTGCTCCACCGCGACGGCGCCGTCGTAGCCGGCCTCGTGGAGTCTGTCGACGAGGCGGTTGAAGTCGATCGAGCCCCGCCCGGGGACGCGGTAGCGCCACCGTCCCCCGTCCGTGGGCGAGCCGCGTCCCACCGTCCGGCCGAAGACGCCGTAACGGGTGCGCGCGGCCTCGTCGATCTCGACGTCCTTCGCCTGGACGTGCGCGACCATGCCCCGGTCCAGGGCGTGGTCCAGCGCGGCGACCGGGTCGATGCCCAGCCACACCAGGTGGGAGGGGTCGTAGGTGAGGAGGGAACCGCGGCCCTCGCCGCCGAGGCCGGCCATCCAGTCCCCCAGCTCCGGGGAGTCGGCCAGGTTGCCCGGATACCCGTCCGGGTGCCATCCCTCCATCGGGCAGTTCTCGGCGAGCAGCCGGACGCCGCGTTCGGCCGCGTAGTCCAGCAGCGGCGGCAGGATCCGTTCGGCCGGCTCGACGCTGCCGGCGACGGGCCGTGTGACGTCGCGGCCGACGAAGGTGTTGACGTACGGGACGTCCAGGGCTCGCGCGGCGTCGACACGGGCCCGAAGGTGCCGGTGGACGCGGTCGCGTTCGGCGCGGTCGGGGGGCCCGGGCCGTCCAGGTGCCGGCGGTGCCCCCGCACGATTCCGGCCGGCCGCCGGCAGGAGTCCGGCAGCGCTTCGCCGGGCGGCGCGGCGGCCGGAGGGGTCGCCGCGCCGCGGGGTCAGCCGGTGGTGCAGGAGACGGTGGGCCAGGTCCAGTTGCCGTTGTGCTGGATGGTGACGCCCCAGTTGTTGCCGCTGCCGTTGGGTTTGGCGGTGAGTACCTGGGCGCTGGGGTAGCTCGCGGTGATGTTCCAGGTGGAGAGGATCTTGGCGGGGGAGGGGACGTTCATGGTGACGGTCCAGTTGTCGGAGCCGGTGACCGATACGTTGAGGTTGTAGCGGTCGCTCCACTGCTGGCCGGCGGAGAGCGTCGCGGTGCAGCCGCTGTTCCCGCCCCCGCCGCCGGTGCCGCCGCCGTCCGGGGCGACGGCGCGGCCGGTCTGCGGGGAGATCGTTCCGGCGCACATTCCGCGGGCGGCCAGTTGCTGGGCGATCCGCGGGATCGCGGCGAGCGTGTTGGCGGGCCAGTCGTGCATGAGGATGACCTGGCCGTCGGTGAGCCGGCCGGCGGCCTGCACGATCGCGTCGGTGCTCGCGCCGTTCCAGTCCTGCGAGTCGACGTCCCACAGGACCTCGGTCAGGCCGTACTTCGCCTCGACCGACCTCACCGTCGCGTTGGTCTCGCCGTACGGGGGGCGGAACAGCTTCGGCGTCCCGCCGCCCGCGCCCGAGACCGCCTGCTGGGTCCGCGAGATCTCCGAGTCGATCTGCGACTGGCCGAGCTGGGTGAGGTGCGGGTGGGTGTAGCTGTGGTTCCCGACCCACATTCCGGCGTCCACCTGGGCCCGCACCAGGGAGGGGTTGGCGGCGGCGTTCTGGCCCACGTTGAACATGGTGGCCCGCAGCCCGTTCTGCCGGAGTGCGGTGAGCAGGGCCTGGGTGTTGCCGGACGGGCCGTCGTCGAAGGTGAGTCCGACGTAGCCGCTGCAGCCGGCGGCCCGCGCCGGGGCCGGGCCGGCGGCCAGGGTGCCCGCGGCGGCCAGGGCGACGGCGGCCAGCCCGGTGACCAGGGAGCGCGCCGACAGGAGTGGTCCGACTCTCATGGGGGTCCTCCAGCCTCGGGGATACGGGGTCAGCCGGTGGTGCAGGAGACGGTGGGCCAGGTCCAGTTGCCGTTGTGCTGGATGGTGACGCCCCAGTTGTTGCCGCTGCCGTTGGGTTTGGCGGTGAGTACCTGGGCGCTGGGGTAGCTCGCGGTGATGTTCCAGGTGGAGAGGATCTTGGCGGGGGAGGGGACGTTCATGGTGACGGTCCAGTTGTCGGAGCCGGTGACCGATACGTTGAGGTTGTAGCGGTCGCTCCACTGCTGGCCGGCGGAGAGCGTCGCGGTGCAGCCGCTGTTCCCGCCCCCGCCGCCGCCCGAACCGGTGTCGCCCACCGTGATGCTGGAGTTGCCGCTGCTCTGGTATCCCTCGGTGGCCATGATCATGTAGTTGAAGCTGCCGAGGTTCATCCCGTGGCCGGCCCACGCGTCGAAGTGGTTGCCGGTGGTGATGGTGCCGCCGGTCCGCCTGGTCTGACGCACGCTCCAGTACTGGTTGAAGGTCTTGTTGCCCTCGATGGAGGGGGCGTTGTAGCGCGTCGTCTCGTAGATGTCGTAGGTGCCGCCGTCGCTGGTCACCGTGCCCTTGTAGGTTCCCGTCGGCCGGTAGTTGCCCCAGTTGTCGACGATGTAGTACTCCACGAGCGGGTTCTGCGACCAGCCGTACAGCGCGAGGTAGGCGTTGCCGGACGTGTTGAAGCTGCCCGAGTAGTTCACGGTCCGGCGCCCGCCGGTGCTCCAGCCCTTGCCGGCGACGAAGTTGCCGGTGTTGCTCCAGGAGGTGCCGTAGCCGCCGCCGGAGCCCAGGTTCATCGAGACCGATCCGGGCGAGTCGGTCCAGAAGGAGTAGAAGTAGCCGTTGTTCGTGCCGGTCTGGTTGCTGGTGACGACCGTGTCCGCCTGCGCGGTGCCGGGCAGGACCAGCGCGGCGACGGCGACCAGCAGCAGGGTGCAGACGCTGCTGAGGAGCAGCCGGAAGCGGCTGCGTAAGCGTACGTCTCTCATGGGCGTGCTTCCTCCTCGTCCTCGTGGGGCTGTTGGTGAGGCCGTTGGTGCCGGGGCCCTCTGCCAGTGGCGAACAGTGTTGGTCTGCCCCTGCCGACTGTCAACAGTTTCGGAAGCTGTTGCGAAAGATGCGAGGGGCGGGCCTGTGCCATGCTGGGGTTTTCGCCGCAGGTCAGATGGGTGATTGCGGCGATCCGGCCATTGAGGACGAGGAGGAGTGCGTCGACGTGAGGATCGTTCGGTGAATACGATCTTTCGAATGTTTCGAAGATCTTCCGGGTCACTCGCTGCCGACGAGCATCTTCACCTCGAACTCCTCGTCGACGCCGGTCTCCTGACGTGCCGTCAGTGACGTGCCGAGCCAGCCCAGCAGGAAACCGGCCGGGATGGAGACGATGCCGGGGTTCTGCAGCGGGAAGAAGGCGAAGTCGGCGTCCGGGTAGATCGAGGACGGCGTCGAAGAGACGACCGGGGAGAACACGACGAGGAGGACGGAGCACGCCAGTCCGCCCCACAGGCTGAGCAGCGCGCCCTGCCCGGTGAAGCGCCGCCAGAACAGGCTGTAGACGATCGTCGGCAGGATCGCGGACGCCGCGATGGCGAACGCGAGGAAGGCGAGGTTCGCGGTGTTGGCCTGCCAGGAGAACAGCGACAGCAGGATGCCGAGGACGCCGATGACGACCGCGGACAGGCGGGCGACGGTGAGTTCCTCGGCCTCGGTCGCCCGGCCCTTGCGGATCACCTCGCCGTACACGTCGTGGGCGAGGGAGGAGGCGGCGGCGAGGGTGAGTCCGGCCGCGACGGCGAGCAGGGTGACGAAGGCCAGGCAGGACAGCAGTGCGGTCAGGACGCCGCCGCCCAGGGCGTGCGCGAGCAGCAGGATGGCCGCGTCGCCCTTGCGGTCGGTGGCGGCGATGGTGTCCCGGCCGACGACGGCGGTGGCGCCGAGGCCGAGGATGCCGGCTGCCAGGCAGACCAGGCCGACCAGGCTCACCGCCCACACCACGGAGGTGCGCAGTACGGTGCCGGTGCGCGGGGCGAGCAGCCGCATCAGCACGTGGGGCAGGGCGGCGAGGCCCAGGACGATGGCCAGTTCCAGGCTGAAGAAGTCCAGCTTGCTGGAGGTGCTGGCCCCGTAGCGCAGTCCGGGCTGCAGGAAGCGCTCGCCGTCGCCGCTGCCGTCGGCGGCCGCGGAGAGCAGGGCGCCGGGGCTCCAGTGGTAGTGGTGGAGCACCATCACCGTGGTGATCGCCACCCCCGCCAGCAGCATCACGGCCTTGATGATCTGGATGACGGTCGCTCCCGGCATGCCGCCGATGGAGGCGTAGGCGATGACGATGGTGCCGATGACGACGATGCACAACGTGCGTGTCGTGGCGCCGGGTTCGCCGGTGAACTGGGTCAGCAGGGCGACGCTGCCGAGCAGTTGGGCCACCAGGTAGAGGGTGGTGAGGGTCAGGGTGCACACCGCCAGGGCGATCCGCACCGGCCGCTGCATCCGGGGCAGACGCAGGGCGATCATGTCGCCGGGGGTGAACCTGCCCGCGTGGTGCAGGGGCTCGGCGATCAGCAGCACCACCATCATCCAGGCCACGGTGGTCCCGCCCAGGTACAGCAGTCCGTCGTACCCCGTCAGGGCGACCAGTCCGGTGGTGCCCAGCAGGGTCGCCGCGGACAGGTAGTCGCCGCACATGGCCAGGCCGTTGCGCAGTGCGGACATGCCCCGGTTGCCGAGGTAGAACTCGCTGATCTCGTCGCGGTGCGGAGCGGTCAGCAGGGCCATGAACAGCGTGACGACGACCACCGACAGGAACAGCAGGAACGTCAGCTGCATGCTGAAGCGGTCGACCACGCCCGCGGAAGTGGTCACCACGTGCGGTACCCCCTCGGACCCTGGTCCGGCTGCTGCCCGTCGGCCTCGTGCGCCGCGGCCGTGCGGTCGCGGCGGCCCGGGTGCTGGTGCAGGTGCGCGCGCACGCCGCGGGCGAGCGGGTCGACACGGGTGCGCATGTGCCGTGTGTACGCCCACACGGTCACCGCCATCACGGCGAACTGGCCCAGTCCCAGGGCGAGTCCGAGGGTGAGGTGACCCGCCAGTGGCTGGTTCATGAGGCCCGGCGTGAAACTCGACAGCAGTACGTACAGCAGGAAACCGCCGACCGACCACACCGTCGCCCGGACGCCGAACCGCCGGTGCGCATGGCGTAGCGAGCGGAATTCGGGATGGGCGGAAATAGGGGGCGGTTCCACCCGGCCGCCGTGTGCGCGGGGGTAGGCGGGCGAGTCGTCGGGCCATGCGGACTGCTCGGGCACAAAAGCACCTTCTTCGCTGCTTCGTGCCCGCACCGGCTCCGGGGGAGCCGTCGGGCGTCCTGCTTCCCTGAGCGGTGGGAAGGGACGGACGCGCTGGTGAGGTGCGGGCTAAGTCGGGTGCCGTGAATCCGAATTACTCGGTCTCTGAATTCACGGGGGTGGTTCTCGGGGATTTGGTGTGAAGATCCCGGGGCCTTGTCTGGGGGTGAGGACGAGGCCGGAAGCGGAGTATGACAGCGACGTCTTTGCGTAATCAACAGGCGGGGTGAATTTGTTGGGCATCTGTCGTGTTCCGGTGCGGGACGGGGATTCCGGGATGAACGTGCCGCCTTGTCCGCGGGGGCGCTTTCCGGCGAAAAGTCCGGACCAATTTCCCGGTCAAAGTATCTCGAATACGACGACCCGCCGGGACGGGAGTGCGACGGGCACGGGGGTGGGTGGGCCGATCGGCGTGGCTTGTGCCCGTTGGACCCATGAAACCCGCGTCGCACCGCACAAGGCTGGACGTGACGGAAGGGGTGGACCAGCACACCGGGAGCCGTGACGACACGGGCGGCGACGGCCCGGAGCGAGGAGCGGATTGGACATGACGTACGAGCACAAGACCCTCTGGGACTACGGCAAGTACGCCCCCCGGACACCCTTGAGCGGACACGTCCTGGTCGGCGTCGACGGTTCGGCCGAGGCGGCACGCGCTCTGGACCGCGCGGTCGCCGAGGCCCAGGCCCGCCGGACGCCGCTGGAGGTCCTGCACGGCTGGCCGTGGGCCAGGCACGGGACACCCGAACCGGCGCGCGGCGCGGACGAGACCACGCACTCCCTGCTCGACCGGGCCCACGGTGTGCTGCGGACCGCCATGGCGCAGGTCCGCGAGCGCGCTCCCGGGCTGCGCGTGACGGCGACCCTGAGCCCGCAGCCCGTCGCGGCGGAACTGGTGCGCCGGGGCCGCAACGCCGCGCTGACCGTCATCGGCAGCCGCGGCCTGGGTGAGATCACCGGGCTGACGGCCGGGTCCGTCGGCTGGCGGGTCGCCGCGCACTGCGCGAGTCCGCTGCTGGTCGTGCGCGGGGAGGCGGCGTACGGATGGCCGGAACACGGCACCGTGCTGGTGGGCGTGGCCACCGACCTGGACACCGAGGCCACCCGATTCGCCTTCGAGCAGGCCCGGCTGCGGGGCGCCCGGGTGCGGGTCCTGCACGCGTGCGCCGTGCCGGTGCCCGCGGGAACCGCTCCCGCGGCCGACGCGGACGCCGTCGTACGGAGGCGGGCGGCCGTGCCGGGGCGGGCTGCCGCCGCGCTGCGCGGGAAGTACCCCGAGGTCGAGGTGGAGACCGACACGGTGTGGGGCGGCACGACCCAGGCGCTGGTCGAGGCCACCCGCGCCGCCGACGCGGTCGTGATCACGGCACACCGGCGGCACGGTCAGCGGCCCGGTCCGCGGCTCGGCCCGGTCACGCACGCCCTGCTGCACCACGCGCACTGCCCGGTCTTCCTCGTGCCTGCCCCCTGAGCGTGGCGTCCGCCACCACTCCGCCCGGACCCGCTCCGGCCCTGGCTCCGGCGCCGACCCGGCTCCGGCCCTGGCTCCGGCGCCGACCCGGCTCCGGCCCCGGCCCCGACTCCCACCCGGACCCGGAAGGAACACGAACACGACGATGAGGCACCGCAGGATCACCGACGTCATGACCCGCGAGGTCGTACGCACCACCGGCGACACGCCGTTCAAGACAGTCGCCCGCCTGCTGGCGGACCACCGCATCAGCGGGCTGCCCGTGGTGGACGACGAGGAGAGGGTCCTCGGGGTCATCTCCGAGACCGACCTGCTCCAGCACCAGGCGGGGCAGGACGAGGAACGCCGTGGCCGGCGCTTCCACCTGCCGCCGCTGACCCGGTCCGCGCGCGCCGCGGCGGTCAAGGCCCGCGCGCGGACCGCGGAAGACCTCATGACCCGGCCCGCCGTCACCGCGTCCCCCGGCCAGACCGTGCGGGAGGCCGCGCACACCATGCAGTGGCACGGCGTGGAACGCCTGCCCGTGGTCGACGAGCAGGACCGCCTGGTCGGCATCGTCACCCGTGGTGACCTGCTCCGGGTCTTCCTGCGCCCGGACGAGGAACTCCGGCGCGACGTGCGCGGCCAGGTGGCCGGCGCGCTCTCCCGGCCCCCCGCCACCGTCGAGGTCGGGGTCCGCGGGGGAGTGGTCACCCTCACCGGGCAGCTGGAGCGGCGCAGCGACGCCGCGCTCGCGGTACGGGTCGCCGGTGGCGTGGACGGCGTCGTGGCGGTCGTCGACGGCCTCGCGTACAGCCTGGACGACACCCAGCCGCTGCCGACCGGCTTCTCCCCCGGCCACATGTGAGGGCTTCCCGTCCGGATCTGCGGGGCTCGGCGGCCAGGTCCGAGGGGCTTCGCGGCCAGGTCGAGGGGCTCGGCGGCCCGGTCGTCGGCCGCGTGGGACCAACGGCCCCGTGACGCGGGCCCGCCGCCGTCCGATCATGAATACGGGAGCGAGAGCCGAAGCTCCCGGGCCGGACCGGCCCGTACGGACCGCACGGGCCGGATCAGGGGCCGGCCCCGACCGTGCCGGCATCAGGAGGAGACCATGCCGCACACCAAGGAATGGAAGGTCCGTCTCCACCTCTTCGAGGACGCGGGGACGACGAAGGCGCACGCGGTGCTGGAGACCGGCACCACGTCACTCACCGGCCGCGGGACCGCGCACTGCAACCCCGCGGACACGGAGGTGCCGGAGATCGGCGACGAACTGGCGGTCGGCAGGGCGCTGGGCGACCTGAGCCGGCAACTGGTGGCCATCGCCGAGCGGGACGTCGAGGGCATGGGCGCCTCCGGGAACGAGCGGGACAGCCGTCCGGCCTCCGGCTGGTCCATCTGAACACCGATCACGTCCTGGCGGGCCGGCCGGCCCGCCACCGGCGCCCCCGGGCGTGACGGCGACGTCGCCGGACCGCGAACCGGACGCGGAAGGAGGCCGGACCGGGTCCGAGACGCCGTCACGCCTGCGGGACGAGGAACACCGGGCAGGCCGCGTGGCGTACGGCGGAGTGGACGACCGCGCCGAGCCGGGATCCGGCGCCGTACCCGACCCGGTGGCCGAGCACCGCGAGGCCGGCGCGACGCGTCTCGGCGCTGACGGCGCCCGCGGGCACGTCCTCCTGGCAGACCTCTTCCACCCGGACGTCCGGATACTTCTGCCGCCACGGCAGCAGGGCCTCGGCGAGCCGCTGCGCGGCCTGCCGGGCCGCGTTCGAACGAGTCCCGTGCCCCTGCGCGACCGGGTAGGTGCGCGCCGGACCGGGCGGCGTCCACGCGTACAGCGCCCGCAGCGGCACCCCCCGCATCGCGGCCTCCTCGAAGGCCACGGCGATGACGTCCTCCTGCTCGGCGTGCCCGGCGTCGAGCGCCAGCAGCACCGGTCCGGCCGGCCGGTCACCGGGGTGGGGCACCGGCCGGACCAGGACGACGGGGAAGTCGGCGCGTGCGGCGGTGTGCGCGCCGGTGGAGCCCAGCAGGAGGGCGGACATGCCGCCCAGGCCACGGGAACCGAGTACCAGCAGGCCCGCGCCGACCCCGGAGAGCAGCAGCGCCTCGTGCGGCGGCAGGCCCAGCAGCGTGGCGTGGATGGGAAGGCCGGGGTGGCGGCTGCGGAGACGGTCCCTCGCGAGTTCGAGGGAGCGGGTGGCCCAGCTGCGCCGTTCGGCCGCCTCCGGCGGCTCGGGGGCGGTGCCGCCCGGTGGCGACCAGGCGGACACCAGGCGCAGGGAGGTGCCCCGGAGCTCGGCTTCGCGGGCGGCCCAGGCGGCGGCGGCGAAGCTGGCGGCGCTGCCGTCGATGCCGGCGGTGACGGGGCGGGTCATGTCGTACTCCTCCGGGCGGGCGGACTGGGTCCCCGTTGCGGGACACGGCGGGGCGTCCTCACTCTGACGCGGACACGGGCACCGGCGGGAGGGCTCCTCGGGTCCCGTCATGGGGCCGAACGGCTACTTGGCGTGCCCCGGGTGCGGGGTGCGGGGTGCGGGGTGCGGGGTGCGGGGTGCGGGGTGCGGGGTGCGGGGTGCGGGGTGCCGGGCCGCCGGCCGCACGCCCTCCCGCCGGGCGCGCCCGCGCGACGACCTGCGGTGCGGCCCCGCCGTCGGGCAGGGTGAGGCGGCCGACGGGTTCCAGGTCCCGCGCCGGACGCGGTGGCCGCGCGGGCCTCCGGGGGCGGGGCCGCGTCGCCCCGGCGTTCGGGGCGGTGCGGGGCGAGGGAGCGGGGGCGGACACGGGCGCGGTGCGGGAGGTCGTTCGCCGCGTGGGGCCGGGTCGCCCTGGCGCCCGCGGGCGGCCCCGTGCGGGAGCCCGTCCGGTCCGGCCGCGTTCCCGTCCGTCTGGAGTGACACTGGGTGCGGAGGGCCGCGCGCACGCGGTTCGGGACGCCGGTTTCGCGTTCCGGCGTCGCGGCGGGCCGCGGAGGAGACCGGACGCGGGAGGCGGAGCCATGGCCGTCACCATCGCCCTGGCGGGCGACACCATGCTGGGCCGCGGGGTCGCCGAGACACTCGCCCACAAGAAGCCGCATCCCCTGTTCAGTCCGGCTATCGAGCGGATCGCCGGGGGCGCGGACCTGTTCCTGCTCAACCTCGAGTGCTGCGTGTCGGACCGGGGGTCCCGCATCGACGTGCCCGGCAAGCCGTTCTTCTTCCGCGCCCCGCCCCGGGCCGCCGCCGTGCTGGCCGACCTGGGCGTGGACGTGGCGTCCCTGGCCAACAACCACGCCCTCGACTACGGTCCCGAGGCGCTCCTCGACACCCGGGACCACCTCGGCCGGGCCGGCATCCGGACGCTCGGCGCGGGCGCCGACGTCGGCGAGGCCCGCGCCCCCCTCGTCCTGGAGGCCGGCGGGCTGCGCGTCGGGATCCTCGCGTTCACCGACCATCCCCCCGAGTACGCCGCGGGCCCCGGCCGGCCCGGTGTGGCGTACGCGAACCTGTGGGAGGAGGACGTGCCCGCCTGGCTCACCGACGCCGTCCGGGCCCTGGCCGCCCGGACCGACCTGGTCCTGGTCAGCGTGCACTGGGGCCCCAACATGACCCCCCGGCCCGTCGCGCACGTCAGCGGCGCCGCCCCCGCCCTCACCGCGTCCGGTGCCGATCTCGTCGTGGGGCATTCCGCTCATGTTTTCCACGGCTTCACCCGGCACGTCCTGTACGACCTGGGCGACTTCATCGACGATTACGCCGTTCACCCGGCCCTGCGCAACGACCTCGGTCTGCTCTGGCTGGTCACCCTGGACGAGCACGGCCCCGTGCGCACGGAGGCCGTTCCCGTCGCCCTGGACTACTGCCACACCCGCCTCGCCAACGACGCGGAGTACACCTGGATCGCCGACCGGCTCGGCGAAGCCTGTGCCGAACTCGGCACCCGCGTCACGGACGAGGGCGACCGGCTGTCGGTCGACTGGTCCCGTTCCCTGGCCCGTGCGAGCTGATCAGCACAGAATTCCGCTTTCGAACAGGGCCGGACGGCACCCGTTCAAAGGTGCTTTGCTCCCTTTCGCAGGGTCCGTCGGCAGTGCCCGGACCATCCCTTCGGGTGATGTGATGCGATCACGCCCTCCGGCCTCGTCCCGATGGCGTATGCACCCCCGGAGCCGATAGGAAAAGTGCCGATGTTCCGCCCAGTTGTCATCACCCCGATCGTCTGTGCCCTGGCCGCGGGCGCCGCCGCGGTGTCCTTCGCACGGGGATCCTGGCTGGGGGTGGTCTGGTTGCTGCTGGCCGGGCTGACGTCCAACATGGCCCTCTCCTACGCCCGCCGGGCCAGGTCCGCGGCACGGGCCGGCGCGGTCGGCGCGGCCGGCGCCTGCGCGGGCGGCGGGGCGGCCGGCGGGGCGTGCGGAACCTGCGTGAAGAAGGTCTGCGCATGAGCGCCGACTACCACGCCCTGCTCGCGCGCCGGGAGGCCATGCGCCTGCGGGACCGGCTGCTCGCTCCCGCGCCCGGCGCGGCACGTGCCGTCCTGGGATCGCGGACCCCCGCGCCGCGCCCCGGCGCCCGCCGGTCCGGCGCCTACGACGGAGCCGCCGACCAGGAGCTGATCACCCGGAACCTGGTGCACGTCACGCCGTTCGACCGCCTCATCGCCCACCTCTACGAGGTCATGTTCGAGCGGCATCCGTACCTGCGGAAGCTGTTCCCCGACTCGATGGAGTTCCAGCGGGTCCATCTGGAACGGGCGTTGTGGTACCTGATCGACAACCTGCACCGCCCCGATGAGGTGGCCGACTTCTGCACCCGGCTCGGCCGTGGCCACCGCAAACTCGGCGTGCTGCCGGTGCACCACCGTGTGTTCGAGGAGGCCCTCGCCGACGCGCTGCACCGGTCCGCGGGCGGCCGGCTCGGCGTGGACGTGGAACAGGCGTGGCTGCGCATGGTCCGCTTCGCCACCACGGCGATGGCGGAGGGCGCCGAGGAGGCGCTGGCGGAGCCGGCGTACTGGAGCGGCACGGTCGTCGACCACCAGCGCCGCCGCCCGGACCTCGCCGTGCTGCGCGTGCGGCCCGCCGAGCCGTACCCGTACCGCCCCGGCCAGTACGCGACCCTGGAGACGCCCCTCCTGCCGCACACCTGGCGCCCGTACTCGCCGGCCGGTCTGCCGGGCGCGGGCGGCGAACTGGAGTTCCATGTCCGGCGTACCGGACCGGGCGGGGTGAGTGACGCCCTCGTGACGGGGACCGGCGTCGGCGACACCGTGCGCCTGGGCCCCGCCCAGGGGATGACCACCCTGGACGACGGCGACCCGCGCGACGTGCTCATCGTGGCCGGCGGCACCGGCTGGGCCACCGCCAGGGCCCTGCTGGAGGACATGGCCGAACGGCGCAGGCCGGGCCGCACCGTCCACCTGTTCCTCGGCGCCCGCACGGTCGACGACCTGTACGACGCACCGGCGCTGACCCGGCTGGAGGGCCGCTGCCCGTGGCTGCGGGTGATCCCGGTGATCGACGACGGCCCCGGCCTGTCCGGGCACGCGCCGGTCACCGAGGCGCTGGCCGCGCACGGCGACTTCAGCGGCCACACGGCGTACGTCAGCGGGCCGCCCGGCCTCGTCGCGGCCGCCGTGCTGCGGCTGGCCGAGCTGGGGCTGCCGGCGGACCGCGTCCGCCACGATCCGGTGGCGGCAGGGGCGCCCGCGCCGCCCGCGCTGCCGTCGACGGGCATCTCGGCGTGACAGACCGGGCGGTTCCGCGGTGGGCGCCGTGACCGGCGGCAGCCCACGCCCACTGGCCGTGTCCGACCTGGACGACACCCTCGCGGACACGGCACACCGGTAGTGCCGTCCGGAGTGGCGATCCCGCGACCGGGACGGCTTGCGGCGCGAGCCGGAGATCCTGCGCCGCCTCGCCGGCACCCGGGAGATCCGGGTCCCGGTGGACGACGACGAACCGGTGTGCGCGGACGCGCCGGGTCGTCCCTCCGGCCGGTCCGTCCGGGTCGTCCCTCCGGCCGGTCCGTCCGGGTCGTCCCTCCGGCCGGTCCGTCCGTGTGGTCCGTCCGTGTGGTCCGTCGGACTGGTCGGCGGCGGTTTCGTCGAGCCGTTGCGCGGTTTCTTCCGTCAGTCCGTCTCGTCCAGCCGGAAACCCACCTTCAGGCCGACCTGCCAGTGCGCGATCTGCCCCTCCTCGATCCGGCCGCGCACCTGCGTCACCTCGAACCAGTCCAGGTTGCGCAGGGTCTGCGAGGCGCGCTCGATGCCGTTGCGGACGGCCTCGTCCACGCCGTCCGGCGAGGTGCCGACGATCTCCGTGACCCGGTAGGTGTGGTTCGACATGCGGGTTGCTCCTCTCCGCCGCGTGACGGACCTGCCACGCCTGGTTCCACCGTGCCGTACGGCGCGACCGGGCGCGACCGCGCCGAGTGCGTGCTCGGCGCGGTCGCGCGGGGTACCGGGCTCAGCGCGCCCGGCTCAGCACGCCACGCTCAGCGACAGCGCGAAGCGGCCCTCGCCGTCCGTCCACCAGTGGGACAGCTCCAGCCCCGCGGCCCCGAGTTCGGCGCGCACACCCTCCTTCCGGAACTTCGCCGACACCTCGGTGCGCAGCTCCTCGCCCGCCGCGAAGTCGACGGCCAGGTCGAGCGCGGGCACCTTCACGGTCTGCGCGCGGCGCGAGCGCAGCCGCATCTCGATCCACTCGTTCTCCGCGTCCCACAGCGCCACATGGTCGAAGGCGCCGGGGTCGAAGTCGGCGCCCAGCTCGCGGTTGACGACGGTCAGGACGTTCTTGTTGAACGCGGCCGTCACCCCGGCCGCGTCGTCGTACGCCCGGACCAGCACCCGTTCGTCCTTGACCAGGTCCGTGCCGAGCAGCAGCGCGTCGCCGGGGGAGAGCAGGGCGCGGACCGAGGCGAGGAAGGCGGCCCGTTCGGCGGGCAGCAGGTTGCCGATGGTGCCGCCGAGGAAGGCCAGCAGCCGGGGGCCCGGCGTCTCCGGCAGGTCCAGGCGGGCGGTGAAGTCGGCGATGAGCGCGTGCACGTCGAGTGCCGGGTGCTCGGCGACGATGGCGTGGCCGGCCTGGGTGAGCGCGCTCTCGCTGACGTCGACCGGGACGTAGGTACGCAGTCCGGTCAGGGCGTCGATCAGGTGGCGTGTCTTGTCAGAGGAGCCCGAGCCCAGTTCGACCAGGGTGCGGGCGCCGGTCGCCGTGGCGATCTCGGCGGAGCGGGCGAGGAGGATCTCCCGTTCGGCGCGCGTCGGGTAGTACTCGGGCAACTCGGTGATCCGCTCGAACAGTTCGCTGCCGTGGGCGTCGTAGAACCACTTCGGCGGCAGCGTCTTGGGCGTGGCGGTCAGGCCGTGCTGGACATCGGCGCGCAGGGCGGCCTCGGTGGCGTCCTCGGGCAGGGTGCGGGTGACAAGGAACGGGCTCACGAACTGGGCTCCTTCCGTGGTGCCGGTGTCAGGGCGTCACTCGGCTCCTTGAGCGGGGTCAGCAGCACGTCGGTGCGGGTCGCCGCGAGCAGGGTGCGGTCGGGGACCTGCTGCCAGTGGGGGTCGTCGTCGTAGGGCTCGGAGGCCACGACGGTGCCGCGGCCGGGCGTCCACAGGTAGTGGAGCGCGTCGCCCCAGGCGGTCGCGGTGATCGTCTCGCCGTCGGTGAGCAGCAGGTTGAGCCGGGAGCCGGGGGCCGCCGCGGCGACCTCCAGCACCGTGTCGGCCATGGCCTCGCCCGGGTCGTAGCCGCCGCGCAGCCGGGCGAGGACCAGCGCCCACACGAACGCCGAGTCGTTGCGGGCCTCCAGCGACAGCAGGTCCTCGGCGGACAGCGTCCGGGCCAGCGGTGCCGGCGAGCCGGGCCAGCCCGCGACCGCGCCGTTGTGGCTGAACAGCCAGGTGCCCGCGGCGAACGGCGCCGCCGCGGCCTCGGCGTCGGCCCCGGACAGCGTCGCGTCCCGTACGGCGCCCAGCAGGGCGCGGCTGCGCACCACCCGGGCCAGGTCGGCGAAGGACAGGTCGGCCCAGATCGGCCCGGCCCGCCGGTACCGCGCGGGCACCGGGTCGCCGTCGGCGTACCAGCCGACCCCGAAACCGTCGGCGTTGACGGTGCCGTACCGCTGGTGCCGGGGCGCCCAGGACTGGCGGTACAGGGCGTGCGGGGGTTCCACCAGGAGCCGGCCGAGCGGCTCCGCGGTCCCCAGATAGGCCACGTGACGGCACATCAGGCCGCCTCCGAACGGGCGGTGCGGAAACCGCTGAAGATCTGCCGTCGGATCGGATAGTCCCAGTTGCGGAACGTGCCCCGGCAGGCCACCGGGTCCACGGCGAACGAACCGCCGCGCAGCACCTTGTACTCGGGTCCGAAGAACACCTCCGAGTACTCCTTGTACGGGAACGCCTCGAAGCCCGGGTACGGCAGGAAGTCGCTCGCCGTCCACTCCCACACGTCACCGATCAACTGCCGTACGCCGAGCGGCGACTCGCCCGCCGGGTAGCTGCCGGCCGGGGCGGGACGCAGGTGGCGCTGGCCGAGGTTGGCGTGCTCGGGCGCCGGGTCCGCGTCGCCCCACGGGTAGCGCCTCGAACGGCCGGTGGCGGGGTCGTGCCGGGCGGCCTTCTCCCACTCGGTCTCGGTGGGCAGCCGCCGCCCCGCCCAGCGGGCGTAGGCGTCCGCCTCGTACCAGCACACGTGCACGACCGGCTCGTCGGGCGGCACCACCTCGGTGACGCCGAAGCGGCGCCTGAGCCACTGCCCGCCGTCGCGGCGCCAGAACAGCGGGGCGCGCAGGGAGTTGCGGCGGACGTGGGCCCAGCCGTCGGCCGTCCACCACCGTTCGTCGTCGTAGCCGCCGTCCTCGATGAACGCCTGGTAGGCGGCGTTGGTGACCGGCGTGGTGTCGATCCAGAACGGCGCCACCTCCCGCCGGTGCGCCGGGCGTTCGTTGTCCAGCGCCCAGGGCTCGGTGGAGGTGCCCATGGTGAACGGGCCCCCCGGCACGAGGACTTCGGCCGGTCCGGTCGACAGGGGGAGCGGGTCGGGGTCGGGCGCCGTCAGGACCGGCGGGCCCTTGCGGAGCTGATGGGTGATCAGCATCGTCTCGTCGTGCTGCTGTTCGTGCTGCGCGATCATCCCGAAGGCGAAGCCGGCCCGGGTCAGCCGGGTCCCGTGGAAGTCGGCCTTCTCCAGCAGGTCCAGCACCCGGCCGCGCACCTCGGCCGCGTAGGCGCGGGCCTCGGCGGGCGGCAGCAGGGGCAGGCTGGGCCGTTCGGAGCGCGGGTGCTCGAAGGCGTCGTAGAGGCTGTCGATCTCGGGGCGCATCGCCTCCCGGCCGGCGACGGCCCGCAGCAGCCACTGCTCCTCCTGGTTGCCGATGTGCGCCAGGTCCCACACCAGCGGCGACATCAGCGGCGAGTGCTGTGCGGTCAGGTCGGGCCCGTCGACGCAGCTGGTCAGCAGCGTGGTGCGGGCGCGGGCCGTGGTGAGGGTGAGCAGGGTCCGTTCCCGCAGCGCGTCGGCGTCGAGGGAGGGGTCGGTCATGTGCGGCTGTCCTTCCCGTGGCTGCGACGGCCGGTGCCGTGCAGGTGGTCGAGCAGGTCGTCGGCGGGGCAGCGGCCCCGCGCCACGTAGCGCTCCAGGTACTCCGTGACGGCGTGCGTCACCTCGGCGGTGGCCCCGAGCCGGGGCAGGGCCTCCAGGGCCGCCGTGAAGCAGCCGACGGCCGCTTCGTGCAGTTCGGGGTCGGCCAGGCCCAGGCGGGCCGCGTCGCTCCACAGCGGGTTGTGCGGTGCGGGCCGGGCGGTGGCCCGCTCGGCCAGGGGCTTGACCATCCGGTAGGCCGTCTCGGCGGTCTCCGGGTCGTCGAACAGCGCGGCCGTCACGGCGAGCGGAACGATCCACCCGTCGTCGCCGGGCTGCGCGTCGATCATCCGCAGTTCCAGGTGGCCGCGCGGTCTGACCGGCGGGAACAGGGTCGTGATGTGGTAGTCGAGGTCCTCCCGGGTCGGCGCCCCGGATCTGGTCCATTCCCGGAACGTCAGTCCCTCGGGGACGTCCCAGGGTCCGCCGTCGCGGCGTACGCACATCACCGGCGCGTCCAGGACGTGCCGGGCCCAGGCGTCCCGCGGGTCGCCGTTCAGCCGTGGCGCGCCCGCCCGGCCGGGGCCGATCTCCATCCACCGCAGCTGGCGGGTCGAGCGCCAGCCGGTGGGCCGGCCCTCCGCCAGCGGTGAGTTGGCGAACGCGGCCAGCAGGACCGCGCCCAGCTGGTGCGCCAGCCACCAGCGCCGCCCGTGCCCGAGCGGGCCGGGCTCCTCGTACCCGGCGTCCAGGCAGACCTGGACGGAGGCGGAGGAACACATCATGGCGCGGCCGGCCGGACCGTCCCGGTCCAGGCAGGTCTCCATGGCGTCGTAGCGCGGCCGGCGCAGGAACCGGCGTGGCGGGTGCCACGGCTCGTGGCCGATGCCTAAGAGGCCGAGGCCGTGTTCGGCGAGGAGCGCGCGAACGGCGTCCAGGTCGGCGGAGACGGTGGCGATGCACTCCGTCAGCGAACCGGCGGGAGGCGAGCTGAGCTCCAGCTGGCCGCCGGGTTCGACGGTGAACGCCGACCTCAAGGGCACGGTCCGCAGTGCGGCGTAGGCCGCCGAGAGTCGTTCGGGTGTGACGGGGAGCTGCGGTGCGCGCAGCTCGTGGACGAGCCATTCCACCTCGACCCCGAGGACACGTGGTGGGCCGGTCTTGAAGCAGATGCCCCGGACCAGGGCCTCCACCTCGGCGTCGGTGACTGCGGTGCGGTTTTCCGGACAGTCACCGCAGTCGCTCACTGAGTTGGACATGTCGGGATTCCTCCTGAGATTCCACGATGCCACCGATCAACCCGTGAGGCGTCCGGGCGGCGGCACCCGTCCTACCCAAAACCCTCGCGTCTATTCGCACAAGAGTGCGTCCCGGTGTGTTCCGGCCCGGTAATCTCCGCCTTCCCGCCGTTTCCCACGCCTTTCCCCGGCGTTCTCGGGGCCCCTGGAAACCCGGTTGCCCCGCATCACCAGCATCACCCACGATGCCTGCATGAGCACGATGGGGGAGCACGCGCAGGGCGTGGTCATGGAGTCCACGGGGGTGGCGCCATGAGCGCGCGCCTGCGCGGCATCGCGCGGCAGACGGAACAGATCGTGGCGGCCGGGGCCTACCGCGCGCCGGGCGGCCGGGAGGTGCCGCTCGCCGCGGCCGTCGAGGCCGCGCGGGCCGGCACCCGGATGTACGGTCCGGCGCCCGTGCCGGTGGTGCCGGCCGCCGGGACCGGCACGGGTGTCGAGGTCACGGGCGAGAGCAGTCTGGAGGCCGCCCGCCGCCTCGGCGCGGACACGGCCGTGCTGAACTTCGCCTCGGCCCGAAACCCGGGCGGCGGCTACCTCAACGGCGCGCAGGCCCAGGAAGAGGCCCTGTGCCGGGCGTCCGCGCTGTACACCTGTCTGCTGCGGGCGCCCGAGTACTACGAGCACCACCGCGCGCACCGCGACCCGTTCTACACCGACCGGGTCATCCACTCACCGGCGGTGCCCGTCTTCCGGGACGACCGCGGCCGCCTGCTGGACGAGCCGTACACCGTGGGTTTCCTGACCGCCGCGGCGCCGAACGCGGGAGTCGTCCTGCGCAGGGCGCCGCAGCGGGCCGGTGAACTGCCGCGGGCGCTGGCGGTGCGGGCCGAGCGGGTGCTGGAGACGGCCGTCGCGCACGGCTACCGGCGGCTGGTGCTGGGCGCCTGGGGCTGCGGGGTGTTCCGCAACGACCCGGCGCAGGTCGCGGGCGCGTTCCGGACGCTGCTCGGGCCGGGCGGCCGGTTCGCGGGGACCTTCGAGCACGTGGTGTTCGGCATCCTGGACCGCACGCCGGACCGGACGGTCCGTGCGGCGTTCGTCCGGTCCTTCCCCGAGCCTCGGCCCCAGGCGTAGCGTTCGGGGCCCAGCCGCGGCGAGCCCCGGCCGTGGCGATCGGGTGTCGGCTCTGGTGGTCGGGTGTCGGCTCTTGTGGTCGGGCGTCGGCTCTGGTGGTCGGGCGTCAGCTCCAGCCGTAGCGCTCGCGCAGCCGGTGCCGCACCAGGTCGAACCGCATCCGGTCCAGGGCGCAGGCCTCCCGGCGCATCCCGTCCTCGTGCAGCCGCAGCACCCGCTCCACGCCCACCCAGGAGTCCCGCCCGGACCGGTCCCACGGCCCGCCGCCGATCGCCACCCACTCCCGCTCGCCGTCGTGCCGTTTGCTCGTGAGCTGCACGGCGAGGAAGGTGCCGGCGGCCTCCCGGGCGACGACCAGCACGGGCCGGTCCTTGCCGCGGCCGTCGTTCTCCTCGTACGGCACCCAGGTCCAGACGATCTCGCCGGGGTCGGGGTCGCCGTCGTGCGCGGGCGAGTACTCGGTGCGCACCCTGCCGACCTGGCGGGGGTCGGCCTCGGTGGTGGCGGTGGGGCCGTGGCGGCCGGGGACGTTCTCATCGATGGACGCGGTCACGGGGGCACTTTAAAGGGTGCCCCCGTGACCTGTGCGCCGGTGTCCCGCGGGCCGGGCTCCGTCACTCCTCGTCGGAGTCCACCGGCACCTTCCGCGCGGGCGGGGACGCGGTCCCGTTCAGGGCCGAAGTGCCGTTCGCCGGCTGCCCGTTCTGGTTCATCGACGCCAGCAGCTGGCGGGCCAGGCCGAGCCCGGTGCCGCCCATGGTGAGCGCCTTGGCGAACATGTCGGCCATCCCGTCGGCGCCGTTGAGCAGCACCATGTTGTCGACGTTGCCGAAGGCGGACGCGCCGGCCTTCACGATCTCCGGCCAGTTCTCGGCGAGTTGCTGGGCGACCACGGCCTCCTGGTTCTCGGCGAGGGCCGCGGCCCGCGCCTTGATGGCCTCCGCCTCCGCGAGTCCCCGCGCCTTCGTCGCCTCGGCGGCCGCCAGGCCCTTCGCCTGCGCCGCAGCGGCCTCCGCCTCACCGGTGGCGCGGGTCGCCGCCGCCGTGGCGGCACCCCGGGCCTTGGTCGCCTCCGCCTCGGCGCCCGCGGCCGCCTTGACCCGGGTCGCCTCGGCCGCCGCCGCGAGCTCCGTCTCCTTCGCCTTCGCCTGCGCG
The DNA here is from genome assembly GCF_035656535.1 of Streptomyces sp. H51. NCBI lineage: Bacteria > Bacillati > Actinomycetota > Actinomycetes > Kitasatosporales > Streptomycetaceae > Streptomyces > Streptomyces sp. H51. The sequence continues at coordinate 290,365 of NZ_JAYMHD010000048.1, forward strand.
GCCGAGATGCGCGCGTCCCGCTCGGCCTCGGCCAGCGTGCGCTTCTCGTACGCCTTGGCGTCCGCGGGCTTGCGGACGTCGGCCTGGAGCTGCTGCTCACGCCGGTGCGCCTCCAGTTCGGCCACCCGCGTCTCCTGGACGACGACCTCCTGCCGGGCGCCGGCCTCGGCGAGCGGGCCCGCCTGCCGGGCCTTCGCCGCCGCCTTGTCCCGCTCGGCCTGGTATCCGGCCTGCAGGATCTCGCTGTCCCGGGTGGCTTCCGCCATCCGCGCGAACGACTGCTGCTCCGCCTCGGTGGCGAGCCGGTTCGCCTCGGCCTGCGCGATGCGCGCGTCCCGCTGGACGGCCGCCGCGTGCGGCATGGCGAGGTTCTGGATGTAGCCGGTCGGGTCCTCGATCTCGTGGATCTGCAGCGAGTCGACGATCAGGCCGAGCTTCTCCATCTCCGTGCCGCAGGCGGCCCGGGTCTGCCCGGTGAGCTTCTCCCGGTCGCGGATCATGTCCTCGACCGTCAACCCGCCCACGATGGACCGAAGATGACCGGCGAAGACGTTGTGCACCCGCTCCGCCATCAGCTTCTGCTGGTCCAGGAAGCGGCGGGCCGCGTTGGCGATCGACACGAAGTCGTCGCCCACCTTGAAGATGACCACGCCTCGCACCTTGAGCGGAATGCCCTGGTGCGTCACGCAGTCCACGTGCAGTTCGGTCTCGTTCAGGTCGAGCGAGAGCTTGCGCACCGCCTGCACCCCGGGCAGCACCAGCGTGCCGCGCCCGGTGACGATGCGGAATCCCATGCCCTCCTCGAGGCCCTCGGTGCGGTGCTTGGAACCCGAGATGATCAGAGCCTCGTTGGGCTCCGCGACCCGCCACATGAGCTTGAACAGACCGATCAGGAGGAGGACGGCGCCTGCCGCCACCCCCGCCACGACGCCGACGATCATCGGCATACGCCCCCTTTGCATGGTGCCCTGTCGGCACCGAACGAGGGGGAGTGTGCTCCCGCCTGACGCCGCGGCGGAAGATACCGAAAGACCCTTGTAGCAATCTTGACGCACGCGCACAGGCACAGGCACAGGCACAGGCACACGCACGCGCACACGCCACGCACAGGCACCCGCACAGGCACCCGCACAGGTCTGCGTGCCGCCGATCCCACCTGGACGGGGGCCGGATCGTCCGACGGCCGGTCCGCGGCTCAGCCGTCGTACGCCTCGGTGACGTAGACCGTGCGCGGCGGCAGGTACTCCACGACCATCACGACCGTCCCCGGCTCGATACGGCCGCTGCCGGGGGCCGGATGGGCGAGGAAGTGCTCGGCTCCGCCCCGCACCCGCACCATCACCTCGCCGACGAGCCCGGGTCCGACCGTTCCGGTGACCCGTCCCACGAGCCCGACCATCGACGCATCGTCCATGGTCACAGGGTACGGGCCGAACTCACTTATGCCGCCGGGGCGTCGGCGTCGGCGTCGGGATCGGCGTCGAGGGCGGCCGGCGGCGGCCACGCCTCGTGCCAGCGCAGCTCGGCCTCCAGCTGTGCGGCCAGCGAGATCAGCAGCGGCTCGCTGCCGCCGGGGCCGAGCAACTGGGCGCCGACCGGCAGGCCGCCGGCGACGAATCCGGCCGGGACGCCGACGCCCGGCCAGCCCAGCACGTTCCACGGCCAGGCGTACGGGCAGGCGGCGATCATCGCCCGGTCGGTCGCGAAGCCGCTCAGCGACAGCAGCGCGCCGACGCGTGGCGGGGGAGCGGCCGTCGTCGGCGCGAGGACGACGTCGTACGACCGGAAGAACCCGCCGATACGGCGCTGCAGGACCGCCTCCGCCCGCCGGGCGGCCCGCAGCGGCGCCCCGTCCAGCAGCCTGCCCAGCCGGGCGGCGTCACGGGTGCGCCGGTCCAGCAGCGCGGGGTGCGGAGCGTCCCGCACGTATTCGGCGATGCCGACGGTGGCACGGGGGAGGAAGGCCAGCCCGATCTGCCCGTAGGGCGGGTCGGCCTCCTCGACCGTGTGCCCCAGGCCGGCCAGTTTCCCGGCCAGTTCGACGACCCGCGCCCGTACGTCCGGCCGCAGCCGGGCCGGCAGGGCGGTGAACGGCGGCTTCAGGGAGAGGGCGATCCGGAGCCGGCCGGGGTCGCGGCCGGCCGCCGCGCGGGCGTCGACGGGCGCGGGCCGGTGCGGGTCGCGCGGGTGGTTGCCGCTCGCCGCGTCCAGCAGCAGGGCGGCGTCGGCGACGGTGCGGGCCAGTGGGCCGTTGACGGTGATGCCCTGGAAGGACTCGCCGCGCGGCCAGGTGGAGATGCGGCCGCGCTGTGGCTTGATGCCCACGAGGTGGGTCCAGGAGGCCGGGATGCGCACCGATCCGGCCCCGTCCGAGCCGAGCGCGGCGGGCACCAGTCCGGCGGCGACCGCGGCCGCCGACCCGCCGGACGAGCCGCCGGGGGTGTGGGCGAGGCTCCACGGGTTCCGGGTCGCGCCGAAGCCCGGCCCCTCGGTGAAGGGCCACTGCCCGAACTCGCAGGTGTTGGTCTTGCCGACGATCACCGCTCCGGCCGCGCGCAGCCGCCGTACGGCCTCGCCGTCCTCGGCGACCGGCGGGAAGGCGCCGTCGCAGCCGAACGCGGTCGGCTCGCCGGCCACGTCCATGTCGTCCTTGACGGCCACCGGCACCCCGAGCAGCGGTGCGCGGGCCCCGGCGGCCAACCGCGCGTCGGCGGCGTCGGCTTCGGCGAGGGCTGCCTCGGCCCGCACGATCCGGAACGCGTTGACGGTCGGCTGCGTCACCTCGATCCGGGCCAGCGCCGCCTCCACGAGGGCCCGCGAGGTCACCTCCCCGGCGGCCAGCGCACGGGCGGATTCCGCGAGGCCGGGGGAACGGTCGGGCACCATGCGTGACACCTCCGGGAGCGCGTTGTCTACCGAACAGTAACGTCTTGCGGCGCGCCCCGGTACGGGACGGCGAACGTCACCGCCTGGGCCCGAGCGGCCCCGGCACCGACGTGCCGGGGCGGGGGACTGCATCCCTGCGGTCCCCGTCCCGGCCGGCCGCCAGAATGGGCGGCATGGGCCCTGTGAAGTACACCGAACCGGGAGCGTTCCTGCGGTCGCGGCCCGAACAGGTCCGTCCCGCCGACGTCGGGCTGCCGGCCGGCCCGCGCCGCCGGGTGCCCGGACTGCGCCGTGAGGAAGTCGCCCAGCTCGTTGGGGCGTCGGTGGACCACTGCAACGAGCTGGAGCGCGGCGCGGAATCCCACCGGTCCGAACAGATGAACGCCGCACCGGCGAGGGCGCTGCGGCTGACCGCGGACGAGCGTGACCACCTGTAACCACCTGGCGGCCCGTCCGGTGCCGCCGCACGGCACGGCCGCCTCGCACGTGCACCCCGGCATGCTCGACCTGCTCGGCCGGCTGACCTCCACGCCCGCGCAGGTCATCACCGACCTGCACGTCGTCCTCGTACGGAATCCGCTCGCCGTGGCACTGCTCGGCGACCGGTCCGGTCTCCGGGGCCCCGGGCCGGCTTCGTCCACCGGTGGTTCACCGAACCCGACGCCCGGCGGCTGTACACCGAGGCCGACCACGAGACCCAGTCCCGTGCCTTCGTCGCCGATCTGCGGGCGGCCGCCGCCCGCCGGGACGCGAAGGACACGGAGGCCGACGCGGTGATCCGCACCCTGCTCGACGTGCCGGGCGAGTTCGCCGTGCTGTGGGCGGACCACGACGTGGCGTTCCGGCGCGACGACCGCGAACGCCTCGTCCACCCCACGCTCGGCCTGATCGAGGTCGACTGCCTCAACCCGTTCTCCGAGGACGGCCGGCAGCGGCTGCCGTGGTTCACCCCCGCGGTCGGCACCGACAGCGCCGGCCTGTTCGACCTGCTCGCGGTCGTCGGCACCCAGGACATCGCCGGACCGGGCCGCCGACCCGGCGTCGGCCGCACCGTGCGGGCGGGGCGACGGCTCAGGCCGCCTTCTGCGAGGCCGCCGCCTCGGGGCGCAGGTCGTCGAGGGTGAGCGGGTGGGCGGGGGCGTGCGGCACGACGTGGTGGCGGCTGGTGCGCAGACCGGCGCCGACGTGCAGCAGCTCGCCCGGCTCCAGGAGACGCCAGTCGGGGTTGTCGTCCATGCGTTCGCTGGCGACCACGACCGAGGGGTGGCCGGCCAGGTCGGCGGAGTGGACGCGCATGCGCCCACCGGTGCCGCTGTGGTCGAGATGGCGGGTGCCGTGGCAGCCGCCCGGCGGGCGCTCGAGGACGTACAGCTCGTGGGTGTCGGGGTAGCGCAGCGCCCACAGCCGGTCGGAGGTGATCAGGACCAGGTTGAGGGCGAAGAGGGGCAGGTTCCCGGCGATCCAGCGGGCGGCGCTCTCGATGCCGGCGCGGACGTCGCCGCCGTGGGCCCGGGTCTCCCGGGTGATCAGTGCGAAGAACCGCTCCGAGTCGGTGTCGCCCCGGACCAGTGACCGGTCCGGGCCGAGGCGGTCGTCGAGCGCGTCGAGGCCCTCGATGACGCCGTTGTGCGCGAACAGCCGCCCCTCCTGCGCGAAGGGGTGGGTGTTGCGGGCGTCCAGGCTGCCTGTCGAGGCGAAGCGCACATGGGCGAGGAAGGTGGCCGACTCCACCCGCCGGGCGTCCTCGGCGAAGGCCCGGTCCGCGTAGGCGGCGATCGGCGCCTTGTCGACGCGTGGGGTGCCGTCGGGCGCGAAGTAGCCGAGGCCGGTGCCGTCGGGGTCACGACGGCTCTGCAGACTGAGACTGTCGGGGGCGTCCAGCAGCCAGAAGGTCGCGTGAGTGCGCCGAGGCGCGCTGCTGAGACCGAACAGACGGCACATCGCCTCTCCTCTCCCGATCCTCTGCCGGCCCTCTCCGGCCCTCTCCGGTCCACTCCCGGTCCTCTCCCGGCCCTCTCCGATCCTTTCCTGACCGTCTCCCGACCGTCTCGCGACGAGGGGGTCCCGCCGGGCGGCGAGCCGAGTACCTCGTCCCCGCCGGCCCACACCGCCCCGCCGGACCGGGGACCGCGGACCTGCCACGGCCGGCTTCGTTTGCCCTGCGGGCAGGGGGAAACCCGGCTGCGTATGAACACAAGGCGACGCCACCCGCGGACGCGGCAGAACCGGCTCCTGAGCCTGCTGGACCGCCTGGAGCGGGGCCGGCGGGCCGACCCGGTGATCGACACACTCCAGAAGGGGGTCCGCTCCCTGCCGCTGGGGCGCGGCAGGGACGTCCTGCACGGCAGGTGGCTCGGGCACCCGGTCCATCCGCCCATGGTGCAGGTGCCCCTCGGCAGCTGGCTGTCCGCCGCGGTGCTGGACCTGTGGCCGGGCCGCTCCCGTGAGGCGGGCCTGCTGGTCGGGGTCGGCCTGGCCACCGCCGCCCCCGCCGCCCTGGCCGGCGCGACCGACTGGGCGGAGCTGCACCGTCAGCAGATGCGCGTCGGGCTGGTGCACGCGGCGGCGAACGTGACGGCGGTCGGCCTGTACGCGGCCTCGCTGGCCTGCCGGCTCACCGGCAGGCCGGGCGCGGGACGGACGTACGGCTTCCTCGGGTTGACGGCGGTGGGAGCGGGCGGTCTGCTGGGCGGCCACATGGCGTACCGGCAGGCCGCGGGCGCCAACCACGCCGAGGAGGTGCCGCACGTCGTCACCCAGGGCTGGCACGCGATCGGGACGGTGGACGAGTTCCCGGCCGGCCGGGCCGTGCGGCGCACCGTGGACGACGTGCCGGTCATGGTGGTGCGGGAGATCGGCGGGGAGATCCACGCCCTGGCCGACCGGTGCAGCCACCTGGCCGGACCGCTGTCCGAGGGCACCATCGCCGACGGATGCGTGCAGTGCCCCTGGCACGGCAGTGTCTTCCGCCTCGCCGACGGCTGGAACGTCCGCGGGCCCGCCACCGCGCCCCAGCCGGCCTTCGACACCCGCGTCACCGACGGCCGGGTCGAGATCCGCCTGCGCCAGGAGGACGGTGAGGTCCGCACGGGCGACGGCCGGGCGTCCTGGTACCGGAGCGGTGCCGGGACGGGACCGGCCCCGCGGGGGCAGGACGGCTGACCGTCGCCGGTACGCGCCGGGGCGCCGGTATGCGCCGGGGCGCCCGTACGCGCCGGGGCGCCCGTACGCGCCGGGGCGCCGGTACGCGCCGGGACGACGACACCCTTCGCCGCTCATCTGTGCGGTGGTTGCGTCAAACGGGCGTGACCGTGCTTACGTGGGCCCGTCCTGGGCACCTGGGGGTGGCACGCACTCGGGCAACACCTCAAGGAGAGCGACCGTGAAAGCTGGTCTCGGTGTGGAGGAGGAATTCCACGTCCTGGAGGTGGAGAGCGGCCTGCTGGTGCCGCGCGCCGACGCGCTGCTGCGCCGGCTGCCCCGGCGCAGTTTCCAGGCGGAACTGCACCAGTCCACCGTGGAGTCCAACAGCGGCGTGCACACCTCTCTGCACGAGCTGTACGCCGACCTCGCCGGCCTGCGCGGGCGCCTGGACGCGGCCGCCTCCTCGCTCGGCCTGGCGGTGGTGGCCGCGGGCACGGCGCCGCTGGCGCCCGCGTCCTCCGGGCACCCCACCGCGGACGCCCGCTACCGCCGGATGGTCGAGGACTACCGCAAGGTCGCCGACGAGCAGCTCATCTGCGGCGCCCAGGTCCACGTCGACGTACCCGACCGCGACACGGCGGTGCGGGTCATGTGCGAGGTGGCACCCTGGCTGCCGGTGCTGCTGGCGCTGTCCGCCAGCTCGCCGTTCTGGCAGGGCGCCGACACCGGGTACGCCAGCTGGCGCACGCTGCTGTGGCAGCGCTGGCCCACCGCGGGCCCGGCCGGCTGCTTCCCGACCGCGGCCGACTACGACGACGCGGTAGGCGACCTCGTCCGGTCCGGGGTCATCACCGACCCGGGGATGATCTACTACGACGTCCGCCCCTCCGCCCACCTGCCGACGCTGGAACTCCGCCTCTGCGACGCCTGCCCGCGAACCGAGACGGTGGTCCTCGTCGCCGGGCTGTTCCGCGCTCTGGTGACCCGGGCGCGGCAGCGGCTGCTGACCGGCGGCGCACCGGTGTGCCGGGGCCGGCACGAGTGGCTGCGCGGCGCCTCCTGGCGGGCCGCCCGCTCCGGTCTCGAGGGCACCCTGGTGGACCCCGAGACCCGTCGCGAGGCGCCCGCCGCGCAGGTCGTCCGCAAGCTGCTCGACCGGCTGCGCCCCACCCTCGAAGCCCTCGGCGACCGGCAGACCGTCGAGGCACTGACCCGGCAGGCCCTGGCCGAGGGCAGCGCCGCTCAGCGCATGCGCCGCACGGCGCAGCAGGAGGACCTGCTCGCCTGCGTCGACATGCTGATCGCCGAGACCCGCGGCGAGCACCGGCACCGCGGGCCGCGCCCGGCCGGCCCCGGACGCGTCCCGTACCCGGACACCGGCGCGCCCGGCGCGTTCTCCGGCACCGGCGCGACCGGCCCCTCCGCCGGCTCCGAGGCCGCGGAGATCATCGGGACCTGACAGCCGCGCCGCGGCGGCCGCAGCCGCGCCCCCGTGCCCGGCCGTGCCCTTCTTGTCCGGTGTGTCAGGCTCAGCCCGCCCGCAGGTGGCGTACCGCGGGCGGCGCGTGGCGGTGCGCGGTGGTCGCGGGCGTGGCTTCGAAGCGGCTCGGGAAGGGGTACTTCCGCTCCAGGAAGGCGTGGATGGCCGCCCGCGACGCCGCCCTCGCCGCGGGGGCGGTGTCGACGTCGTTGAGGCAGAAGAAGTCGATGTCCTCGCCGGCCTCGAGCCGGGCCAGGCGCCGCCGCATGTCCGGCGTGCCCAGTTCCACGTAGCGGAAGCGGTAGTCCGCCGGGACGGCCCGGCCCGTCGCGATCGCCCAGTGGTGGTGCAGCGTGGACGCCGGGGCGACGTCGCGGACCGAGCGGAAGCGCGAGGCGGCGGTGTGCTCCAGCTCCTCGATGCCGAAGCCCTCCATCTCCCGCATGACGGACAGCAGCTGGGGATGCGGGGTGTGCAGCGACTTGTGCCTGGCCTGCCGGCCGTGGAAGCGCCTGATCACCTCGCGGGCGTTCTTCCCCGCGGAGTTCGGGGCGGGCTCCAGCGGATGCGGGGCGCCCACGCCGAGCTTCAGCGGGGACAGCGGGATGCGGGCGATGCCGTTGCCGTGGAAGAAGCACTCGGCGCGCACCGGACGGTTGATGAAGACGTCGTCGTTGAAGTAGAGGTAGTGCTCCGACAGGCCCGGTATGTGATGCAGCCGGCTCTCTATGGCGTGCGAGTTGAAGACCGGCAGCGCCTCGGCCGGGAGGATGTCCCGGTGGTCGACCACGGTCAGCCCCTCCGCCTCCGGATCCAGCCAGTCCGGCACCTGCGAGTCGGTCACCAGGTAGACGTGCCGGACGAACCCCGCGTACATCTCCAGCGAACGCAGCGCGTACCGCAGCTCGTCGTGGCTGGTGTAGCGGGAGGCGCCGGTCTCGCGCGGGGCGATGCCGCTGTCGGCCGGGTTCAGGTGGGCCCGGCGCTTCGCGGCCATCGCCGGGTCGTCCCCGTCCACCCAGGTGTACACGGCGTCCACCGGGAAGCGCACCTCGTCGAGGCCCGGCTCGGCGAACGCGGCGAACGTCGGCACGCTGCGACGGCGGCCCGCCACCGCGGCGGGCAGCTGCGCGGTCTCCGGCACCACCTCCGACACGGCGTTGCGGCGCGGGGCGACCAGCGCCGGGCCGAAGACGTCCCCCAGCCGGCTGCCGGGCACCGTCAGCCAGGACGGATCCGTGCCCAGGTCGCGGCCGCGGCGCCAGAACTCGACGTCGCACCCGGCCTCCAGGCCACTGAGCACCTGCCCTCCGGGACCGAGGCGCACCACGCCCGTACGCAGCACCGTCGCCCGGCGCAGCGCGCGCGGCAGCTTCCCGTCGGCCCACAGTGTGGCCCGCGTCACGGTCCCGTCCGGGCCGACGGCGCCGACGTAGCGGGCCGTGCCGGCGAAGCGCTCGGCGGCCCGGGCGAGGACGGCGCCGCGGTGTGTCTCCTCGACGCCGATCACCCGGCGCGGCGCGCCGTCCGTCTCCTCGACGGGCACCAGGAAGTAGGGGACGCCGGCCGCCTCCAGCAGGGCGCACACGTCATCGAGGTCGGCGTCGGCGGCGTCCGTGGCGGTGTAGCCGGCGACCGTGCGCCCGTACAGCGGCAGCGGCCCGCAGGACACGCGGCGCAGGCCGGTCACGGCGGCCCGCAGGCGCCGTCGGGCCCGGGCGGAGCGCAGCACCCAGAGCCGGGCCCACAGCCAGAGTCTCAGGCGGGCCAGGAGGCCCCGGGCGGCCCGCAGCCCCGCGGAACCCGTGAATCGGTGGCGGATGTCCATGGACGCGGCCCCGTCAGTTCTGCTTCTCGAAGCGGCTGGGGAACGGGAAGTAGTCCTCCAGGAACTCGTGCATCCGCACGCCGACCCGCTCCCGCTCCTCGGGCGGCACGTCGACGTCGTTGAGGCAGAAGAAGTCGAAGCGGCGGGTGCGGCGCAGGTCGGCGAGGCGGGCCTCGGCGTCCGGGCGGCTGATGTTCACGTACCGGAAGCTGAACCGGCCCGGCACGCCGCGGCCGGTCATCAGCGCGTACTGGTAGAGCAGCGGCGCCGTCATCGCGATGTCCTGCGGCGAGCGGAAGCGGGAGGCCGTGGTGCGGGCGACGTCCTCGGCGAAGAGGCGCTCCAGCTCCTGGAGCGTCGCGCGCTGCTGCGGCAGCGGGGTGTGCATGAAGTTGTTCGTCGTCATGCGCCCGAACTTCTCCAGCAGCAGCCGCCGTACGTTCTTGCTCGCGGAGTTGGTGGCCGTCTCCTCGGCGTGCGGCTTGCCCACGCCGATCTTGAGCGGGGACACCGGGATCCTCATCAGACCGCTGCCGTGGAAGAAGTGCTCCGCGGTGACCCGGCGGCCGACGAACACGTCGTCGTTGAAGTACAGGTAGTGGTCCGACAGGCCCGGGATGTGGTGCAGCCGGGTCTCGATCGCGTGCGAGTTGAACACCGGCAGGACGTCCGCCGGGAAGATGTCGCGGTGGTCGACGACCGTGATCCCGTCGGCCCGGTCGTCGAGCCAGTGCGGCTTCTGGCCGTCGGTCACGAGGTAGATGTGCCGGACGAAGTCGGCGTACATCTCCAGCGAGCGCAGCGAGTATTTCAGCTCGTCGTGGCTGGTGTAGCGGGAGGCGTTGGTCTCCTTGTCCAGGATCTCGGCGGTGCCGCGCTCCTGGTACCGGGCCCGCTTCGCCCGCATTCCGGGCTCCTCGCCGTCGACCCAGGTGTAGACGACGTCGACCGGGAAGGTCACGTCGTTCACCGTCGGCAGGGTCAGCGGGGCGAAGCTCGGCAGCTCCCGGACACCGACCCGCACCGTGGCCGGCTTCTGCTCGGAGGCCGGCAGCACGTCGGTGATGCCGTTGTTGCGCGGCGCGACCAGGGACTCGGCGAAGACGTCCTCGGACGCCTGCGGCTGCACCTTGGCCAGCCGCCGGGGCCCGTCCTCGGAGGCGAGGAGCTGCGCCCCGTCGTCCCAGAACTCCACGTCGCAGGCCAGCTCCGGCCCGGCGAGCAGCTGGCCGGCGGGCCCGAGGTGGTTCTCGCCGACGCGCAGCGTGGGCGCCGTGCGCAGCGCGGCCGGCAGGACGCCGTCCATGAACAGGGCCGGGTGCTTGAGCTGGCCGCCGGGCAGCGGCCTGCCGATGAACACCGCCTTGCCGGCGTTGCGGGACTCGAGGGCGGTGAGGAAACGCTCGCGGTCCACGGCGTTCACCCCCACCGTGTGCCGTACCCGGGACGACGGCACGAGGAAGTAGGCGATGCCCTCCTGCTCCAGGGCGGCGACCACCAGGTCGAGGTTGGCGGCGGCCGCCTCGGCGGCGGTGAACCGGGTCACCACCCGTCCGTAGAACCGCTGGCCGCGCACCGCCACCGGGCGGAGCACCGGATCGGCGACCGCTGCCCTGCGGCGCCGCCGCATGGTGCGCAGCTGCCACACCCTCTCGGATGCCTTCCGCTCGACTCGCGGCCGCATCCGCCGGGCAAATGAACGCACGGTCACGCTCGGTGCTCCTCTTCCTCACTACTGAACATCCCTGCGCTAACCAGACAGGCGCGCTTGGTGAATGGTTGTAGAAAATTTCCCCGAGGATTAACAGATGTGAGGCGATGCACACGGCTGATTCGTCACAGGCTGTGCTATTTCGCGGCCTGGCGGGCGGCCGGGGGGAGCGGTACGGCGTCCAGGGCTGACGGAGCGCGGGACGTCGAGGGCGCGTGGCCGTCGTGGGGCCGTCGTGGGGCCGTCCTGGGGTCGTCGTGGGGCCGTCCTGGGGTCGTCGCGGGGCCGTCCTGGGGTCGTCGCGGGGCCGTCGAGGGGCCGTCGTGGGGACGGAAGAGGGGAAGAACGTGCCGGGTCCTGGGACCGGTGGCCGCTTGTGCCGAAGCGGCGCGGCCCTCGTCCTGAAGGGTCCGCGCCGCCGCGTGGTGCCGGAGCCGCGGCGCGCGTCGCGGCCGCCGCCCTGCCGCGGCGGCGGCGCCGGCGAGCGGCGGCCCGGCCGAGTCAGGCGAGCGTGACCTCGACCGGCAGCTTCTTGATGCCGTTGACGAAGTTCGACCGCACCCGCGGCACCTCGCCGACCAGCCGGATGTCCGCCAGCCGCGGGATGAGCTCCTCGAACATGATCCGGATCTCGGTGCGGGCCAGCAGGTTGCCCAGGCACAGGTGCGGGCTGCCCTTGCCGAAGGTGATGTGGTCGTTGTCCCGCCGGGTGACGTCGAAGTCGTAGGGGTTGCCGAAGACCTCCTCGTCACGGTTGCCGGAGGCGTACCACATGACGACCTTGTCGCCCTCCCTGATGTGCTTGCCGTTCAGCTCCACGTCCCGGGTCGCGGTGCGCCGGAAGTGGTAGACGGGGGACGCCCAGCGCAGGAACTCCTCGACCGCCGCCGGGATCAGCGACGGGTCGTCCCTGAGGCGGGCGAGCTGCTCCGGGTGCTGCAGGAGGGCCAGCATGGAGTGGCTGATGGTGTGGCGGGTGGTCTCGTTGCCGGCCACCACCAGCAGCAGGAAGTAGTTGTCGAAGTCCTGCGCGGAGAGCGGGACGCCGTCCTTCGGCGTGGTGTTCACCAGCCGGGACACCAGGTCGGTGCCGTCGCCGCCGCGCCGCTGCCGGGCCAGCTCGCGCCCGTAGGCGAAGACCTCAAGCGAGGCGGGGGAGCGGAAGGGCAGGTCGCGGTACTTCTCGCTCTCCGCGCTGTGCAGCAGCACGTCCGCGTAGTCGGGGTCGGTGTTGCCGATGATGCGGTTGCCCCAGTCGATGAGCTGCTGGTTGTCCTCCGGGGGCACGTCGAGGAGGCGGGCGAGGACGTTGATGGGGAAGTCGGCGGAGACCTCCTTGACGAAGTCGAAACGCCCCTTCGCCAGCGCCGCGTCCAGGGTCTGGGCGGTCAGTCCGCGCAGGAAGTCGGTGTAGCTGCTGATCACGCTCGCCCCGAACTGGCGCTGGATGACGCTGCGCAGGGCGCGGTGGCGGACGCCGTCCAGTTCCAGGATCGAGGCCCGCTTCTTGATCTGGTCCTCGTCGACCTCTTCGAGGTTGACGAACTTCGAGGAGGTGAAGGTCTCTGCGTCGCGGTCGACGCGTGCGATGTCGGCGTGCCGGGTGACCGCCCAGAAACCGGAGTTGGGCGCCTCCTCGGGCTGCCAGTGCACCGGGTCCTCGTGACGCAGGGTGTGGAACATGCGCCAGGGGGTGACGCCGTCGGTGAAGTTGTCGAGGTTCGCGAGGTCGACGTCGGCCAGCGGCATCGGATCGGGCGCGGCGTCGGTCAAGGGCGGGGTGGTGATGCTCATGGGGTGTGGGCTCCTCGGTGTCACAGGTGGTAGGCGTACTCGGTGAACTCCCAGTCGGTGACGTGCCGTTGGAAGCGTTCGACCTCGTCGCGCTTGTAGGTGAGGTAGGAAGAGGTGAAGGACTTGCCGAGCAGCTCGGTCAGGTCGGTGTCGGCCTCCAGGGCGTCGAGCGCGGCCGGCAGGGTCGTCGGCAGCATGGCCGCCCTGGTGGTGTCGTAGCCGTAGCCCTCCAGCGGGGCGGGGGGCTCCTCGCCGGCCAGGACGCCCAGCAGCGCGGCGGCGGTGGTCGCGGCGACGGCGAGATAGGGATTGGCGCTGGCGTCGCCGAGGCGCAGTTCCAACCGGGCTCCGGAGCCCCGCTCGGGCGGGATGCGGACCATCGCGCTGCGGTTGTCCATGCCCCAGTCGATCAGCCAGGGGGCGAGGGTGTCGGGGCCGAAGCGCTTGTAGGAGTTGACCGTGGGGTTGAGCAGCGCGGCCAGGGCGGGCGCGTGGGCCAGGACGCCGGCGACCGCGTGCCGGGCGGTGGCCGACAGGCCGTGGGCGCCGGAGGGGTCGTCGAAGGCGTTGCGCCCGTCCGGGCCGGTACAGGAGAAGTGCAGGTGGAAGCCGGAGCCGCCCGCGTCGTTGAAGGGCTTGGCCATGAAGGTGGCGAGCCTGCCCTCGCGCCGGGCCAGTTCCTTGACCGCGGCCTTCAGGCGGAAGGCCCGGTCGGCGGCGGAGAGGGCGTCGGAGTGCAGCAGGTTGATCTCGAACTGCCCGCCGTCGAACTCGTGGTTGCCGCTGAGCACCCCGATGCCGAGGCCGCGCACCTGCCGCAGGGTGCGCAGCAGGTGGTTGTCGGGGTCGGCGCGCAGGCCGGCGGTGTAGACGACGCCGCCGGTGGTGTCGTAGCGCCGCCACCCGCCGGCCGTCCCGGGGGCCGGCTCGCACAGGAAGTACTCCAGTTCGGGGCCGATCACCGGGCTCAGCCCGTGCCGCCGGCACCGGTCGAGGACCGAGTGCAGCAGGTCGCGGGGTGATTCGGGGGCCGGCTGCCCGGTGGCCGGGTCGACGACGTCGGCGAGGCAGGCGGCGACCCCGGGCTCCCAGGGCAGGGCGACCAGGGTGCTCAGGTCGGGCTGGACGGAGACGTCCGGCAGGCCGGCGTCCAGACCGCCGCTGACCGGGACCACGTCGCCCTGCGGGGTGGTGTGGTAGACGGCCCGGCAGAAGGCGAGCCCGTGCTCCACGGCCCGGGGCAGATCCTCCAGCAGCACGTCGCGGGCCCGGTCGGTGCCGATGAGGTCGGGATACGTCACCCGGACCACGTCGATGCCGTCGGCGGCGAGCCGGTCCATGTGCCGGCGGACTTCTGACAGGTCTTGAGCGCTCACCGATGTCTCCTCGGGCGGACGGCGGGACACCTCCGGGACCGGACGTCCAGGAGGCGGGTGGCGTGGGGAGAAGGGGGCCGGGGCGCTTCTGCGGGAGGCGTCCTCCCGGCCAGTTGTTTGATGCCAAACGGTAGGGAGGGGCGACCCTGGCCGCAAGGGGGACGGGGAAAGAATTTATCCAGACGGATAGGTATTGACCAGGGGGTACCCCCTGCCTACCTTGTTTGAAGCCAAACGAGTTGGGGGTGCGGTCTCCGCGCCCCTTTGGCCGGGGCCCGGACGTTCCGCGGCCGGGCCCCTCTTCCGCTTCTCCCCCTTCCCCGCTCCCGTTCCCCAGGAGGACCGGCCATGAAGGTCGTCGTCGACATGAACAAGTGCCAGGACCACGGCCAGTGCGTCTTCGCGGCCCCCGACGTCTTCTCCATGGACGACGCGGGACACCTGGTGTACGTCTCCGAGCCCGACGCCGCGCTGCGCGACGAGGTCGAGGAAGCGGCCGACGTGTGTCCGCTGCAGGCCATCCGCATCGAGGGCTGACCCGATGCCGTCCGGACGCATCGTCGTGGCCGGCGCCTCCATGGCCGGCCTGCGCGCCGCCGAACAGCTGCGCGCCGCCGGCTGGAGCGGAGCGATCACGCTCGTCGGCGAGGAACCCCACATGCCCTACAACCGGCCGCCCCTGTCCAAGGAGGTCCTGGCCGGCAAGGCGCCCTTCGACTCCCTGGCCTTCCGCCCCCGGGCCGAGGTGTCCGACGCCGAGTGGCGGCTGGGCACGAAGGTCGTCGCCGCCCGGCTCGCGGACCGGACGGTCTCGCTCGACGACGGCTCGACGCTGCCGTACGACGGGCTCGTCGTCGCCACCGGCATGCGGCCCAGGCGCCTGACCTGCCCCGGCCCGGTCCCGGGGCGGCACACCGTGCGCACCCTCGCCGACGCCCGGGGACTGCGCGAGGCGCTCACCCGGCCCGGCGCGCGGGTCGTCGTGGTGGGCGCCGGCTTCATCGGCTGCGAGGTCGCCGCGACCGCGGTGGCACTCGGGGCCGCCGAGGTGACGGTCGTGGACCCGCTGCCGCTGCCCATGCTCGGCCCGCTCGGCGACCTGCTCGCCGGGGCGCTGCTGAAGCGGCACCGGGAGCGCGGCGTGCGCTTCGCCCTCGGCACCGGAGTGTCCGGCTTCACCGGCGAGGACCGGGTCACCGGCGTGGTGCTGGCCGACGGGACCGTGCTGCCCGCCGAGGTGGTCGTGGAGTCGGTCGGCTCGATCGCCAACACCGAATGGCTCGACGGCAACGGCCTGGACCTCACCGACGGAGTGCTGACCGACGGCATGCTGCGCGCCGGCGGCCTCCCGGAGGTGGTCGCGGTCGGCGACGTGGCCCGCTTCCCCAACCCCCGCTACGACGGCGTGCCGCGCCGCGTCGAGCACTGGTCCATCCCGACGGACACCGCCAAGCACGCGGCGAGGACCCTGCTGTCCCGTCTGGCCGGCACCGAGGAACCGCCGGCGTCCTTCGCGCCGCTGCCGACCTTCTGGAGCGACCAGCACGAGTTCCGGTTGCAGTCCTTCGGGGCGCCGGCCCTCGGCAAGGACGACGTACGCGTCCTCGACGGCGACCCGGACGGGGACGTCCTCGTCGGCTACCACGCCCACGGCCGGCTCGTCGGCGTCGTGGCCCTCGGCGGCCGGGCCGCCGCGGCCGCCGCCGCCCGGTACCGCGCCGAACTGATCGAGCAGCCCGCCCTCACCGCATAAGGAACCCCAGTGACCACTGTCCGCGGATACTTCCCTCCCAAGACGGCGAGCGGCGCCTCGTCGCTGATCCCCTCGCCGCCGTGGCGCTACTCCGGTGACCTGCTCACCGTCGAGTACCGCACGGACCCCGCCAGGGTGCGCGAACTGCTGCCCGAACCGCTTCAGCTCGCGGACGACGACCCCGGCGCCGTCGCGCTGATCTGGGCCGACTGGCAGTCCTGCTCGGCCTCCGGCGCGGAACTGCTCGATCCCGTGCTCTCCCAGTACAAGGAGGCCTTCGCGGTCGTGCGCTGCAAGTACCGCGGCCAGACGTACTCGCGCTGCGTCTACATCTGGGTCGACAAGGACTTCGCGATCGCCCGCGGACTGCACCAGGGCTACCCGAAGAAGCTCGGCTCCGTCCACCAGACGCGCCCGCACCCGTACGGGCCCGCCCCGCGGATCGAGGCGGGGGCCCGCTTCGGGGCGACGCTCGCCGCGGCGGACCGGCGGCTGGCCCAGGCCGTGGTGACACTGCGGGAGCCGTCGGAGACGAACGGTTTCGTCAACGGCCACCCCATGGCCCACCACCGCTGGCTGCCGTCGATCGAGAAGGGCAAGGGCCTCGCGCTGGACGAGCTGGTCGAGTCCGGCGCGGCGTCCTTCGAGGCCGGGCCGGCCTGGCGCGGCGACGCGGAGCTGGAGCTGTTCGAGGCGCCCACCGAGGAACTGGCCAGGCTGGAGATCCGCGAGCCGATCGCCGCGTACTACCGCCAGGTCGGCGTCGTCTGGGACGGCGGCCGGCTGCTGGAGTCGAACACCTCCGGGGCCGAGTGACCTCCGCACACCGCACACGACTGGGAGACCGGACATGACTGACCACACGCTCACGGTGGCCGGGGTCGCCGTCGACACCCGGCACTTCATCGGCGGCGAACGCGTCGCCTCCGACGCCACCTTCACCGACTTCTCGCCCATCGACGGCAGCGTCCTCGGCGAGATCGCCCGCGGCGGGGCCGCCGAGGCGGAGGCCGCCGTGGCCGCCGCCAAGGCCGCCTTCCCCGCCTGGGCCGCCACCCCCCGCGCGGAACGCGCCCGCCTCCTGCACGCCGTCGCCGACGGCGTCGAGAAGCGCCTGGAGGACCTGGCGATCGTCGAGACCTGCGACAACGGCGCCCTGCTGCGCTCCCACCGCCGCGGCGTCATGCCGCGCGTCGCCCACAACTTCCGCTTCTTCGCCGACTGGCTGCTGAAGCTGGAGCACGAGGACTTCGCCACCCGCGGCCACACCAACCACGTCAGCTGGGACCCGGCAGGCCCCTGCGTGCTGATCACGCCGTGGAACGCGCCGCTGATGCTGGCCACCTGGAAGGTCGCACCGGCTCTCGCGGCCGGCGACACCGTCGTCCTCAAGCCCGCCGAGTGGTCCCCGCTGACCGCGTCGCTGCTCGCCGACATCGCCGCCGAGGCCGGCCTGCCGGCCGGTGTCCTCAACGTCGTCCAGGGCTACGGCGCCGAGATCGGCGACCCGCTGACCTCGCACCCGGACGTGCGCCGCATCAGCTTCACCGGATCGGTGCCCACCGCCAAGCGCATCTCCGCGTCGGCCGCGGCCAACCTCACCCCGCTCAGCCTGGAGCTCGGCGGCAAGTCACCCCTGCTGGTGTTCGCCGACGCCGACCTCGACCTCGCCGTCGACCTGGCGGTGGAGCAGTACGACAACGCCGGGCAGGTCTGTCTCGCCGCCACCCGCCTCCTCGTCGAGGAGCCGGTCGCCGAGGAGTTCACCCGCCGCTTCGTGGCGAAGGCGTCGCGGCTGACGCAGGGCGACCCGCGCGACGAGGCCACCGACATCGGCCCGAACATCCACCCCCGCCAGCTGGAGAAGATCGACGGGTTCGTGCGGCGGGCGCTCGCGGCCGGCGCCCGCGCGGTCATCGGCGGCCACCGCGGGGAGGGCCAGTACTACGCGCCGACGCTGCTCACCGACGTCGCCCAGGACTCGGAGATCGTGCAGGAGGAGGTCTTCGGCCCGGTGCTGACCCTGCAGACCTTCACCGGCGAGGACGAGGCCGTCCGGCTGGCCAACGACACCCGCTTTGGCCTGGCCGCCACCGTCGCCACCGGCGACAGCGAGCGCGCCGAGCGCGTCACCGCGCGGCTCGTCGCGGGCACCGTCTGGGTCAACTGCTTCTTCGTCCGCGACCTCCGGGCCCCCTTCGGCGGCTCCCGCCACTCCGGCGTGGGCCGGGAGGGCGGCACCTGGAGCTTCGACTTCTACTGCGACCTGAAGAACACCGTCACCGCACCGAAGGGCTTCCACGACCATGGGTGAGATCGTCGGGGCGGGCCTGCTCGCCCACGTCCCCACCATCGTGCTCCCCGAACAGGACCGGCTGGCCCTGAACGAGGGCAAGGAGATCACCCTCGTCAGCGGCCTGCGGGAGCTGCGCAGGGACGTCTTCGAACGCGACTCCGCACAGGGGTACGACACCGTCGTCGTCCTCGACTCCCACTGGGCGACCACCGTCGAGTTCGTCGTCACCGCCCAGCAGCGGCGCGCCGGGCTGTTCACGTCCGAGGAGCTGCCGCGCGGCATGTGCCGGATGCCGTACGACTTCCCCGGCGACCCCGAACTCGCCCACAACGTGGCCTCGTTCGCGGAACGGCACGGTACCTGGATCACCGCGATCGACGACGAGTACCTGCCGATCTTCTACGCCACCACCAACCTGTGGAAGTTCCTCGGCGAGGGACTGCCCGACAAGCGGTGGGTGACCATCGGCGTCTGCCAGACCGGTGACATGGAGGACCACCTGCGCCTGGGCCGCGCGCTGGCCGACGGCATCGCCGCCACCCCGGGCCGCCGGGTCCTGCTGATCGCCTCCGGCGCCCTCTCGCACACCTTCTGGCCGCTGCGCGAGCTGCGCGACCACGAGGCGAGCGACCCGGCGCACGTCTTCACGCCCGAGGCCCGCGAGGCCGACCTCGAACGGATCGCCTGGTTCAAGGAGGGCCGCCACGACAAGGTCCTCGACACCATGGACGACTTCTCCCGGTACAAGCCGGAGGCGAAGTTCTTCCACTACCTGATGATGGCCGGCGCCCTCGGCGAGCAGGCGTGCACCGCGAAGGCCCGCCAGTACGGCGAGTACGAGAACTCCATCGGCACCGGCCAGGTGCACCTCTGGTTCGACCGCCCCGCCGACGGCTGGACCGGCGCCGGCCTGCCCACCCCCGACAGCCGCAGCTAGGAGCCCCCGCATGCCCGAGTACCGCCGCATCCTCCTCGACGGCGCGGCCGTCGAGACCGTCGTCGACGGGGACGAACTCGTCGCCGGGGACGGCCGGCGCGTCAAGATCGACGACGCCCACCACCTGCCCCCGGTCGTCCCCTCCAAGGTGATCGCCGTCCACCTCAACCACCGCAGCCGCGTGGACGAGTTCCGGATCGGCCTGCCCGACACCCCCACCTACTTCCACAAGCCCACCTCCTCCCTCAACTCCCACCGGGGCGCGATCGTCCGCCCCGAGGGCTGCAAGTGGCTCAACTACGAGGGCGAGGTCGCCATCGTCATCGGCCGCACCGCGCGCAACATCGCACCGGCCGCGGCGGGGGAGTACATCGCCGGGTACACCGTCGCCAACGACTACGGCCTGCACGACTTCCGCGACACCGACGCCGGCTCCATGCTCCGCGTCAAGGGTTCCGACACCCTCTGCCCGCTCGGCCCCGGCCTGGTCACCGACTGGGACTTCCGCGGCAAGCGACTGCGGACGTACGTCAACGGGGAGGTGGTGCAGGACGGCTCCACCGACGAGATGACGTGGGACATGCACTACCTCGTCGCCGACATCGCCCGCACCATCACCCTGTACCCCGGGGACGTGCTGCTGTCCGGCACCCCGGCCAACTCGCGGCCGGTCCGGCCCGGCGACGTCGTCGAGGTCGAGGTCGAGGGCCTGGGCCGGCTGACCAACCACATCGTCACCGGCCCGACCGCCGTCCGCACGGACGTCGGCGCGCAGCCCACCGAGTCCGAGGAGGTGCTGTCCACCGCGCTCGGCGGCGACTGGGAGTTCCGTGGTATCCGGCCTCCGCGCCGCTGAGGCGGCCCGCCCCGGTAGTGTCGGGCCCATGACGGAGTCCGCCGACACCTCGCGGCAGCCCCGCTCCCGGTCGCGCAAGAAGCGGCTCGGCTACGGAGAGGGGCGCGAGGCGCTGCTCAAGGCCGCCGTGCGCGTGGTCGCGCGGCGCGGACTGCGCCACCTCACCTACCGGGCCGTCGCCGAGGAGGCCGGCGTCACGCACGGTCTCGTCGTCCACCACTTCGGCTCCCGCGACGCGCTCGTCGAGGAGTCCCTCGCCTACGCCGTGCGCGTCAGCCTGAGCAGCAGCCTGCTCGAACCGGGCACCGGCCGGCCCGAGGACTTCGTCACCGGCGTGCCGGAGATGGTGGAGCAGGACGCGGACGGTCAGGCGTACCAGTACGAGCTGCTGCTGGAGGCGCGCCGCCGGCCCGAGCTGCTGCCGCGGGTGCGCGAGCGCTACGACGAGTACTTCGAGGCCTCGCGGCGCGAGCTGGCCCGCATCCTGCCCGACGGCGCCTCCCCGGCCTTCAACCGGCTCGTCTTCGCCGCTCTGGACGGCCTGGTGCTGCACCAGCTCACCGGCCTGGGCGACCGCGCCGACACCGAGGCCGCCCTCGCCGAGCTGCGCTCCCTGCTGAGCACGCTCGCCCAGCGGCCGTCGGCGGACCACGACTGACCGCGTCCGGCACGGCACCCCCCGTCGCGGCTCGTGGCGGGGGGTTTCCCCTCCGTAAATTCCTGTCCCACCCCCTTGTCAGATGGATAGTTCCCACTCACGATGGGGCAACTCGTTTGGCTCAAAACGAAACTTCTTCCCTTCCTCAGCAGGTGATCCGAGTGGACAGTCAGACGGTCGACGCCTCCCCGCAGACCGCGGAGGGCACCCGCCCCGCCGCCACCCTCAAACGCAACGCCCTGGGCGTCCTGGGCATCCTCTTCTTCGTCCTGTCCGCCCAGGCGCCGCTCACCGGCATCGCGGGAGCCGTCCCGATCGCCGTCGCCATCGGCAACGGCCCCGGCGCCCCGGCCGCCTACGCCCTGGCCGGCGCCGTCATCCTGCTGTTCTCGGTGGGCTTCGTGGCGATGGGCCGGCACGTGGTGAACGCGGGCGCCTTCTACACCTACATCGGCAAGGGCCTCGGCCGGACCACCGGCAGCGGCAGCGCCGCCGTCGCGCTGTTCGCCTACTGCACGGTGCAGGCCGCGATGTACGGCCTGTACGGCGTCACCGTCTCCGGCCTGGTCGGGCACTACACCGGCGTGCAGACGCCCTGGTGGGTGTGGGCGCTGGTCACCATGGTCGTCGTCCAGGTGCTCGGCGCGGCCGGCATCGAGATCGGCGCCAAGATCCTCGCCGTGTTCGTCCTGGCCGAGTTCAGCATCCTGCTCGCCTTCGCCCTGGTCACCCTCGCCAAGGGCGGCGGCCCGGAGGGCCTCGGCGTCGCCGACACCTTCTCCCCGGGCGCCGTCCTGCAGGGCGCGCCCGGCGTGGCCCTGATGTTCGCCGTGGCGTCCATGTTCGGCTTCGAGGCCACCGCGATCTACGGCGAGGAGGCCCGCACCCCGCACAAGACCGTGCCCCGTGCCACCTACCTCTCCGTCGCCGTGGTCACCGGCTTCTTCGCCTTCATCTCCTGGATGCTCGTCTCCTCCTACGGCCCCTCGAAGGCCACCGCGGCCGCCGGACGCGCCCTCGCGGGCGGCGACTCCACGGTGTTCGTGTTCGAGCCGATCGCCGACCGGTTCGGCGGCTGGGTCTACGACGTGCTGCCCGTCCTGCTCGCCACCTCCCTCTTCGCCGGCATCCTCGCCTTCCACAACTCCGCCAACCGCTACCTGTTCTCCCTCAGCCGCGAGGGCCTGCTCCCGGCCCGGCTGCGCTCCCTCAACTCCCGGCACGCCCCCTGGACGGCGGGCGTCGTGCAGACCACGATCGCGGCGCTCCTGGTCGTCCCGTTCGCCCTGGCGGGCAAGGACCCCGTCCTCACCCTCTTCTCCTGGGGCAGCGGCGTCGGCGTCCTCGCGTGCATGCTGCTGTACTTCCTGACGTCGGTGTCCGTGATCGTCTTCTTCCGCCGTTCCCGCCTCGACACCCGGCCCTGGAACACCCTGATCGCGCCCGCCCTCGGCGCCCTGGGCATCGCCGCCGTGATCTGGATCGTCGTCGCCAACTTCACCACCCTCATCGGCGGGGACCCCGCCACCGCCACCTGGCTCGTCATCGCCGTACCCACGGTGCTGCTGCTGGGCGCCGGCGCCGCGCGCGCCGTCCACGCCCGGGCCGCCGCCCGCTGACCCACCCCACCCCACCCGGCCCGGCCCCTCCCGCAGACGGGCCGGGCCCCCTCTCCGCTGCTCCCGTACTCCGGTGATCCCGTACCCGGGCATCGCCGCCCCCGCGTACTCCTGGACGGAAACCCATGCTGGACGTCACCCACGACGACCTGCTGCGCCACGCCGAGGCGCTCGACCTGCCGGCGCTGCACCACATCGACGGAACCGACGAACCCGGATCCGGCGCGACCTTCGCGGTCGTCTCCCCGCGCGACGGGCAGGTCCTCACCGAGGCCGCCGACGCGGGGCAGACCGAGGTCGACCACGCCGTCGCCGCCGCCCGCCGCGCCTTCGACTCCGGACCCTGGCCCCGCCTGGCGCCCGCCGACCGCGGCCGCGTCCTGCTGCGCCTGGCCGACCTGCTCGAAGAACGACGGCAGGACCTCGCCCTCACCGTCACCCTGGAGATGGGCAAGCCGATCACGGACGCCCACGACATCGAACTGCGCGCCGCGATCAACACCTTCCGCTGGTACGGCCAGCTCGCCGACAAGCTCGCCGACGAGTCCCCGCACACCGCCCCGGACGCCCTCGCCCTGGTCACCCGCGAACCCGCGGGCGTGGTCGGCGCGGTGGTCCCCTGGAACTTCCCGCTGACGCTCGCGAGCTGGAAGGTCGCGCCGGCCCTCGCCGCGGGCTGCACGGTCGTGCTGAAGCCGTCCGAGTCCTCCCCGCTGTCCGCCCTGCTCCTGGGCCGCATCGGCACCGAGGCCGGACTGCCGCCGGGCGTCCTGAACGTCGTCACCGGCGACGGTCCCACCGCCGGCCGCGCCCTCGGCCTGCACCCCGACGTCGACGTCCTCGCCTTCACCGGATCGACGGCCGTCGGCCGCCACTTCCTGCGCTACTCCGCCGACTCCAACCTCAAGCGGGTCTGGCTGGAGCTCGGCGGCAAGTCGCCCAACATCGTCCTGCCCGACGCCCCCGACCTGGACCGGGCCGCGGCCACCGCCGCCTGGGGCATCTTCTTCAACCAGGGCGAGATGTGCACCGCGCCCTCCCGGCTCCTGGTCCACTCCTCGGTCGCCGAGCGGGTGACCGACGCGATCGTGCGCCGCGCCGAGGAACTCCGGCTCGGCGACCCCCTCGACCCGGCGACCGAGATGGGCGCGCTGGTCGGCCGGGCCCATCTGGAGCGCGTACGCGACCACGTCGCCACCGGCCGCGCGGAGGGCGCCCGCCTGCGCACGGGCGGTGAACCCACCCTGGCGGAGACCGGCGGCAGCTACCTGCGGCCGACCGTCTTCGACCGCGTCCGACCGGGCATGCGGCTGGCCCGCGAGGAGATCTTCGGCCCCGTCCTGTCGGTGCTCACCTTCGACGACCTGGACGAGGCGGTCCGCCTCGCCAACGCCACCGAGTACGGCCTCGCCGCCGGCCTGTGGACGTCCGACCTGTCCACCGCCCACCGCGTCTCCCGCGCCCTGAAGGCCGGCACCGTCTGGGTCAACTGCTACGAGGAGGGCGATCTGACCGTCCCCTTCGGCGGAATGAAGCAGTCCGGCAACGGCCGCGACAAGTCGGCCCACGCGCTGGAGAAGTACACCGAACTCAAGACGACCTGGATCCAGTTGTGACCCGCCCGCTCATCGCCGTCCCCGCCCGCTTCTCCGCCACCACCTCCGCCCTGCGCTTCGCCGCCGAGGTCAACGCCCGGGCCCTGGTCGAGGCGGTCTGGCGGGCGGGCGGCGAACCCGCGACCATCCACCCGGCCGAGGACGGGGCGGAGCAGCGGCTCGCCCGGTTCGACGGCGTCCTGCTGCCCGGCGGCGGCGACCTCGCCCCGCACCGCTACGGCGCCGCCGACACCCACGACACCGTCTACGACGTCGACGACCTCCAGGACTCCTTCGACCTCCGGGCCGCCCGCCACGCGCTGGCGTCGGGCCTGCCCCTGCTGGCGATCTGCCGTGGGCTGCAGGTCGCCAACGTCGCGCTCGGCGGCACCCTGGAGCAGGACATGGGCGGCCCGGACCTGGACCACCGCCACCGCGTCCACCCGGTCCGTGTCCGGCAGGGCACGCTCCTCGAACAGGCCCTGGGCACGGACAAGGTGGACGCCTCCTGCTACCACCACCAGCGGGTGGACCGGCTCGGCAGCGGTCTCGCGGTCGTCGCCACGGCCGCCGACGGCACCGTCGAGGCCCTCGAAGCGACCGCCCCGCGGGGCTGGTTCGTCGCCGTCCAGTGGCACCCGGAGGACACCGCCGAACGGGACCCCGTCCAGCAGCGGTTGTTCGAGGCGCTGGTGGAGTCGGCGCGTATGCGCGGCTGCGCCTGACGGGTGGCCGGGGCAACGGCGGGCGTCAGCCGACCGGTTGAGCCCGGCGAGGCCGGCCTGGCGGACGCCGGTCGGCTCCGTTCCGACCGGCCGTGGCCGACGGGTCGGAACGGACCTGTCGGAATGGACCTGTCGGAATGGACCCGTCGGAACGGGTGGGTCGGAGCTGACTGGTTCGGGGCGTTCGGCGGGGAAAGGGCAGCCCGGCACAGACCGGCCTGACGCCGTCCGGCCCGGCGCCGTCCGGACGGGAGCCGACTCGTCGCAACTGACCGCCGCGGGGCGACCGGTCGGAGTCGGCCGGCGTGGGGGTTCTGCGTAGGGCGGACGGTCGGCGCCGCCCGGCGCGGGACGACCGTGCCTGGGTGACGGTCGGAGCCGGTCGGTCGGCCGGGGCCTTGCCGGTCAGTTCCTCGGTCGGCGGCCGCTGCGCCGCGGCGCGGGTTCCGCTCCGCCCAGCAGTTCCCGGCGGCGCTCCTCCCCGTGCTCCTCGACCTGCCGTACGACCTGCCGCAGCCCCTCCGCGAGACCGCGGCACTCGGCGTCGCTCAGCCGGGCCGTGACGAAGGCCTCCTCCTCGTTGAACTCGGGGAAGACCCGCCGCATCAGATCCTCGCCCTTGCCCGTCAGGCTCAGCAGCACCAGCCGGCCGTCGCTCGGATGGGCGGCCCGCCGCAGCAGACCCCGCGACTCCAGCGTGCGCGCCACCCCGGTGAGCGTGCCCTTGGAGATGCCGGCCTCGTCCGCCACATGCCGGGTCTCCGACTCGCCAAAGACCCACACCACCCACAGCACGACGAACGCCGTCCAGGTCAGGTCCGAGCCGCGCAGCACGGAGTTCTCCAGGTGCTGGCGCACCGCCGACGCGGCCCGGTAGATGTTGGCCACGGCCGCCATCTGCTCCCGGCGGATCGGGAACCCGCCGAGCTTCGCCGAGACGAGCGACTCGGTTTCCGTGATGGATCGCTGACCGGGCACGGGCGGCTCCTTCGGGTCCTGCGCCATGAACCGCACGGCCGACGGGCGCCGTACGGTCGTTCGGCCTCAAATTGTACGGAGGTGATCGCGGGCGTCCGCCAGGGCCCGCGCGGTCGCACTCTCACCCGTACGGGTGACCTTGGGTGCTCGGATCGCGGGTACTCGCGCACGGTGACTGATCGAGGGGGACCGCCGCCGGAGGTGCGGCTGCTGATCGAGCGGATCGTGTCCGCCGTGCGCGAGGGCGACGACACCCGCGTACAGGTCCTGCTGTGCCGCTTCGCGCACCAGGCCGACATGGGGGCCGCCTTCATGCTGCGGCAACGGTTGCTGCACGACCCGCCGGACGGACCGGGCGGCGAGGTGAACGGTGAGGCGGGCGGTGAGGCGGGCGGCGAGGGCGGCGGGAAGAGCCCCGGCGGGCTCCCTCCGCGCCATGCCGAACACCTCACGTGACCACCACATGCACGCGACCCTCGGGGGTAGACGGAGCCTGCGCGGGCCGGAGGGCGATCCGGTCCGCGTCCCCGGTGCCACGCACCGGGGCCGCCCCGTGACCGGTCGGCGGGTCACGGAGCGGCGGGCCGCCGCCGGGGTCGGCCCCGGCGGCGGCAGTCGGGCCGACGCCGTCCCGCCGCCCCACCCCGCCGGCGAGCCGGGCGGCCCACGGTCGGTCAAGGTCCCCTGCGCGCCGCGCCGTTGCCGACGACGCCCTGATCTGAACGCCCTGCCGCGGGAAGGGGTGACCGCCGCTCGTCCCGCCATGTGGTTACGGTAGCGTAGGTTACGGAACCGTAAGTAGGGCTTCCGGAACCGGCGATCACACCTGCGAGGACTCATGCGCACATCCCGGACGACAACCGACCTGCCGTGGCTGATCCAGGGCGGAATGGGCGTGGGGGTGTCCGGCTGGCGCCTCGCCCGCGCCGTCGCGCGCACCGGGCAGTTGGGTGTCGTCTCCGGCACCGCCCTGGACACGCTGCTGATCCGGGTGCTGCAGAGCGGCGACCCGGGCGGTCACCTCCGGCGGGCGCTGGCCGCCTTCCCCGTGCCCGAACTCGCCGACGCCGTCCGGCGGCGCTACTTCGTCGAGGGCGGGATCGGGGCCGGGGAGCGGTTCGCGGCCACGCCCCGGCTCACCGCCGACGAGGCGTGCCCGGCTCGCTCGCTGACCGTCGTGGCCAACTTCTGCGAGGTGTGGCTGGCCAAGGAGGGCCACCCCGGGCCGGTCGGCGTCAACTACCTGGAGAAGGTCCAACTCGCCACCGTGCCCGCCATGTTCGGTGCCGTCCTGGCCGGCGTGGACTACGTCCTGGTCGGCGCGGGCATCCCCGCGCAGATTCCCGGAATCGCCACCCGGCTCGCCCGGCTGGAGCCCGTCACCGCGCGGGTGGACGTCGAGGGCGACGACCGGCCCGTCGAACTGCGCTTCGACCCGGCCTCGGTGCTGGACGGGGCGCGGCCCGGCCCGCTGCGCCGCCCCGACGTCCTGGCCATCGTCTCGCTGCCCGCCCTGGCCTCGTACCTGTGCCGTTCCCCGGAGACCACGCCGGACGGCTTCGTCGTCGAGGGTCACCGCGCCGGCGGGCACAGCGCGCCGCCGCGCGGGCCGCTACGGCTGGACGAGGACGGCGACCCCGTCTACGGCCCCCGCGACACCCCGGACTTCGCCAAGATGGCCGCGCTCGGCCTGCCCTTCTGGATCGCCGGTGGCCAGTGCGGGCCGGAGCACCTGCGGCGAGCCCGCGCGGCGGGTGCCGCCGGCGTCCAGCTCGGCAGCGTCTTCGCGCTGTGCGAGGAGTCGGGGCTCGACGCACGGCTGCGGCGGGAGTTGGTGGCACGCCGGCTCCGCTCCGAGCTGACCGTGCGCAACGATCCCGCGGCCTCCCCGACCGCCTTCCCCTTCAAGGTCGCCGAGCTGCCCGGCACGCTGGCCGACCCCGCCGTCGGCGCGGCCCGCCGCCGGGTCTGCGACCTGGGCTACCTGCGTACTCCGTACCGCTCCGAGCGCGGCACCCTCGCCTACCGCTGCCCGGCCGAGCCGCGCGCCGCCTACCTCCGCAAGGGCGGCGCGGCCGAGCAGACGGAAGGACGCCAGTGCCTGTGCAACGGACTGCTGGCCGCCGTAGGACTGGGCCAGCGCCGCCCGCACGGCGCGGTGGAGCCGCCCGTCGTCACCATCGGCCAGGATCTCGGCTTCCTGCCGCGGATCGCCCCGGAAGGCCGCCCGTACACCGCCGAGTCGGTGGTCCGCTGGTTGTCCGCCGGCCTGACCGCGACGCCCGTGTGAGCGCGCCGTCGGCCGGCCGCCACGACTGGCGCCGCGAGACGGCGGACCGCGACCTCCGGACCGGGCACCCGTCGGCCGGCCGCGGCGCCGGCCGCGGGGGCTGACCCTCACGGGCGGCCCGGCGCCGGCTTCGGCTCCGGCTCCGGCTCGCGGAGAAGCGCTGCCGCGCGGCGGGGGAGCAGCAGCGGGGTCGCCAGCAGCAGTACGCCGGCCAGGCCGATGGCCGTACGCGGGCCGAGCACGCTCCCCAACAGGCCCCAGACGGCCGTCAGCAGCGCGGCCGAGGCCTTGGTCGTGACCGCCCAGGCGGACAGTGTGCGGGCGGCCCGGTCGGTCGCGGTCCGCCGGAGGCGGTAGGTGGCGTGGACGGGGTTGAAGACCCCGCAGCACAGGATCAGCCCGAACTCGACGCCCGTCACCAGCAGCAGCCCTCCGGCGCCCGGCCCCGGGAAGGCCAGGCCGACGGGCCAGACCGCGCGCAGCGCCCCGGCCGTGACCAGCACCCGGTGCTGCCCGAACCGGGTGACGAGCGGCCGGGCCACCCGGGAACCGAGCAGCCCGCCGATCGAGGGCGCGGCGAAGGCGAGGCCGTACTGCCACGGTGCGAACCCGAGCCGGCCGAGCATCAGGACGGCCAGCAGCGGCTGGACGGCCATCACCAGGCCGTTGAACAGGGCGGTGTTGCCCAACAGCGGACGCAGCGTCGCGTCGGCGAGGATGTACCGCCAGCCGTCGAGCAGGTCCCGGGCCCGCAGGCGCGCGGCCGCGGGGCGCTCGGGACGTTGCTCCCGGCCGCCCATCGCGCGGATGCCGAAGGCCGAGAGCAGGTAGCTGACCGCGTCGGCCACCACCGTCGCCACCGGCCCGAGGAGTCCGGTCGCCGCGCCGCCCAGCGGCGGACCGATGATCGTGGTCGTCCAGGTCGTCGACTCGAAGCGGGCGTTGGCGACGAGCAGGTCCTCGGCCGGCAGCAGCGTCTTCAGGTACGCGCCGGAGGCGGCGCGGAAGGTGATGTCGGCCGCCGCGACGACGACCGACACCAGCAGGAGCTGGAGGAAGGTGAGCACGCCGAGCGCGAACGCGGCGGGGACCGTCAGCAGCGCCGCGAACCGCGCCAGGTCCATCGCGATCAGCACGGGCCGCTTGCGGCGGAACTCCACCCACGGGCCGAGCGGCACCGCCACGGCCGCGCCCACCGCGGCCCCCGCCGCGGAGAGCGCGGCGACCTCGGCCGGCCCGGAGTGCAGCACCCGGACGGCGATCAGCGGGAACGCCCCGAAGGCGAGCCAGGTGCCGAGCGCGCTGGTCCCGTACGCTCCCCAGAGCCAACCGAACCGCCGCCCCAGCCGGTGCCCGGGCGGATGTCCCACCCGCTGCCCGCTCCTCATGTCCGAAGCCCCTCGTCGCCCGCACAACCGATCCGTGACCGGAAGCATCAAAGCGAGCTGCGCGACCAGGGATCAAACAACCGCTCAGCCGCCGGACACAACCGACGGTTGTGTCCCTAGGGTGTCGGCATGGACCTCGACACCGTCCGGACCTTCGTCGCCGCCGCCGACGCGGGGCAGTTCCAGCAGGCCGCCGCCGAACTGGCGGTCACCCAGCAGGCCGTCTCCAAACGCATCGCCGCGCTGGAGCGCGCCCTCGGCGTGCGGCTGTTCACGCGGACCCCGCGCGGCACCGAACTCACCATCGACGGGCAGGCGTTCCTGCCCCACGCGCGCGAGCTGCTGCGCGTCGCCGAACGCGCGGTCTCGTCCGTGCGCACCGGCCACCGCCCGCTGCGCGTCGACATCATCGCCTCGCGCGGCGCGGCCTCGGGCCTGATGCGCGGCTTCCACCGCGCGCATCCCGACATCGACCTCGACGTGGTGATGCTGTTCGACATCGAGACGGCCGTCGCGGCGATCCGGTCGGGCGAGATCGACGCCTCCTTCCGTGCCGTCGCCGCGCCCGGCCGGCCCTTTCCCGAGGACATCGCCTCCGTCCGGGTGCTCGACGAGCCGCTCCAGCTCCTCACCGGCCCCGCCCACGTCCTGGCGGGCGCCCGCTCGGTGCCGCTCGCCCGGCTCGCCGGGCACCGGATCTGGATGCCGGGCATCGTCCCCGGCACCGAGTGGGCCGCCTACTACGACGACCTCGTCGCCCGGTTCGGTCTCACCATCGAGGCGACCGGCCCCAACTTCGGTTCCGACGCGCTCCTCGACACCGTCGCCGACACCCCGGCCCTGGCCACCTTCATGGGCGGAGACACCCGGCTCGTCTGGCCCGCCGGCCACGGCCTGCGCCGCATCCCGGTGACCGACCCCACGCCCGTCTACCCGCACTCGCTGCTCTGGCACCGCGACAACCCCCACCCGGCGCTGGCCACCCTCCGCGCCCACCTCGCCGCCGCGACGCCCGGTCACGACGCCGCCGGCACCTGGATGCCGGACTGGGTGATCGCCCGCTGAACGCCGCCGCGGCGAGGCATGCGCAGAGGCAGAGGCAGAGGCAGAGGCATGCGCAGAGGCAGAGGTAGGGCCAGGGCCAGGGGTATACCCGGAGACAGGGGCGGAGCCGGATCGCGTGGGGGTGCGCCCGCGGCCACGGCCATGCCCGTGCACGGGGCGCCGTCCGCGGGCCCGGCCACGGGCGTGGCCGCCGCGCTGGGCGTCGCCGCGGCCCGCGCGGGCGGTGCCGTCCGTCCGCCCGGCGTCGGCGCCGCGGTCACCGGGCGGTGCACCGGCGGGCCTGCCGGGACGGACGTCCGCAGCGGCGGGGAGGGGCCGCTGTTCATGATCCCGGAGGCTAACCGCCGCCGGCCGGGTCCCACCCGGGCCGAAGATCCCTTCCGGGGCGGCCGTTCGGCCCTGTTCCGCGGGCCGAAGCGGGGGCCGGGGGGCCGGGGCCGGTGGACCGTCCGGCCCAGGACCCGGCGGGGGCGGCGCGATGATGCTGGTCACCGACCGGCCGGGAGCCACCGGACCGCCGGGTACGGATGCCCCGGCCACGTCTCCTCGTGTCCAAGTGGTCGCGGCAGAGCGGCCCCGGCCCGGTCACCGTCCGGTCGTCCCACCCGTCGTGCCGGACGGATGTCCGCCACGCCCCGGCGTCGGCGCCCCGCTCAACGCCGTCGGCGGGAGCGCCGGCCGCGTCGGGGCGTGGCGGACGAGTCGGCCCACCGCACTGGCCGGAAACTCCGGCCGTGAACCGCTGGAGGCAAGCCGTGAGTGCTCTCACCCTGGCGTCGGCGCCCGAGGACGCCGCCGCTCTCGAGACGGCCGAGGCACACCGCGCCCTCCTGGCCGGGGAGTCGGCCGGACGGGTGACGGCGCCGCTCGCCGCCGTGGACCACGATCCGGGGGCCGCCGGGCGGATCCTCGCTGGCCTCGTCGCCTTCCGCGAGCGCGAACCGCTGCCGCACGCGGCCGCCGACAACGGGGTCCCGAGACCTGGCGGCTCCGCCTCGGCCGCGACTGACCCTGCACAGCACAAGCCCGCGGACGCCGCCCCGTCCCGGTCCGCACTCACCTACGGACGGTCGGGGCGCCCGCAGTAGGGAGGAGACACCGTGCGCACCCAAGTCCTGGACGCCGCTGACCTGGAGACGCTGCTGGCGGCCGCCGTGGCGGCGCCGTCGATCCACAACACCCAGCCCTGGCGCTTCCGGCTGGACCCGGACAACAGGGCGCTGGAGGTCCGCCCGGCGCCGGAGCGGTCACTGCCGCTGGCCGACCCCCTCCGGCGCGCCCAGTACCTGTCGGTGGGCGCGGCCGTGTTCAACCTCCGCCTCGCGGCCGCCCGCATGGGCCGGCAACCGCGGGTGCGACTGCTGCCGGACCCGGCCGATCCCGCGTTGCTGGCCGTCGTCCACCTGGCCGGCCCGTTCGACGAGGACGGCCGCCGTGCCCCCGAGCCCGACCTCTACGACGCCATCGCGCGGCGGCACACCAGCCGGATGCCGTTCACCGGCCGCCCGGTGCCCGAACCGGTCGTCGCGGAGATGAGCGCGGCGGCGCACGCCGAGGGCGCCCGGCTGTACCTGCCGGACATCGCCGGAACCCGGCGCCTGCTGCGCCTGACCGCCGCCGCCGAGGCCCGCAACCACGTCAATCCGCTGCGCACGGCCGAGAGCCGCGCCTGGATCACCGCCCCGGGAGCGGCCACCCCGTACGGCATACCGGCCACGGCCCTCGGCCCGCGGGACGCGGCCGGACGGGTGCCGATGCGGGACTTCACGGGACCGCTGCCGCCTGCTCTGCGCCTGCCCGCCCTGCGCTTCGAACGCCACACCCACTTCGCCCTGTTGTGGACCACCCACGACCGGCGCGAGAACTGGCTGCGAGCCGGTCAGGCACTGCAGCGCGTGCTGCTCACCGCGACCGCGCACGGGGTGCGCACCTCGCTCCTGCACCAGGCGATGGAGTGGCCGGACCTGCGGGCGGCCAGCGGCCCGGCGTGGCGTCGGTGCCACCCGCAGGTGGTGATCCGCTTCGGCTACGGTCCCGACGGCGCCCGCACCCCCCGCACCCCCCGCGCGCCCGGGAGCGCGGCGTACGGGGCCGGGCAGGACGGAGCCGATACGCCGGACGCGTGACGCACCGCCCCGCGGTCAGACCGCGAGGAGCCGCGGTCAGACCGCGAGGAGGCTGACGCCCAGCGTGAGCAGGGCGACCACCTTGACCGACTCCACGGCCACATAAGCGAGATGACCGCGTGAGCGGGGCAACTCCTCACCGGCCAGCACGCGGTCGGAGCGGCGGTTGAGACGGGGGCGGATCACGGTCAGCTGCCCGGCGAGCGAGGCGGTCACGACGACGGTCGACGCGACGATCCACGCCGTCGGGTCTCCCACGGCGACCGCGACGATCACCGCGACGGCCAGGACGGCCTCTACGGAGTTCAGCGCCCGGAACACCAGCCGGCCGATGCCCAGGCCGAGGGGGACGGTCACGCCGGGGGCGCGGAACTTCAGCGGCGCCTCCAGGAAGGAGATCGCCAGCACCATACCGAGCCAGACGAAGGTGACTGCCCCCGCGGCGGCGGCTGACGTGGTGTTCATCGAGGTGTTGCCTTTCTCGGAGGGCTCAGGAAGAGGAACTGGGGTGCGCGCCGTCAGGCCGGCGCGGGCCGGAGATGGGCGACGCACGAGTCGGGGGTGGCGAACGGCTCCAGCCGGACCGCGTCCAGCGGAGCGCGCAGTCCGGCCAACGCCCCCTGCATCAGGCCGAGATGGAGCGGGCACACCAACTGCCCGTATTCCTCCGCCAGTTCGAGGAAGGGGCAGTGCCGCAGCCGGATGCGCTGCGGCGCTTCGGCGCCCCCGTCGTGTTCGGCGGTGGGGGCGAAGCCGAGGTCGTCCAGCAGGGCGACGAGTCCGTCGGCGGCCTGCCCGGCGGTCGGCTGCCGGAGCGGCGGTGCCGGATCGACCAGGAAGGCGCCCCAGGCCCGGCCGGCCTCCGCGGCCGCCCGGTGCGCCTCCGGACCGGTGGACGCCAGCTGACTGAGCAGCACCTGCGCCAGGAGCCGGTATTCGCGTGTGCCTCCCCGGTGCATGCCCGGCTCCGCGGCGTAGACGGTCCTGGGCCGTCCGCGGCCCGACGGCTCCTCGGTACGCCGCTGCACCAGGCCCTCGCTCACCAGGGCGTCCAGGTGGAAGCGCACGGTGTTGGGGTGCACCCGCATCCGCTCGGCCAGGTCCGTGACACCCAGCGGTGCCGCGGCGGCCCGCAACACCTCCAGCACCTCGCGACGGCGAGGGCTCTCCCGCCCGGTGGACATGTCGCTCCGGCCTCCCTGCACCCGCGTCCGTTCCCGCTCTCGATCCCTGGTCCTGGTCCTGGTCCTGGTCCTGGTCCTGGTCCTGGTCCTGGTCCTGGTCCTGGAATTTTTCCAAATGGTACCTGTAATAATTAGGGCCGGAAGACCCGGCCCCACGAGGAGTCCCATGCCATCCGAGCCACTCCCGCAGATCCTGTGCGACGCCCGGGCGCTGACCGGCCGGCCGCCCGAGTCCGTCGAGGTGGCCTGGAAGCTGGCGGAGAGCGGGCGCCAGCTCGACGCCAATCTCGTACGGCTGCCGCCGGGCGAGCGCATCGCCACCCACACCGAACCCGACCTGGACGTGCTGGTCACGGTCGTCGCCGGTTCCGGAACGGTCGACACCCCGGCGGGCGGCGGGCCCCAGGACCTGACCCCGGGCACGGTGCTGTGGCTGCCCCACGGGTCCACCCGCAGCCTGGCCGCGGGGGAGGAGGGCATCACCTACTTCACCGTCCACCGCCGCCGCCCCGGAATGCAGATCCGCCCCCGGCCTGCCGGGACGCCCTGACGTCCGGCATCAGGCGCGTCACGGAGCGGAATGCCGCTGGGCGGCCCGCCCGCCGATCGGCCCGACGCGGCCCGCGACGCCGGCCTGCCGGCCGGGTGGGCCCGGGGGCGCCGGTCCTGATGCGCCGGCCGGCAGGGCGCCGCCGGCGGAACCGGTACGACCCGGTGCGGCTGGGTACCGAGCCCTTACGGGGTCGGTGTCCCGGTGGCCGCGACGCCCTGGAGGCAGACGTGGACGTGACAGTGGGCCGGATCGGCCTGGTCGTGCACAGCGGGCGCCCGGCGGCGACGGAGGCGGCCGGTGTGGTCCGGGGATGGTGCGAGGAGCACGCGGTGCGCTGCACCGACATCGACGTCTGGCGCGACGGCGGGCGGCGCAGCGCCCGCGACGAGGTCGAGGCCGCGGGCGACCCCGACCTCATCGTCACCCTGGGCGGCGACGGCACGTTCCTGCGCGGTGCCCGGCTCGCCGCCGAGAACGACGCCCTGGTCCTGGGGGTCGACCTGGGCCGGCTCGGTTTCCTGACGGAGGTGCCGGCCGCCGGGGTGCGTTCCGCGCTGGACGCGGTGCGCGAGGGACGGCTGCGGACCGACAGCCGGATGCTGCTCACCCTGCGTGCCTCCCGGCGCCTGGAGGTGCCGCCGGGAGTGGACGCCCTGGTCCGCCACGGCCGGGGACCGCTGCTGCCGCCTCCCCAGGTGCGCGCCGAGTGCGCGGCCGACGACGAGTGGGGCATCCCGCTGCACGTCACCGCGCTCAACGACATCGTCCTGGAGAAGCTGGCCCGCGACCGTCAGGTCTCGGTCGGGGTCTACATCTCCGGCAGGCTCCTCGCGTCCTACTCGGCCGACGCGGTGCTGGTCGCCACCCCGACGGGGTCCACCGCCTACAGCTTCGCCGCCGGCGGGCCCGTCGTCTCGCCGCGCGCGGAGGCCCTCGTCTTCACGCCGGTCGCCCCGCACATGGCCTTCGACCGGTCGGTCGTCACGGCGCCCGACGAACCCATCGGGCTGCGGGTCCTCGAGCGGTCGGGCCAGGCCGCGGTCAGCATCGACGGCCAGCTGCGCGGTGTCCTCGACCCGGGCGACTGGATCGGCGTGTACGCGGCCCCGCGCCGGCTGCGGGCCGTCCGGCTGGGCCCGATGGACTTCTACGGCCGCCTGCGCGAGCGGATGAACCTGACCGACGCGCCGGCCGCGGTCGCCTACGGTTCCCCGGCGCCGCTGTGGTCGATGACGACGCCGCCACCCGGCGACCTCGCCCACCTGGCCCTGCTGACGGCGGAGTCCCCGCCCCGGCGCTGAACGGCCACCGAACGGCCACCGGTCCCGGCCGGACGGCCCGGTGCGAGGCGCCGCCGGGTCCGACGCGCCGCCGGGTCCGGCGCGCCCCGCCTCCCGGCCGGCGCGGGTCAGGGCACGAGGATCGCGCGTCCGCGGACCCGGCCCGCGGCGAGGTCGTCCAGGGCGTCCTGGAAGCGGTCGAGCGGGTACTCGGTGGTGTGCAGCCGGACCCGGCCCTGCGCGGCGAGCACCATCAGCTCGCACAGGTCGCTGTAGGAGCCGACGAGGTTGCCGACGAAGCTGATCTCGGCCGAGATGATGTCGATGGTCGGGATGTCGAGGTTCTCCCCGTACCCGACCACGTGGTAGTCGCCCGCCCGGCGCAGCATGCGCACCCCGTCCCGGGTCGCGCCGCCCTCGCCGACGAAGTCGACGACGGTCTCGGCACCCCGTCCGTCCGTCAGCTCCAGGACGTCCTCCACCTGCCGTCCCCCGGCGAGCACGGTGTGGTCGGCGCCGACGGACCCGGCCAGCTCCAGCGCGTCGGGACTGCGGTCCACGACGACGATCTCGGCCGCCGTGAGGGCCTTGAGCACCTGGACGCCGATGTGCCCGAGCCCGCCCGCGCCGATGACCACGCACCGGTCGCCCGGCCGCAGCCGCCGGGCCGCCCTGGCGGCGGCGTGATAGG
The DNA here is from genome assembly GCF_035656535.1 of Streptomyces sp. H51. Lineage (NCBI taxonomy): Bacteria > Bacillati > Actinomycetota > Actinomycetes > Kitasatosporales > Streptomycetaceae > Streptomyces > Streptomyces sp. H51. The sequence goes on from NZ_JAYMHD010000048.1 coordinate 326,578, forward strand.
CGGTCAGGCCCGCGTCGGCGAGGGCCGCGACGCCGGCCGGCTCCAGGGAGCCGTCGAGGCGTACGACGCTGCGGGCGGAGGTCCTCAGGTACTCGGCGTAGCCGCCGTCCGTGTCGATGCCGGGGAAGGCGCTCTGCTCGCAGTGCACGTCGTCGCCCCGCCGGCACGCCCGGCACAGACCGCAGGTGATCAGCGGATGCAGGATGACCTTGTCGCCCTCGGCGACGTTCGTGACGGCGTCGCCGACCGCGTGCACCCGGCCGGCGTTCTCGTGCCCGATCGTGCAGGGCAGCGTCACGCCGGACTTCTCGGCCCACTGCCCTTCGAGGATGTGGAGGTCCGTACGGCACACGCCGGCGCCGCCGATCCGGACGATCACGTCGTGCGGGCCGGTGATCCCGGGAGCGGGGACGTCGGTCATCTCGGGGGCGCGGCCGTAGCCGACGACCTGGACTGCCTTCATCGGACGTTCTCCTTCTCGGGGGCGCGGCCCGGCCGGCCGCGGAGCTCCGCCGTCCGTGGACTCCGGCCGTCCGCGTCAGCTCTCCGCTTCCGCCGCGGTGAGGGCGGCGAGGGCGGCGTCCAGGCGGCGGGTGGCCTCCTCGGCCACGGGGCGCAGGGCGTCGAGTCCGGTGAGGGCGACCATGGTGCCGGGGTCCAGGACCTGCACGGCGGTGCGGTCGCCGTCGCGGCGGACGACGACGTTGCAGGGCAGCAGCAGGCCGATGCTGCGGTCGGCGTCCAGGGCGCGCTGGGCGAGGGGAGGGTTGCAGGCGCCGAGGATGACGTAGTCCTCCATCTCGTGGTCCAGCTTGGCCTTGAGGGTGGCGGTGATGTCGATCTCGGTGAGGATGCCGAAGCCCTGCGCGGCGAGGGCGTCGCGGGTGCGGGCGACGGCGGCGGCGAAGTCGGTGTCGAGGTGCACGGTGCGGTCGTAGCGCATGGTGTCGGCCTTTCTCGTCGGCGTGCCCGCGGGACGGGTGTCCTGCCGTGGGCGAGGTACTCGTGAAGTGTTTCCCGGGTTTTTCCCGCGCTTGGAAATACCCCAGGGGGTACTCATGTTACCTTCGTAGACATACCCCCCGGGGTAAGTGAATCACTCGAAGGGAGTACTTCGTGTTCTTCGTCGACACGATCGAGTTGTCCGGGCTCGGCAACCGCAGCTACCTGGCGGGCGGCGAGCGGACGGCCGTTGCGGTCGACCCGCCGCGCGACGTCGACCAGGTGATCGCGGCGGCGGCCCGGCGTGGGGTGCGCATCGCGTACGTCGTCGAGACGCACGTGCACAACGACTACGTCACCGGCGGCCTGGAGCTGGCCCGGATCACCGGCGCCTCCTACCTCGTGCCCGCCGACGCCCGCGTCTCCTTCGATCGCGTACCGGTGCGCGACGGCGACCTCGCCGACGTCGACCCCGGCGCCGGCCTGGTCCTGCGCGCCCTGGCGACCCCCGGCCACACCCCGCACCACACCTCCTACGTGCTGGAGGAGAACGGCACGGCCGTCGCGGTGTTCACCGGCGGCTCGCTGCTGATCGGCACGGTGGGCCGGCCCGACCTCGTCGAGCCGCGGCTGACCGAGCACCTCGCCCGGGCCCAGCACGCCTCCGCGCACCGGCTGGCCGCCGAGCTGCCGGAGGAGACGGCCGTGCTCCCCACGCACGGATTCGGCAGCTTCTGCTCCTCCTCCCAGGCGGAGGGCAGCTCCACGACCATCGGCAAGGAGAAGGCCACCAACGAGGCCCTCACCCGGGACGTGGACACCTTCGTCGCCGACCTGCTGGCCGGCCTGGACGACATCCCCGCCTACTACACGCACATGGGACCGGCCAACGCCGCCGGCCCCGCGCCCGTGGACCTCACCCCGCCCGCCGTCGCCGACCCCGAGGAGATCGCCGCCCGGCTGGCCGCCGGGGAGTGGGTGGTCGACCTGCGCAACCGCGTCGCCTTCGCCGCGGGACACGTCTCCGGGTCGTTCAACTTCGAGGCCGAGGGGCAGCTCGCCACCTACCTCGCCTGGCTGATCCCGTGGGGCAAGCCGGTCACCCTGCTCGCCGAGTCGCCCGAGCAGCTCGCCGCCGCCCAGCGCGAACTGGTGCGGGTGGGCATCGACCGCCCGGCCGCCGCGGCCACCGGCGGCCCCGCCGACTGGCTGCCCGAGGGCGGGACGCCGGCCTCCTTCCGCCGCGGTGTCTTCGCCGACCTGGCCCTCCGGTATCCGGCCGAGGGCGTCGTCGTGCTCGACGTCCGCCGGGACTCGGAGCGCGCGGGCGGCTACATCGAGGGGTCGGTGCACATCCCGGTCCACACCCTGCACCGGCGCGTGGACGAGGTGCCCGAGGGCGAGGTCTGGGTGCACTGCGCGGGCGGCATGCGCGCCGCCGTCGCCGCCTCCCTGCTGGACGCCGTCGGCCGCGACGTCGTCGCGGTGGACGACTCCTTCGACGCGGCCGAGAAGGCAGGGCTGGCGCTGCGCACCGCCTGACGGCGCCGGGACGCCGCAGCGGCCGGGCCGGCCTTTCGTACAGATCCGGGAACAGGAGTCAGACACCGAGATGAGCATCTTCCGACGCAGCAAGAGCGGCCCGGGCCGCGTGACCGTGCAGGAGGCCGCCGGGCGCACCGGCCACGGCGATTCCGCCGAGCGCGGCGACGCCGTCCTGCTCGACGTCCGCGAGGCCCACGAATGGCAGGCGGGACACGCCCCCCGCGCCGTCCACCTGCCGCTGTCCGCACTGAGCGCGGGGGCGGGCCTGCCCCCGCGGGCGCAGTCCCGGCCGCTGATCGTGATCTGCCGCTCGGGCAACCGCTCCCGGCGGGCCGCCGAACTGCTGGCCGCCCGCGGCACGGACGCCGTGGACGTCGTCGGCGGCATGCAGGACTGGGCCGGGGCCGGACTGCCGGTGGTGGACTCGCGCGGCAAGGCGGGCACCGTCGCGTGAGTGCTGTGATACTCGCCCTCGTCGCCGGCGCCGTCATAGGCCTGGCGCTGGGCGCGCTCGGTGGCGGCGGCAGCGTCCTCGCCGTCCCCGCCCTGATCTACCTGCTCGGTTTCACCCCGGTCGCGGCGACCACCGCGAGCCTGGTCATCGTCACGATCACCTCCGTCACCGCGCTGTCCGCGCACGCCCGCGACGGCAACGTCCGGTGGCGTACCGGACTGCTGTTCGCGGCGGCCGGTATCGGCCCGGCGATGCTGGGCGGAGCGCTCGCCGACCGCATTCCGGAGCCCGCGCTGATGGCGGCCTTCGGCGTGGTGGCCGCGGTGGCCGCGGCCCGTATGCTGCGGCCCGCCAAGGCGGCGGGCACCGTCGCGCACGTCCGTCCGGGGCGGGCGGCGGCGGCCGGCGCCGGGCTCGGCGCGGTCACCGGCGTCCTCGGCGTCGGCGGGGGTTTCCTCGCCGTGCCGGCGCTGGTGGGCGTGCTCGGGATGCGGATGCGCAACGCGGTGGGCACCAGCCTGCTGGTCATCACCGTCAACTCGCTGGCGGCGCTGGCGACCCGCGCCGGCACGGTCGACACGCTCGACTGGGCGGTCGTGGGTCCGTTCATCGCGGCCGCGATCCTCGGCGCGTGGGACGGCAAGCGGCTGGCCGGCAAGGTCTCCGGGCCCACGCTGCAACGGATCTTCGCCTTGGTGCTGCTGGCCGTGGGCGGTTTCATGCTGATCGACGCGATGCTGTGATGCGTACTCCGCTTCCGCCCGACGCTCCGCCCGCCCGGCCGGTCCCTACGCCAGGGACAGGAACAGCTTCTCCAGCCGGGTGCGGATCTCCTCGGTGCCGACACCGTCCGTGCGGCCGGACCCGATGCCCGCCATGCACTGCTGCAGACCGGTCGCGACGATCGCGAACCCGGCCCGGTCCAGCGCCCGGGACGCGGCGGCGAGCTGCGTGATCACGTCCTCGCAGTCGCGGCCCTCCTCGAGCATCCGGATCACGCCGGAGATCTGACCCTGCGCCCGGCGCAGTCGGTTCAGCACGGCCTTCAGGTCCGCGGCCTCGAGCTCCAGTTCCATGACCCACACTCCTCAAGCAATACCCCTAGGGGTACTGTACGTCCCGGTTCGGGACACGTCGACCATAAGGATCACTTCTGCCATGAGCACTCACACCCCCGTCACCCTCGGCACCGACCAGGCACGCAGCCGGCTGCACGAGTTCACCGTCATCGACGTGCGGACCCCCGGCGAGTTCGCCTCCGGCCACCTTCCGGGCGCCGTGAACATCCCTCTGGACCACATCCGGCGGGCGCTGCCGGAGATCCGCCACGCCGCCGAGCAGGGCGACGTCCTCGTGGTGTGCGCCTCCGGCGCCCGCTCGGAGAACGCCTGCAAGCTGCTGGCCGCCGAGGGCATCGTCACCGCCACCCTCGCGGGCGGCACCGGCGCCTGGGCCTCCGAGGGCAACGACCTGCAGCGCCCCGTCGCCTGCGACACGCGCGCCTCCTGGAGCATGGAGCGGCAGGTGCGCTTCACCGCCGGCACCGTGGTCCTGCTCGGGCTCCTGCTCGGCGTGCTGGTGCACCCGGCCTTCCTGCTCCTGTCCGCCGGCATCGCGGGCGGCCTGGTCTTCTCCGCCCTGACGAACACCTGCGGCATGGCGGTCATGCTGGCCAAGCTGCCCTACAACCGCCCCCGCACCGCCGACCTCGACACCGCGCTGGCGGCCCTGCGCAAGCGCTGAGCCCCGGGCACGGAGCCGGCGCCGAGCCCCGCACGGGGAACGAGCGCTGAGCCCCGGGCACGGAACAGGCGCCGAGCCCCGCACAGGGAACCACCGCTGAGCCCGCACAGGGAACAGCGCTGATTCCCGGGCGCGGAACCAGCGCTGAGCCCGCACACGCAAACGGGCGCCCGCACCGATGACCGGTGCGGGCGCCCGTTTCCGTGTGCGGAGCCCGCCTGTCCGCCGAGCGGTCGAGCCGGGAGAGAAAAGACGGGGCGCCCGCACCGAGCCTCGGTGCGGGCGCCCCGTCATGCCGGAGCCGTGGCCGTCAGCCGCGCCCGGCCGACCCGGCCGCCTGCCGGCGCACGTCGTCCATGTCGGCGGCACGGATCTTCCCGATCAGCTCCTCCAGGGCCTGCGGCGGCATGGCGCCGGGCTGCGCGTACAGCACGGTGCGGTCCCGGATCGCCATCAGGGTGGGGATCGAGGAGATCTGGAAGGCGCCGGCGAGTTCGGGCTGCGCCTCGGTGTCGACCTTGCCGAACACGATGTCCGGGTGGCGTTCCGCGGCCTTCTCGAAGACGGGGGCGAACATCCGGCACGGTCCGCACCAGGCGGCCCAGAAATCGATCAACACGATCTCCGAACCGGTGACGGTCTCCTCGAAGTTGTCCTTGGTCAGTTCGACGGTCGGCATGGGCCGCGCTCCTCTCGTATACCCACTGGGGTATCTGGTTCAACGGGTGCCCGGCTGGATTTGTTCCAGCGTCCCGGTCACGCCTCGAGTTCGATGTCGACCGCGGGCGTGTGGTGCAGGGTGTTGTGCACCGTGCAGTGCGAGGCGACGGCCAGCAGGGCCTCCCGGCGCTGCTCGGGCAGCTCCGGCGGCGGGACGACCACCACGCGCAGGGAGGCGACGCGGGCCGGGCGGTCGGTGGCCATGGTGAACTCGGTGCGCACCCGCAGGCCGGCGCGGGGCAGGCCGTGGCGGTGCAGGTAGCGGCCCGCGTAGAAGGCGACGCAGGTGGCGAGGGAGGCGGCGAACAGCTCCGTCGGTGTGGGCGCGGTGTCCGTGCCGCCCACCGCGACGGGCTGGTCCACCAGGAGCCGGTGGCCGCGGATGTCGACGGCGTAGGCGTCCTGGTCGACGTGGGTGACCTCGAATCGCTGCACGTCGGCCTCGCGCGGCCGGTTCGTGCCGGGGTCCTGTACTGCGGTGCCGGTCATGGCCGGGTCCCTCTCGTTCGCATGCGCTCTCGCTGACGTCTCCCAGTCGACCGCACGCGGGGTGCCGGGACGTAGAGACGGACGGGCTGAGGTGGGGACCGTTGGTCCCCCGCGCGACGGGGCCGATATACCCTGGCGGGTATCTCATCAGCGTGTTCGCGGCCGGCGAGGGGCCCGATGGTCCGCGATCGGGCCGCGGAACATACCCCGGTGGGTACCCGACCCGGGACCAGCGGCCCATGCCCGCGCCCCCTGCCCGGCGCCACTGTGGAGTCATGGGCAAACACATCGTGATTCTCGGCGGCGGCACGGCCGGCACCATGACGGCCAACCGCCTGCGCCGCGCCTACGACGAGAGCGACCTCCGGATCACGGTCGTCGACCAGAACGACGACCACCTCTACCAGCCCGGGCTGCTCTTCGTCCCCTTCGGGCTCGCCCAGCCCCACCACCTCGTCCGGTCCCGTCCGCGGCAGCTGCACGCCGTCGACTACCTGCAGGCGCCGATCGAGCGGGTCGACCTGGACGCCCGCACGGTCCACCTCGACGGCGGCGTCCGGCTGACCTACGACGTGCTGGTGGTGGCGACCGGAGCCCGGCTGCTGCCGGAGGAGACCGAGGGACTGACCGGCCCCGGCTGGGGCGAGAACGTCTTCACCTTCTACGACCTGCCCGGCGCCACCGCGCTGCACCGGGCGCTGGAGCGCTTCGACGGCGGCCGCGTCGTGATCGACGTCGCGGACCTGCCGCTCAAGTGCCCCGTCGCACCGCTGGAGTTCGCCTTCCTCGCCGACTGGTACTTCCAGCGGCGCGGCATGCGCGACGAGGTCCGGCTGACCTACGCCACCCCGCTCGACGCGGCCTTCACCAAGCCGGTCGCGTCGAAGGCGCTGGGCGGGCTGCTGGCGGACAAGGGCATCGAACTGGTCACCGAGTTCACCCTCGGCGAGGTCGACGGCCAAGGCGGCCGGCTGGTCTCCTACGACGAGCGCGAAGTGCCCTTCGACCTGGCGGTCGTCGTCCCGCTGCACGGCGGCGCCGCGTACGTCGGACGTTCCGAGGGCCTGGGCGACGAGCTGGACTTCGTGCCCGTCGATCCGCACACCCTCCAGCACCCGGACCGTCCCGAGGTGTTCGCCATCGGGGACGCGGCGGGTCTGCCGGCGTCCAAGGCCGGATCGGTGGCCCACTTCGAGGGCGAGGTGCTGGTGCGCAACATCAGCCGCTTCCTCGACGGGCAGCCGGTGGACGCCTCCTTCGACGGGCACGCCAACTGTTTCGTGGAGACCGGCTTCCACAAGGCCCTGCTGATCGACTTCAACTACGACACCGAGCCGCTGCCGGGCCACTACCCGGCCGCGCTGGGGCTGCCGCTGCTGAAGGAGTCGCACGCCAACCACCTCGGCAAGCTGGCCTTCGAGTGGCTGTACTGGCACAGCCTCCTGCCGGGCCGGGACCTGCCCGGCATCGGCTCGGCGATGCCCGAGCGCGGCAAGGTCCACCTCCCCGCCTGAGCGAAAGGAAACCGTCATGCCCACCGCCACCTACGACGGCACCGCCGTCCCGGTCGACGACGAAGGCTTCTTCACCGACCCCGGCCGGTGGACCGAGCCGATGGCCGCGCAGATCGCCGAGGAATGCGGCATCGACGCCCTGACCGACCAGCACTGGACGGTCATCCGCTTCATGCGCGCCCAGTACGCCGAGAAGGGCACCGGACCCACCGTCCGCGTCCTCGGCAAGACCTCCGGCGTCAGCGTGAAGGAGCTCTACCAGCTCTTCCCCAAGGGTCCGGCGAAGACAGCCGCGAAGATCGCCGGGATCCCCAAGCCGCGCGGCTGCATCTGAGGAGGGGGCAGTCATGGCCGACGTCGCCACCATCGAGAAGGTCTCGATCATCGTCTCCAAGGGTTCCCTGGAGGGCATCTACCCGGCTCTGATCATGGCCAACGGCGCCCGCGCCGAGGGCATCGAGGCCGATCTGTTCTTCACCTTCTTCGGGCTGGACGCCATCACGAAGAAGCGCTGGGAGCACATCAAGCTGGCCACGGTCGGCAACCCGGGCCTGCACCTGCCGACCCTGCTGGGCGGCCTGCCGGGGGTTCCCGACATGGTCACCCGGTACATGGAACGCAAGATGGAGAAGCTCGACATCCCGCCGATCCCCGAGTTCATCGAGATGATCTCCGACACCGGCGCCGGGATCTACGCCTGCAAGGCATCCGTCGACCTGTTCGAGCTGGACAAGGACGACCTGGTGGAGCAGGTCCAGGGCGTCATCACGGTCGGCGAGTTCTACGAACACGCGGCCGGCGGGCAGATCATCTACACCTGAGAAGGAAGCGTGAGCGGCACACCTGGCGAGAGCGCCCCGTCCGGCCCACCGGGCGGGGCGCGCCGCGTGCCGGCGGTCGTTCTCCGGGAGCACCCGCGGATGGCACCTTCGCCGGCGGCGCGGCGGCCCGGCGGCGCGGACAGGGGCGGACAGGGGCGGCGGCTCGCTCGTCGGCGTGCGGCGGCCCGGTCAGGGGCGGCGTTCCGCCCGGCGACGGGCACGCCGGTCAAGGACGGCGGCCCGCCCGTCGCCGGGCGGCGGTCCGGTCAGGCGCGGCGGTCCGCCAGGCCGGCGTGCAGCAGGAGCAGGCGGGCCAGGTCGCGGGCCTCGTCGGCGGTGAGCGCCGCCCAGGTGCCGTGCTCGTCCCCCTGGTCCGGACCCACGTCCAGGGTGACCCGGCTGATGGGCCGGTCCGCGGGCGCGAGCCGCAGGCACCGTACGGCGATCCTGCGTCCGCAGCCGGTCACGAGCGAGGTGTCCTCGGCCGCCATGGGCCGGGTGCGTTCCGGGGTCGCCATCGTCCTCACACTCCTACGACCAGTCGGTCAGGGTCCCGGTCGGCGCCTTCGCGTATACCGGGCGGGGTATCAGGAACAGCGCTGCGCACACGCGGATTGTTCCCTCCGGCGGGGAGGTCCGGCCGTCCCGGACACTCAAGGGGCGAACGGGGATGCGGAGAGGGCCGTACGGCCCCCGACGGGTGGTCGTACGGCCCTCCAACCGGGTGGGATCCGGAAAATACGTTAAAGGGGTATACAGACATCTGTGATCGCCCGGGAGGGATCCTCCGATGACCGTCTCCGACCAGCCGACCCAGCCCGCCCCCGCCGGCCTGCCCCTCATCGGCGACAAAGCACCGTACTTCGAGGCCGAGTCGACCCACGGCCCGGTCCGGCTCACCGACTACTCGGGCCGCTGGCTGGTGCTCTTCAGTCACCCGGCGGACTTCACCCCGGTGTGTACGACGGAGTTCGTCGCCTTCACCGAACTCGCCGACGAGTTCGCCGCCCGCAACACCGCCCTGCTCGGCAACTCCGTGGACTCCGTCCACAGCCACCTCGCCTGGACCCGGGCCATCCAGGAGAAGCTGGGCGTGCGCATCCCGTTCCCGATCATCGCCGACCTCGACACACGCGTCGCGCGGGCCTACGGCATGCTCCACCCGAACACCTCCGGCACGGCCGCGGTACGTGCCGTGTTCGTCATCGACCCGGAGCAGACCGTGCGGGCGATGCTGTACTACCCGATGAACGCCGGACGCATGATCCCCGAGATCCTGCGGCTGGTCGACGCGCTGCAGACCTCCGACCGCGACGGCGTGTCCTGCCCCGCCAACTGGCGTCCGGGCGAGGACGTGGTCCTGGGCGCCCCGCGCACCGAGGCGGAACTGGATGCCCGCCTGTCCCAGGAGGGCGTCAAGCTCACCGACTGGTACCTGGCGATCAAGCCCGGCAAGCCGGCCTCCTGAGCCGCGTGGGCGCGCGGTACGGCGTCAGCGCCGTACCGCGCGCACCAGCGTGTCGACGGCCGTGCGGCGCTCGCCGTCCGCGTCGGTCACCGCGCGGGTGACCGGCTCGGCCCGCAGGATGTCGGCGTACGGCCGCCACACGTCGGCGACCTGCTCGGCCGTGTAGAGCACGCGCGGGTCCTGCGGCCCGCCGTGGCCGTGCTCGCGGTTGGCCGCGTCATGACCGACCAGGAGCAGCGTGCCGCCCCCGGCCACCGCCTGCGCGGCCTGCCGCAGCACGCCCGTCATCAGCTCCCACGGCAGGTGCAGGTACGCGATCAGCGCCAGGCCGTAGGGCGCCTCGGGTGCCGACCACGTGGTGAGGTCGGCGCGGACGGTACGCAGCGGCACGCCCCGCTCGGCGGCCAGCCGGGCGGCCTTGTCCAGCGCGACGGCGGAGAAGTCCACGGCGTCCACCTCCCAGCCCTGCCCGGCGAGCCAGACGGCGTTGCGCCCCTCGCCGGCGGCCAGGTCCACCGCCCGTCCGACGGGTGGCAGCCCGGCCAGTTCCTCCTCGACGAACCGGTTGGGCCGTGCCGTCCACACCAGCTCGCGGCCGCGGTACCGCGCGTCCCAGTCCTCTGCGTCCATCCTGTGTGCCTGTCCCTTCGTGCGGAGGTGGTAGGGGTGGAGGTCGTACGGACGGAGACCGTACGCGTAAAGGGGCCGGCGCCGGCCCGCCGCGGCCCGGGCGGTCCCGGGGGCGTCAGGCCAGCGTCAGGAACAGTTTCTCCAGTTCGGCCTCGGACAGGGGCGGGGTGTGTCCCCGGTGCCGTTCGGTGAGGCACTGGCGCATCGCGCCCGCCACTATCTTGAAGCCGGCCCGGTCCAGGGCCCGGGAGACCGCGGCCAGCTGGGTGACCACGGCCTTGCCGTCGCGCCCCGCCTCGATCATGGTGATCACGGCGGCGAGCTGCCCCTGGGCGCGGCGCAGCCGGTTGAGCACCTCCGCCGTCGAGTCGAGCGCTGCCGCGGTCGCGTCCGCTTCCTCGCGCCGCTCACGCTGCTCGCGTTCCTCGCGTACGACTTCCGACTCGTCCACCGGGCACCTCCTCCAGGTCCTCCAGGCCGGGTTCCGGGTGCGCCGGGGCGGGGGTACCGCCCCGGCGCGTGTGGTCAGACGGGGGTGCCGTCGCCTTGGTGCACGGTGTCCTCCCTCGCGGAACGGGGCACCGCCAGGTCCGGCCCGTCCGCACCGCTCGCCGACCGCCCCGCCTTGCGCAGCGTGTACCAGCTGAACCCGACGCCCGCCGCCGCGGCCAGCGTGGCCCACGTCCAGGGGCTGGTCAGCAGGGTGTGGCGCAGGTCGGCGCTGATCTGCTGGCCGAGGACGAAGACGCCCATGACCGCGACGAACCAGCCGAAGGACTTGCGCAGCGCGTTCTGCGGAATGCGTCCGGCCACCAGCCCGCCGATCACGCTGCCGACGACGGCGGCCGCCGTGACGAGCAGGGCGAAGCCCCAGTCGATGTGCACGCTGGCCAGGTAACCGGCCAGCCCGGCGAAGGACTTCATGGAGATGACCAGCAGGGAGGTGCCGACGGCCACGGTCATCGGCAGTCCGCCGAGCAGCGCGAGCGCCGGGACGACGAGGAAGCCGCCGCCCGCACCGACCAGGCCGGTGACCAGGCCGACCACGATGCCGTCCAGCAGGACGTGCATCACGGGCAGTTCGTGGTGGACCTTCTTCGGCTGCTGCTTGCGGCCGCGGATCATGGCGAAGGCGGTGGCGATCATCATGAGGGCGAACGCGATCAGCAGGACGGTGCCGGGGATGAACTCGGCGAACCGTCCGCCCGCGTAGGCGCCGATCATGCCGGCCAGGCCGAACAGGAGCCCGGTCCGCCACCGGACACGGCCCGCGCGGGCGTGCGAGACGACACCGGCGGCGCTGGTGACGCCGACGACGAACAGGGAGGTGGCGATGGCCTGCTTGGTCTCCATCCCGGCCAGGTAGACCAGGATGGGCACGGTCAGGATGGACCCGCCGCCGCCCAGGATGCCGAGGCTGATGCCGATGAGCAGGGACGCGGCGATGATGACGGCGATCACGAGGCACCCCGCAGGGCGGCGACGACCGAGTCGATGTCGGTGCGCGGGCCGCGGTTGTAGGGAAGTTTGGACAGCAGCATGCCCATGGCGCAGGTGTTGCTCAGGGCGGCGAAGGTCAGTCCGGCGCCGACGGCGGTGCCGATCAGGTGCACTCCGGGCACGAACACGCCCGCGATGCCGGTGGCCAGCACCAGGCTGCCCGCGACGAGCCGGACCTGGCGTTCCAGGTCCCAGCGCTCGGGGCCGCGGGTGAGGGTGCCGCCGGCGGCCTCCCAGGCCATGACGCCGCCCTCGAGGACGCGCAGGTTGGGCAGTCCGGCCTCGGCCAGCGCCTTCTCCGCCTGGGAGGCGCGGGCGCCGGAGCGGCAGACGAGGACGACGTCCTCGTCGAGGTGGTGCAGCAGTTCGGCGCGGTGCTCGCGCAGCGTGTCGAGGGGGACGTTGTAGGAGCCGGGGATGTGCGCGGTGCGGAACTCGCCGGGGGTGCGCACGTCCAGCAGGCGGGGGCCGTCGCCGGTGCGGGTCAGCTCGCGCAGAGCGGCTGGTCCGAGTCTTGGCTGGTCGGCATCGGTGGCCATGGGGGTACGGTGCGCGGCGGCGGAGCCTGGGCCACGGGAGCCTGGGAGGGCGAGCGCCGTCTGTCCTGCCGCCCGGCGCCGCCC